>JBKOUS010000009.1:0-42843 GCA_046723505.1 Actinomycetota bacterium
CGATCATGAACTGCTCACCGCTCTCGGTAGCCACGATCAAGGACTTCCCATCCGGGCTGAGTCCGACCAGTCGTGCGGTGCGCATCCGTCGCGGCGGCTCCTCGTGCGGCATTCGTTCCAGCTAACTTACTCTGCCGGACCCAGGAGTTGCGGGAGGCGCTCGGCGCACCGGCGGGCCAGGAAATGGGTTCACTTGGTCCGGGTCGTACTGTCGGTCCATGCGTGAGCCTCTTCACCGGAAGCCAGACACACTGGGCGAACTTCGGGATTCTGGGTATGTGAGCCGCCGCGCCAAGGCGGAGCTCCGCGAGAATCTAGTGGAACGACTGCGTTCCGGTACGACCGCCTTCCCTGGCATCGTCGGCTTCGACGAGACGGTGCTGCCTGAGCTGGAGAGCGCCATACTGGCTGGGCACGACCTGGTGATACTCGGTGAGCGTGGTCAGGGCAAGACGCGACTCATGCGGACGCTGGCCGGGCTACTCGATGAGTGGAGCCCAGAAGTAGCTGGATGCGAGATCCACGATGACCCGTACGCGCCGGTGTGCGTCAGGTGTCGCGCATTGGCGGCGGAATTGGGCGATGAGTTGCCCGTGGCCTGGCGGCACCGTGACGAACGCTACACCGAGAAGCTGGCGACCCCGGACACCTCTGTCGGCGATCTGATCGGCGATGTCGATCCCGTGAAGGTGGCGCAGGGTCGCACGCTCGGCGACCCGGAGACCGTGCACTACGGGTTGGTGCCTCGCGCCAATCGAGGTGTTTTCGGGCTCAACGAACTGCCCGATCTGGCAGAGCGCATCCAGGTTGCTTTGTTCAATGTCTTGGAGGAGCGGGACATCCAGGTCCGTGGCTACTCGCTGCGACTGCCGCTTGATGTCTTCTTGATCGCCACGGCCAATCCCGAGGACTACACCAATCGCGGCCGAATCATCACTCCGCTGAAGGACAGATTCGGCGCCGAGCTGCGTACCCACTACCTCACCGATCTGTCCGATGAGGTGACTCTGATCCGTCAGGAAGCCAAACTGGTGGCGGAAGTTGGTGATCACCTTCTTGAGGTCTTGGCGCGGCTGGTTGGCAACCTCCGTGAGTCCAGTTCGGTGGATCAACGGTCTGGTATATCGGCGCGTTTTGCAATCGCAGCCGCGGAAGGGGTGGCGGCCTCAGCGATGCGGCGAGCGGCTCGTACACGTGATCATGAAATGGCGGTCGCGCGAATCTGCGATCTTGGTGTGGTGCTGCCCACGTTGCTCGGCAAGATCGAGTTCGAGATGGGAGAGGAAGGCCGCGAACAAGCGGTGCTGGATCACCTGCTGCGACTCGCGGTGGCGGCGACCTTCCGCGATCGGCTGTCCGGTCTAGACCTGTCTGGCTTCACTAATGTCTTCGCCCAGGGTGGGCTCGTGGAGACTGGTGACCTGGTTGCCGCGTCCGATCTGTTGGCGCAGCTGGGCGCGGTGCCGGGTCTGTACAAGGTGCTGTCCCGGCTTGGCTACGACGATGCGGCCGGCCGCGGCCAGGTGGCTGCTGCAGCTGAGTTCACCCTCGAGGGATTGCATCTGACCCGGCGGCTCGAGAAAGAGACCGTCGGTGGCCGGACGGTCTACGGAGCAGCCTGACGGGAAGTGATCATGGTTTCCGACAACAGCGGGCGCGATCACCACAGCAACGAGCTGCCCGGCCGGGCCCACCATCATTTCCGCTACGGACCATGGCGCGGCGGACCGGACCCGCTGAGACCGCCATTCGATGTGCGCGAGGCCATCGACAAGATCGGTCAGGATGTGCTCTCCGCAGGAACCGTACGCGACTCACTGCGGGATCTGATGCGCCGCGGGCTGGACGGTCGCGGCGGTCTGGACCGGTTGGCCGACAAGGTCAGGAAGCTGCGCGCGCAGGCACGGCGACGGGGCGATCTCGGCGCAACCCTGGATCAGGTCAGGGCCGCACTTGACCAAGCGCTGGCGGCAGAGCGGGAGACCTTGGCCGGCAGCGACACAGCGGATGCGCGGCTCGCAGAGCTGGAGCTGGAAACGCTGCCCGACGATGTAGCCGGTCAAGTGCGTGCCCTTGACCAGTACTCGTGGCGATCCGATGATGCGCGTGCCATCTTCGAGGCGATCAAAACCATGCTCCAGCGCGAGGTGCTGGACGCTCAGTTCGCGGGCATCAAGCAAGCTCTGGAATCCCCGGATCCGGCGGCGATGCAGCGCGTCAAGGACATGCTGGCCGATCTCAACGCGCTGCTTGCCGCCCACGCCCGGCAGGAGGATACGACCGATCAGTTCGCCGACTTCATGGAGCGCCATGGGGAGTTCTTCCCAGAACGGCCGGAGACGATCGAGGAGCTGATCGATGCGCTGGCGCGCCGTGAGGCCGCTGGGATGAGGCTGATGGCATCGCTCAGCCCAGAGCAGCGGGAGCAGCTTGGCCAACTGCTGAGCCACGTACTCGCTGATGCCGATCTTGCCTCGGAGATGGCCCAGCTGGCCGACAACCTACGGGCGTTGCGTCCCGGCCTCGATCGCGATCAGGCCGCCAACATGCGCCCGGGCGGTGAGTCCCTCAGTTATAGCGCCGCGGTCGAGGCGGTTGCCGACCTGGCCGATCTTGAAGCGCTCGAGGCGCAGCTGTCCCAGGCCGACAGAGTGTCGACGCTGGATGAGGTGGACGTCGAGTTGCTGGCCAAGCATCTAGGTCGCGAAGCCCTTGGCGACATGCAAGCTCTCCGTGATCTTGAGCGAGAGTTGGAGGAGCAGGGCTACCTGACCCGGGGCGATGATGGCCTGCGGCTGACTCCGCGCGCCGTTCGACGACTAGGTCAGACTGCGCTGCGACGGGTCTTCGCGCAGCTCGACGCCTCTGGCCGTGGCGATCATGACGATCACCAGACTGGCGCCGCCGATGAGCCGACCGGCCTGACCCGGCCCTGGGTCTTTGGCGATGAGCTGCCGATTGATGCTCCGCGCACGGTGTCAAACGCTTTGCACCGCTCCGGGCTGACCGCGAGCGGTGTTGCTCTGGATGTCAGTGATTTCGAGGTCACGGAGACCGAGCGGCGGATCAGCGCGGCGGTGGCGCTGTGCGTCGATCTTTCCTTCTCGATGGTGCACGACGGACGCTGGGGTCCGATGAAGCAAACGGCGCTGGCGCTCAACCACCTCATTGAAACCCGATTCCGACAAGATGCGCTCCAGGTCATTGGCTTCGACAGGCTGGCTCGCCGGATGACCCCCGTCCAACTGGCGGGAGTTGAGCCGGGTTGGATGCAAGGAACGAATCTGCAACACGCGCTCATGCTCGCCTCACGCCACCTGCGTCGGCATCCGGAGGCAGAGCCGGTCGTACTCGTGATCACTGACGGCGAGCCAACTGCCCATCTGACCGGTGGGGGAGAGGCTTACTTTCACTGGCCGACGACATCGGAAACCCTTCGGGCAACGATCGCCGAAGTGGACGAGCTCACCCGCTACGGCGCGACGATCAATACGTTCATGCTGGGGGATGACGAAGGCCTAGCGCGCTTTGTCGACGCCATCGCCCGCCGCGCCAGCGGTCGGGTCTTTACCCCCGATATCAGCCGGCTCGGAGAATACGTCGTCGCCGACTATCTGAGGGCGCGCCGCGGCCGCCGCTGAATCGGTTCGAGAGAAATCCGAGGGTATAGCGTCTGGCCTGTGACTTTGATCTCGGAGCAGCTTCGAACAGCTCGAGCTAATGCAGGTACGACACAGTTGACGATCAGGATAATACGTTGAGAGCGCTTTGCCGCTGGCGCTGCAGAATATTGGCGAGGTAGGTCCCGTAACCAGACTTCACCAGCGAGTTAGCCCGCTGCTCTAGCTCCTCGTCGCTCAGAAAGCCTTGCCGCCAGGCCGCTTCCTCGGGTGCCCCGACCTTCAAGCCCTGCCGAGCCTCAATGGTGCGTACGAAATTGCTGGCATCGTTCATCGAATCGAACGTCCCGGTGTCCAGCCAGGCGGTGCCACGTGGCAGGACGCCGACATGGAGCTTTCCGGCCTCTAAATAGTGTCGGTTCACGTCGGTGATCTCGTACTCGCCGCGAGCCGACGGCTGGAGTTGGGCTGCAATGCTGATCACGTCGTTGTCGTAGAAGTAAAGGCCCGGAACGGCATAGTTCGACTTGGGGTGAGCGGGCTTCTCCTCCAGTGAGATTGCGCGCCCGTCAACGTCGAACTCCACAACGCCGTACGCCCCTGGATCGGCGACCCAGTACGCGAAGACCGCCCCGCCCTCAACATCGGCGAAACGACTCAACTGAGTCCCTAGGCCTGGCCCGTAGAAGATGTTGTCGCCCAGTACGAGGGCCACCGTGTCGGAACCGATGAAGTCAGCACCAATGACGAAGGCTTGGGCCAATCCGTCGGGCGTGGGCTGCTGAGCGTAACTGATCGAGATACCGAACTGTGAGCCATCGCCAAGCAGTCGCCAGAACGCCTCGGCGTCATGCGGCGTTGTGATCACCAACACGTTGCGGATCCCGGCGAAGATCAACGTTGACAAGGGATAGTAGATCATCGGCTTGTCATAAACCGGAACCAATTGCTTGCTTACCCCGAGCGTCACCGGATGGAGTCGGGTGCCAGAGCCGCCAGCCAGGATGATGCCTCGCATGGCGCTTAGTCTCGCACCCGCGAACGGCCGGAGAGCAGGCTCCGGATTATCCCTAGGATGACTCGCATGACGAAAATCCTGGTGACCGGCGGGGCGGGGTTCATCGGCTCCAACTTCGTCCGCTACGTTCTCGACCACACAGATTCCTCGGTCACGGTGTTGGACAAGCTGACCTACGCCGGAAACCGTCAGTCTCTCCAGGGCTTGCCGCAGAATCGCTTTACCTTCATCCAGGGCGACGTTTGCAACGCAAGCCTGATCCACGAATTGGTACGCGGCCATGACTTAGTGGTGCATTTTGCGGCCGAGTCCCACAATGACAAATCGCTACGTGACCCGTCGGTCTTCATCAACACGAACCTGGTGGGTACCTACACGCTGCTGGAGGCTGTTCGCAGGTACGGCGTTCGCTTCCACCACATCTCCACCGACGAGGTTTACGGCGAGCTTGCGCTCGATGACCCGAACCGATTCACTGAGATGACTCCCTACAACCCATCGAGCCCTTACTCGGCGACCAAAGCCGGCTCCGATCACCTGGTGCGCGCCTGGGTCCGCTCCTTCGGTGTTGAGGCCACGCTGAGCAACTGCTCGAACAACTACGGTCCTTACCAGCACGTCGAGAAGTTCATCCCTCGGCAAATCACCAACATTCTGGACGGCGGCCGACCGAAGCTTTATGGAGCAGGGTTGAACGTCCGCGACTGGATCCACGTCGATGATCACAGCGCTGCCGTGCTGTTGATCACGGTGGAAGGCAAGATCGGCGAGACCTACCTGGTCGGTGCCGACGGTGAACGGAACAACAAGGAGGTCGTGGAGACGATCTTGGAGCTGCTCGCACAGCCGCGCGATGCATACGATCACGTCACCGATCGCGCCGGCCATGACCTGCGCTACGCCATCGATTCAACCAAGCTCAGGCTGGAGCTGGGCTGGCGGCCGATCTTTTCCGACTTCAAGGCCGGCCTAGCAGCCACTATCGAGTGGTACCAGGCCAACGAAGCGTGGTGGCGGCCGCAGAAGGCCCCGACCGAGGCCAGTTACGCGGTGCAGGGGCAGTAGGGGGCGATGCCCGAGCTGGCGATCAAGCAGACTCCAATCCCGGGGTTGCTGGTCCTCTCTCTCGATATCCACGGCGACAACCGGGGCTGGTTCAAGGAGAACTGGCAACGCCAGAAAATGGTGGATCTTGGCTTGCCTGACTTCGCGCCGGTGCAGAACAACATGTCGTTCAACAACCGAGTCGGCGCGACACGCGGCATCCACGCCGAGCCTTGGGACAAGCTCGTGTCTCTGGCAACGGGGCGGATCTTCGGCGCGTGGGTTGACCTCCGTCGAGGAGATGGCTTCGGCCGCTGCTTCACGACGGAGATGGGTCCGGAGACCGCAGTCTTCGTGCCACGCGGAGTTGGGAACGCTTTCCAGACCTTGTCGGAGCAGACTGCATATTCCTACCTCGTCAATGATCACTGGAATTCGGCAGCTAAGGAGTCCTACACCTTCGTCAACCTTGCCGACGAAACGCTGGCGATCAAATGGCCAATCCCACTCGACCAGGCGGATCTGTCCGAGGCGGACAAGACGCATCCACGACTCGCCGACGTTACCCCAGTGGCATCGAAGCAGACCTTGATCATCGGGGCTGGTGGCCAGCTCGGGCGCGCGCTGATCAAAGCCTTCCCCGCAGCGGTTGCGATCACCCGCGCCACGTTGGACCTGGCGAGCCCGGACTCGGTGGTGGAATTCGACTTCAGGCCATACGGCGTCGTGATCAACGCGGCTGCATACACAGCAGTCGACGCTGCGGAGACTAAGGACGGCCGGCGCGAAGCGTGGGCAGTCAACGTGGGGGGTGTCGCCGCTCTGGTTGAGGCGGCGCGCAGGCACCGCTTCACGGTGGTACACCTCTCATCCGACTACGTCTTCGACGGCACCCAGACGCTCCATACCGAGACTGAGCCGTTTTCCCCACTCGGCGTTTATGGGCAAACAAAAGCAGCCGGTGACGTCCTGCTCGGATCTCTGCCCGCGCACTACCTGCTGAGGACCAGCTGGCTGATCGGCGATGGCCGCAACTTTGTGCGAACCATGGCGTCTCTCGCGGACCGCGGCGTCAGTCCCGAGGTCGTCAATGATCAATTCGGCCGACTCACCTTCACAACTGAGATCGCACGGGCGATCATGCATTTGCTGCAAGTCGAAGCGCCTTACGGCACCTACAACCTCAGCAACGACGGCGAGCCGATGACCTGGGCTGATATTGCTCGAGCCGTCTTCCGAGCTCGCGGCCGCGACGCAGCCTCGGTAAGAAGCGTGACGACCGCTGAGTACGCGGGAGGCAAGTCGCTGGCGCCCCGACCTGAGCACAGTGTGCTGAGCTTGGACAAGATCATCAGTTCCGGGTTCCGACCCGCGGACGCGATGACTCAGCTGCAGGCGTACCTGTCGAGCCCGGGCTAGGCACCGCTTCGATCAGCTGATCGGCATTCGGCTCGACTCTCGGGTGCGGCCCGCGAACGAAGAGCGCGCCGAGGGTCAGCAGCAGCCCAGCGATGGCCACGGCAACGAAGCCGGCCTGTGCACCTGAGCTGTCGATCACAAAGCCGACAGCAGCTGCACCGATGGCTACGCCGGCGACCATACCGGTTGAGTTCCAGGCAAGTGCCTCGGTCAGTCGGCTCTGGTTGACCGCCGACTGGATCACCCCAATAGATGCGATCAGGGTTGGCGCAATAGCCATTCCACTGAGGATCAGCAGCAGGGCAACTACGAGCGGGTGGTCGACGAAAGGGAGCGGCAGCAGGGACAGCGCCAGCATGGTCGCTCCCACTCGGAAGCGCCGAGCGGGAGACGCCCGCCAGATGATCGCGCCGGTAACGGCACCGGCGACCAGAGATCCGAAAGACCATGCGATCAAGATCAGCCCGGCGTACGGGAGCACGCCCGCCTCCTTTGCAAACGCGACGACGTTGATCTCCATGCCGCCAAACACCATGCCGAGGGCACCTGACGCCATGGCCACGGGGAGCAGGACACGCCACGGCAACCGACTCGATCCCTCATGACCGTGTGGCGTCGACCGGATCGGAGGCTGGCTACTGCGCTGAGCAGCGAGAGCGACGGCACCAATGAGCCCGATGACGGCGCTGACACTGACTCCGAGCGCCGGATGGAGAGCTGTGGCGAGGAAGGTCACCAGGACCGGCCCGATGATGAACACGACCTCGTCCAGCATGGCCTCAAGCGCGAACGCGGTGTTCAGTAATGGCGAACCGTTCAGCCGGAGCGCCCAACGGGCCCGTACTGCCGATCCAGCCAGGCTGAAACCGACTCCCACGCCTGCGGCTGCCGCCAGGCTCACAGGCAGCGGCCACCCGAGCTGCACGGCAGCGACCAGGAGCGCCACACTGAGGACGTTGATCAAGACCGCAAGCAGCAGGACACGAGCCTGGCCCACACGATCAGTCGCGCGACCCCACAGCGGCGCCACAGCAGCCCCAGTAAGCGTGGTCGCTGCCACCAGCAATCCTGCCTGGCCGAAGGATCCCGTGGTGAGCGATACCAGCAACACGATCCCTATGCCGGTCATAGACATGGGCAGCCTTGCTACAAAGCCGGCCAGGCTGAAGGCCACGGCCTGACGGTCCGAGAGCACCTGCTGATATGGGCGAAGATTTAGCAGAGGGGACGACCCCCTTGAACCTTCACGGGCGTGACGAGCTCATCAGACCCGTTGACACGCCCGAGCCCCGCAGCCACGGCCCTCCTTCTGGTACGCAAAGATCACGCTTGTGGGTGATCACTCCGCAACATCTCAAGAGGCATCAACCAGCCACCACAGCAACGCACTTGCACCCTACGAGGCAGTCCTGCTGGTGTCCTTCGGCGGTCCCGAGCGTCCGGAGGATGTGATGCCGTTTTTGGAGAACGTCACCCGTGGTCGTGGCATTCCCGCTGAACGACTGGCCGAGGTCGGCCGGCACTACCTGCAGTTCGGCGGCAAGAGCCCGATCAACGATCAGTGTCGCAGCCTGCTCGCGGCATTGACGAATGAATTACGCCGCCGTGGCATACAGCTGCCGCTGTATTGGGGGAACCGGAACTGGCAGCCGTACCTTGCTGACGCACTGCAGGCGATCGAGCGTGATGGTCACCGCCGGGTGCTTGCCGTGGTCACCAGTGCGTACCCGTCATACTCCTCATGCCGCCAGTACCGGGAGAACTTGTACGACGCCGCCCAAGGGACTCAGCTGCATATCGACCGGATTCGCCACTATGCCAACCATCCGGGCTTCGTTGCAGCGTCAGTAGACGCTGCCCTCAAAGCACTCGACAGGCTGGGGGAACACGCCGATGTTGCCCGCCTGGTCTTTGTCACCCACTCCATCCCGAGCGCCATGGCGGAGACCGCCGGCCCAGCACCTCGCAGCCGCCGCGGCGCCTACGTCGACTGGCATGCAGCCGTGGCCTCCGAAGTCGCGCAGCGCGTCGCCCAGCATCAGGGCCGGAGCTTCGACTTTGACCTCGTCTACTGTTCGCGCTCCGGGCCCGCCAGCCAGCCATGGCTGGAGCCGGACATCAACGATCATCTGCGCCAGCTCGCTAGGCGTGAGGTTCCGGCAGTCGTGGTGGTGCCGATCGGTTTCGTGTCCGATCACATGGAAGTGGTCTTCGATCTGGATACCGAGGCGGCAGCCACGGCCCAGGAATGCGGCGTGGCTTTCGCTCGGGCGGCTACGGCGGGAGATCATCTGCCGTTCGTGAGGGGGCTGGTGGACCTCCTGATGGAGCGTGCAGTGGCGGCTCGCGGGCAGGAACCGGATCGCGCCGTGCTGGGATCGGCACCTGTCGGGTGGTTTGAGTGCCGGGTGGACTGCTGTCCAAACCTCCGGGAACCTTGCCGTCCGGCCCTCTGCCAAGTTGCCACTGAACCCTCCTGAGGCACGCGTTTCGCGAGTGGTTCGAGGTGGCGGACGGCGCCACCAGCAGATTGCCCAGAGAACCTCTCTGAAGTGGGAATTTTCGACACGTCATCGCGTTATAGCGGGCGCGAGCAGACATAGCGCGCATACCGCTTGATTCGTGTGATATGACTGCGCACGAGTCAGACGAAGATCTTGGGCTTTTCAGGCCCGGGAAGGCAAAGATGGCGACCGATTACGACGCCCCTCGCAAGACCGACGAAGAACTGAACGAAGACAGCATCGAAGAGCTAAAGACTCGCCGTAACGATAAGAACTCTGGGAAGGTTGACGAAGACGAGGCCGAGGCAGCCGAAGCATTCGAACTTCCTGGCGCGGACCTCTCCCACGAAGAGTTGACCGTTCGGGTGCTGCCTCGGCAGTCCGACGAGTTCACCTGCGCAGGCTGTTTCCTGGTACGACATCGCAGCCAGATCGCTGAGCTACGTCCCAATGGAGATGCATATTGCTTCGACTGCGCGGGCTGATCTTGACGATATGGAAGATGTTGGCGTAGGCCGCGCCGCACGAATGAGTGCGCGAAGGGGGCTGGGCCGGCGCCTGCATGATCAATTACGCTTGTGCTACTGAACGTGTACGCAGTGGTGGCAGCAGTTCTCATTCAGCGGCTGCTGTGTGAACGGGGGCGCGACCGCGGATAGGTGCATTCGATGTACCGGGCTGGTTGGGGGCAGTCAGTCCGGACAGAACACCACCTCGCGCACCCGAGAGGGTCCGCGAGGTGGTGCTTCGACGGATATTGAACTAGCTGGCGTTCGGGTTTTCGTTGCCGATCTCCCTCTGCCAGTGCCGCGCGGCCATGCGCTGGGTGAGTAGCTGCGTGACACCCACGCCGACGCCGCTGGCCAGTGCCCAGCTCATCGCCGTGACCACAGGAGTGTCGGGATCGGTCGGCGACGGTGGTTCGTTGCCCGTCACGAGCTTCCAGCCCGCCTTCAGCAATCGCTGGGCCGCAATAGTGGTGACCGCTCCGATCACTCCGACGTAGAGCTTCCAGAGCAGTTTCTGCGTGGGTCCCATCGGGTCAGCCCTTTCATCTCCGGCGGTCCGCAGTGCGCAATGCCGCTCCGTGATCGCATCTTAGTGCCCGCTTCATGATGTCGACGGCGCGGCGCTGAGGTTGCCATCTGGGCGCGTAAGTTACCTCCATGCCGTTCCGTGAGCGACTCACCGTTCCGATCATGTGGTGGATACTTGCGGGCCTGTTCTCCCTCTCGGTTTTGATCGCCGTGGCGGCCTATCTGGGCCCGACTTGGGGCGTCGGGACTGCGATCTCCACGTTTCTGGTGGCCGCAGCGATCTTCGGTTCAGCATCGATCGTGATCAGCGTCGACGAGGAGGAAATACACGTGGGCCGAGCGACCATCGAGCATGCCTATATCGCTGCATGTCGGGTGCTAAGTGCTGAGGAGACACGTCGCCGGACTAGCATCGAGGCCGATGCCCGAGCTCATCTGGTGCTTCGGCCCTACATCAAGACGGCGGTCGAGATCACCCTCGACGATCCAGCGGATCCGGTGCCGTATTGGTTGGTCTCAAGTCGAAACCCGCAACGGTTGGCAGCCGCACTCCAGGACGCCGCCTCGTCTACGCTGACCGAGTGAGCGAGGCCGTGCTATGACCGCTATTGAGGTGCTGCTCCTCCAGCTCGATCCTGGTTTGGAACCGCCGTCGTACGCTCACGCCGACGATGCGGGAGCAGATCTCCGCAGTACCGAGAGCTTCGAGCTCCAGCCGGGAGAACGCCGGCTCGTGGGGACGGGGGTTGCCATCTCGCTGCCAGCAGGGTACGCGGGCTTCGTGCACCCGAGATCCGGACTCGCCGCCCGGCACGGCATCAGCATTGTGAATGCGCCCGGCACTGTGGACGCCGGCTACCGAGGTGAGATCAAGGTTTGCCTGATCAACACTGACCGCAGTCACCCGGTAAGCGTCGGCCGGGGTGACCGAATCGCTCAGCTGGTTATTCAACCCGTCAGCATGGCCGCCTTCGTGCCGGTCACCGAACTGCCGAGCTCGGCGCGCGGCGTTGGCGGGTATGGATCGACAGGCGGAATACTGGGCAATGTCGCCCAAACAGGGGCCACCCGACAGGGGGCAACCAAGCGAGGGGACGAGAGCATGAGTGTGCCAAGGGAACGCGCATGATCTTCAAAAGAGGCCGGAAGCGGGGCAGTGGGTCCGCCGTTGAGGATTCCACCGAAGATGTCGGTGTCGATGACATAGCTGAGCCTGCTGAAGTCACAGACGACGAGTCCGCCGCAGAGGATGTTGAGGGCGAGGACCTGGCGGCTCTCGAGGAGCTCGACTGGCGGAGCTCAGGACCCTACGACATCACCGAAGTCGAAAGCATAGAAAGTACGGAAGAAAGCCCCAAGATCGATCTCGGCAGCCTGATCCTGACAGCGGTGGCAGGGTCAGAATTACGCCTGCAGGTTGCTGAGGAGACCGGTGAGATCGTCTCCGCAATGCTGGTGATCGAGACCATTGTCGAGCCGCCCGCCAGTGCCAGTCAGAAACCCCAGACCTTCTCATCCGCGCTTGAGCTTGGCGCGTACGCAGCTCCGCGGAGTGGCGGGCTCTGGGGCGAGTTGCGGGATGAGATCTCCCGGAGTGCCACTGAGGCCGGCGGCACCGCTTCACTCGACGGCGGACCGTTTGGCGTCGAGCTGCGGCGGCTGATCCCCGTCACGACGCCCGACGGCGAGGAGGGTTATCAGCCCTCGCGGATGTGGGTGGCTGAGGGTCCGCGTTGGTTGCTGCGCGGCATTGTCTACGGTCAGGCCGCGAT
This sequence comes from Actinomycetota bacterium, assembly GCA_046723505.1. Classification (GTDB taxonomy): domain Bacteria; phylum Actinomycetota; class Actinomycetes; order Propionibacteriales; family Propionibacteriaceae; genus Microlunatus. The sequence goes on from JBKOUS010000009.1 coordinate 12,415, forward strand.
TGAAGATGACGCCGATTCCCCGGTGATCGCTGACGTGCTCGACGCCTTCCGTCAGGTAATTGTGCGGCGCGGCGACGAGGCGATGGCACCTGGTGATCTGCTCCCTTTGACCATGCCAAGCAACGTCGTGCGTGAGTCAGACGGCCCAGACGCGGTTTAGCGCACGCCCGGGCGCGAGCGGAAAATTCATGGGACCCGCGGTGCCCTCGAGGGAGGAAGACCGCAGCTGTACCGCACGTGCGGGCGCGAGCGGACACAGAAACATTGACGGCGGTGGGATGCTTGAGGGGCGGAGGTGACAACCGATGGCCAAAGACAACATGCTGCAGCGGGCACTGCGCCGGATCACATCGTCGAATGCCGAACTTGAGTCCGAGGATTTGCAACGCAACGTCCGCGAAGAAGGCTCAGTACCCATCCAAAATTGTGAGGACCGTCAGCGGGTCCAGCTCACCGGCACAGTTTCGACGGTGACGATCAACCCCAGAGCGGGGCACCCGGCCCTTGAGGTCGAGCTTCGTGACGGGTCTGGAGCCGTCACCCTGGTTTGGCTTGGTCGACGCCAGATTCCAGGAATCGATTGCGGGCGGACCCTCAAGGTGTGGGGTCGGATCAGCTGCCATGAGGGAAGGCGGTTGATATACAACCCGCGCTATGAGCTGATGCAGACACCGGCGGCCTCGTGAGATTCATACCGCTGCGGTGCCTGGCGCATGACTGAGTCGCCAGGAGAACCGAAGACGGGTTCGCACGACACACAATCGGTCAGGGAGGCGGACGAGGAACCACAGTTCCGTTACGTTGAGGAGTTCGTCCGCTACCAGCTTGGCAAGTCTTTGGGTGGCACCCGCGGAATGGTCGAGTCCGCGCTACCGTTCGTCGCCTTTACCATTGCATGGGTTATAAGCCGGCAGCTCTATCCGGCTATCGGCGCCGCGGTAGGCACAGCGCTGGTGCTGGCGACGATCCGCCTCCTGCAGCGGCAATCGATCAAGTACGTCCTCCAGGCTGTCATTCCAACGGCTATCGCTGTCCTCATTGCCACTCGAACCGGCCGAGCACAGGACGTCTTTTTGCCCGGCATCCTTTACAACGGTGCGCTGGCCGTGCTTTCCCTACTGACGGTCGCAATCCGCAGACCGCTCGTCGGTTTCGTCATCGGCGCTGCCGTCGGCGAGCCGACAAGCTGGGCAAAGGACCGCGGGCTGGTGAGGATGACGTCGAAGTTGACTCTTGTGCTTGCGGTGCCATATATCACCCGTTTTGTCGTCCAGATGCCGCTGTTTCTGGCCGGGCACGTGGTCTTGCTTGGGGTGGCTAAGGTCGCCCTCGGCTGGCCGCTGCTGATCGCCGCCTTGACCGTCATGGGCTTCATGCTCTCCAAAGGCAAGACCCCTATGGAAGATTCTCCCCTAGCCAATCGCGATGCCGCTTCAGCCACGGCGCCGGTCATAGCGAGTGAGGATGGGTAGGGTTTCCACTCCCAGTGGAAAGCAGCTTGGGTCTCAGACCGCCTGAACGCGTGGCGTCGGGGTCTTGGAGACACTGATCGAGCCGTCGCGCGGGGCCAGCATCTCAGCCAACTCGTGCTCAAAGTCCTGGGCCGTCACGAACAGCAGTTCGTCCCCAGCCTCTAGCGAGCCGTCCTTGTCGGGTGGTCTGGCATGCCCGTCGCGAATGATCGCCACCAAAACGACGTCGCCGGGCCAGCGCAGGTCGCCGATGCGGGCACCCACCGTGGGGCTACTGGAGGGCAGTGTCATCTCGACGAGGTTCGTCGCACCTTCGTGGAATGTCAGCAGTCTGACCAGGTCACCGACAGTGACCGCCTCCTCCACCAGCGCTGACATGAGCCGCGGTGTAGAGACTGAGACATCGACCCCCCAATCCTCGTTGAACAGCCACTCGTTCTTCGGGTGGTTCACTCGGGCGACCGTACGTGGCACGCCGAACTCGGTCTTTGCTAGCAGCGACATCACAAGGTTCACCTTGTCATCGCCAGTGGCAGCGATCGCCACATCACAGGTATCGAGACCAGCTTCTTCAAGCGACGACAGCTCGCAGGCGTCCGCTAAGAGCCACTCCACCTCCGGCAGTGTGTCGGCCTTGACCGCGTGCGGATCCTTATCGATCAACAGGACGTCGTGCCCGTTTTCCACGAGCTCGCCCGCAATGGATCGTCCCACATTGCCGGCTCCGCCAATCGCCACTCGCATCGTCACTCTCCTCTTGGTGGAGAACCGAGTACAGTTTCGACGGCGGCCAGCTTGGCGTCGACTACCGCGGCATACGCCAGGTCGCCGTCCTGAAAAACCGTGTTTCGTTTGGGCACCATTCCGGCTCCCATGCGAAACAGGAACGGGATACGTGCGTCCGTGGCCTCCTCCATCTGCCCAATGGTTCGACCGACCCAAGCACGATCGACATGCACCTCCATGAGGCGTACCGAGCCCGACGGGTCCCGCCAATGAGGTTCAGAACCGCTCGGCAGGAGCCGCCGCAGTACTTGATCTGAGGTCCAGCGTACGGTCGCGACGGTCGGGATCCCGAGCCGCTCGTACACCTCGGCGCGGCCCGGATCGTAGATGCGTGCCACGACATTGTCCACGCCAAAGGTTTCGCGTACCACTCGAGCCGACAAGATGTTGGAGTTGTCACCACTGGACACCGCAGCAAATCCGTCGGCGTCCTCGATGCCGGCCTCGAGCAGCACTTCGCGATCAAAGCCGACCCCCCGCACGGTCTTGCCCGCAAAGTCGGGGCCGAGCCGGCGGAAGGCCTCGGAGTCGAGATCGATCACAGCGACGGTGTGGCCACGCTTCTCCAAGCTCCTTGCCAGGCTGGACCCGACGCGGCCGCAGCCCATGATCACGATGTGCACGCCGTTGAGTCTAGTGAACCCTGTTGCGACGACCCTGTGACGCCGGTCACCAACTGGCACAGTTGGCCGCCCGATGATCGCAACTTCTCTACTAGGGTTTGCGGTGTGGTGAATGTGTCCGACATCGGCAAGCGTCTGCTGTTGGGCCGGAAGCTTCGGAGCACCCAGCTGCATGAGACACTTCTCCCCAAACGCATCGCCCTGCCGGTCTTCGCATCGGACGCCCTCTCCTCGGTTGCGTACGCGCCAGACGAAATCTTCCTCACGTTGTCGCTGGCCGGACTAGCTGCTTATGCCTACTCGTGGAAGATCGCCATTCTGGTCGCCGTCGTGATGCTCGTTGTCGTGGCGTCCTACCGGCAGAACGTGCACGCGTACCCTTCGGGTGGCGGTGACTACGAGGTGGCTACCGTCAACCTCGGATCCACTGCTGGCACGACCGTGGCCGCGGCGCTCCTGGTGGACTACGTCTTGACGGTCGCGGTCTCCGTCTCGTCCGGGGTGCAGAACGCCAAGTCGGTCTTCCCAATACTGGACGGGCGCGAAGCCTGGGTAGCCGCCGCCGTCGTCGTGGTGCTGATGGCGCTCAACCTTCGCGGTGTGCGGGAGTCCGGCACCCTTTTCGCGATTCCCACCTACTGCTTCATGGTCGCCATCTTGAGCATGGTGATCTACGGGCTGTTCCAAATCCTGGTGCTGGGCGAGCACATCCAAGCCCACAGCGCGCAGTACGGGATCGAGCCCGATCCAAAGTACGCAGCCTTCACCGGCTTCGCGATGATCGCATTGCTGGCCCGCACGTTCTCATCTGGATGCGCAGCGCTAACTGGTGTGGAAGCCATCTCTAACGGCGTGCCCGCGTTCCGTAAGCCGAAGAGCAAGAACGCCGCAACCACACTGCTGTTGCTCGGCACCATTTCGGTGTCGATGTTGATCGGGGTCGTCGCGCTGGCCAACCTGACCGGGCTCAGACTGATCGACGCAGGGCACTCGCACTACACGCTCAACGGCCAGCGGGTCGAGGTGATCGAGGAAACGGCTATCGGTCAGTTGTCCGCGGCAGTCTTCGCCGACTTCAAGCCTCTTTTCTACTTCACCGTGGCCGCTACGATGCTGATCTTGTTCCTGGCTGCGAACACCGCATTCAACGGGTTCCCGGTGCTGGGCTCGATCCTCGCCCGGGACGGCTACCTACCGCGCCAGTTGCACACCCGCGGCGACCGTCTGGCGTACAGCAACGGGATCATCGTGCTGGCCTTCTTCGCCATCGTGCTGATCATCGCCTTCGATGCTGATGTGACGGCGTTGATCCAGCTCTACGTCGTCGGAGTCTTCGTGTCGTTCACCGTCAGCCAGCTCGGCATGCTGCGGCACTGGACGCGTCACCTGAGAGTCGAGACGGACCCGGCGGTTCGGGGACGGATGATCCGCTCCCGAGTGATCAACGCCATCGGGCTAACGATGACGGGCACTGTGCTGGTGATCGTGCTGCTCTCAAAATTCACGAAGGGCGCCTACATTGCGATCATCGCGATGGCCGTCCTCTTCGCGATCATGAGGATGATCAGGCGGCACTACGACACGGTCGCTCGGGAGACTGCGCTGGTTGAGGGGGAAGATCGGACGCTGCCGAGCCGGGTACGGGCGGTGGTGTTGGTAAGCAAGCTGCACAAACCAACGCTCCGGGCACTCGCCTTCGCCAAGGCCGCCCGGCCCAGCAGCCTCGAGGCTCTCACGGTCTCAGTCGATCCGGAGGAAACCGAACGCCTCGTGATGCTTTGGGAGGAGGCCGACACCGGAGTTCCGCTCAAGGTGCTCGCCTCGCCCTACCGGGAGGTGACGAATCCGATCATTGACTACGTGAAGAACCTGCGGCGCGAAAGCCCGCGTGACGCGGTGACGGTCTACATCCCCGAGTACGTAGTCGGGCATTGGTGGGAGCAGATCCTGCACAACCAGAGCGCCCTGCGACTCAAGGGCCGGCTACTGTTCACGCCGGGCGTCATGGTGACATCGGTGCCGTTCCACCTCGCCTCATCGAGCAAGGCCGAACAAAGGTTTGAGCGGGAGACTGCTCAGGAGAACGCTGCTCGTCGCTACCTGCGCAGCGGTTCAGAGTGACATGCATCTTCCGCAGAAGGCCCTGCCCGGACGTTAGGATCGCGTTCTCGGCAGACCCGAGTACCAGCGCTGCAGTTCGGCGAACCCCTCATCCAGAGTGACCCGTGGCTGCCATTGGAGGACCTGGCGAGTAACCCGCTGGTCGAACCAATGCGCGGTTGAGAGCTGTTCGACCAGGAATCGGGTCAGCGGCGGATCTTCGCCGCTGCGTGCAGGACGCAGACCCTCGGTCAAGGTCCACAGTGACTCCACCAAAGTTCCGCCAGCACGTGCCAATCGCACCGGTACGTGCCGCTTTGGCTCTGGTGCTCCTGCCGCGCGGCACACGCCGGCCAGCAACTCCGCAACCGGGCGCGGCTCGCCGTTGGTTACGACCAGAGCCTGACCACGTGCGTCGACGCAGCGGTCCAGCGCGGCCAGCAGGGCCTCCACGGCGTTCACCACATACGTGCTGTCGATCAAGGCCGCGCCCGACCCGATAAGGGGCAGCCGTCCGCGGCGAGCGCGGTCCACAACGCGAGCCACCAGCTGGGTATCACCCGGACCCCACACCGAATGCGGGCGTATCGCGACCACGGCGAGCTGGTCGCGATCGGCGCCCAGCGCAATCAGCTCGGCGGCGGCCTTGCTCTTGGCGTACGACCCACGCGCAGCAACCGGGTCGGCGGGATCTGCGCCGCGGCCGATCACCGAGCTGCCGAAATGAGCCACAGAGGGCGATGAGACATGCACCAGGCGGCGTACTCCGGCCGTCACACAAGCATTCACGACCGCGCGGGTGCCTTGGACGTTGACCCGCTCGTACTCGGCCTCCGGACCTATCACGTTGACCTTGGCGGCCAGGTGAATGACCGCGTCCTGGTGGCACACCGCAGCTCGCAACGAGTGGGCGTCGTTGATATCGGTCAGCACTTCGGGCAGACCGAGTCCAGCAGAATGCCGTTGCAGCACGGTGACCTGGTCGCCCCTGTCGGCGAGCGCTCGCGCCACCCCTCGCCCTAGCATCCCGGTCGCCCCGGTGACCAGTACCCGCACGCCGCCACTCCCTCCCTACGGCCGACCGGCACGCGCACCGGCCAGCAGCCGCTCCGCCCAGCGGGCGAGTCGCTGTCGGTCGATCTTGGCTGCGTGCCGGATATCGACCGGCAACGCTTCGATGACCAGCACAGCCGCCACGTGCACTCCGGCCGCTGCCCGTACGGCGGCGGCAAGCTCCTGCGCCGCCAACCCGACCGCGGCGGGGGAGTCTGGGACAACCACTGCCACCACCTGCTGGGTGCCGCGAGGGCCAACGCCGACCACCGCGGCGCCGGTTACCGGAGATCCGGCCTCGATCCGCTGCTCGGCGCCGACTGGCGTGAGAGGGCCGTCGGCGGTCGTGATGACGTGTACCAGACGGCCCTCGACCCACAGCCGCCCAGCGGAGTCGAGGTGCCCGACATCGCCCGTACGATGCCAGCCCGGATTCCGGGAACTTTCCTTCTCAGTCGCCCAGAGCCGGTCGTAACGGTCCTTGACGTGAGCCGCGGATACGCAGATCTCACCGGAGATGTCGACTATGGGCTCAGGCGATCCGGGGGCCCGGCCGAGCCGGTCGAACCGGCTGATCTGGATCTGTACACCTGGCAGCGGCCGCCCGACGCACACGCCGTTGGCCGAACCAGCCTCCTCTAGCTCGGGCAGCGAGATATCGGTAAGCGGCAGTGCCTCAGTCATCCCGTACGGCGTATGCAGCTCCGCACGTGGCAGCACTTGATGAACGCGGCGCAGTAGCGTTACCGAGACCGGTGCGCCGGCTGAGAGCACCAGCCGGATGCGCGCCAGCGCGGACGATTGCTGGGGCGTCAGCTGGCCTGCGGTAGCCACGACGTTTCGTAAGGCTGCCGGCGAAGCGAAGACCAGTGTGGCTTCGATAGTCGCCGCCGCATCGGCCAACCTCGCCGCAGTAAGGGTCCCTGGCCGTGTGACATCCATCTGCGGCACGACGGCCGCGATGCCAAGGGCCGGGCCGTAGAGCGCGAAGGGCGCGAAGGCAGCCACCAGTCGATCGCGTGGGGTGAGTTTGCACACAGTACGCACCTGGTCGAGTTGAGCCCGCAACTGGTGGTGTCGGTAGACCACCCCTTTGGGCGGGCCAGTGGCGCCGGACGTAAACAGCACCGCAGCCTCAGGGGACTGCGCACCATCAGGGTCGATGGGAACTGGTTGGGTGCCCAAAAGCGGGATACGGTGATTCGCGCTCGTCCCGAGTTCGTCTATCGAGTGCCCGACTCCCAGCAGCCGGCGGATCGGCTTGGGGAGCTGACCGACCACCAGTCGCATTCCGGGCAGCCGGAACGCGGCAGCGGCCGCGACCGCCGCCGGAATGCCGATCAAGTAATCCGGAGCAGCGCTGCGAAGTGCGTCGGCCATGCGCTGCCAGCCGAGGCCCGCGTCTGCGACGACGATCACTGCGCCCGCCTGCCAGCAGGCGTAGACCGCCGCAGTCAGGTCGAGACCCGGCGGCACCAGTAGCGCGACGCGGTGTCCGGGCCGCACGCCGACTCGACGCAGTCCGTCAGCCAGTGCACCGACCAGATCGCCCAGCTCGGCGAACGAGATCACACGGGTGCTGCCGCCGCCCAGCTCAGCAATGGCTGGACAGGAGTCATCGCCGGCTGCCATCCCAACAACCAGTTCATGAGGCGGCTCGGATGTCGACCGGTCGGGCGCCGGCTCAGGCACACCCGGGGAGGCGGTCGATCTCACCCACGACCACGCATCCTCGGCCAAACGAGGCGCATCTTCCATCACCAGATGCGACGCTCGGGAGTACCGGTGGACATCCGCACGCGGCAACCGGCGCTCCAGGTCCCGGAGGAACCGCTGCGTGAAGACGGGGTCGCGTGTGCCCCACAGCAGCAGTGTCGGAACAGTCGCGAGGTCGGTGAGCCCAAGCGCAACGCGATCGAGCGCGGCACGGCTGGGATGGCTCGACTCCAGGGGGATGTCGGCCACGAATTCAGCGATGGCTTGCCGGCGATGGGAGGAGGAGTACGGGGCCAGCAGCGCGCTGCGAACCTCGGCCGGGATTTGCGGCCAAGACATCGTGGCAGCGGCGCGAACAAAGGTTGTCGTGCGTACGCAGACCAGCTTCCGCAGCATGCGGCTGCGCGCCAGCCGGATCAGCGCCGGCGTGTCAGTCTTGGGCGGCACCGAGACACCGGTATTGGTCAAGATCAACCCGGTGATCTGATCAAGGTGGCGCTCCGCCCAGCCGAGCGAGATGGGTCCGCCCCAGTCATGCGCTGCCAGCACCACTTTCCCGGTGATTTCCAGTTCCGACGTGATGGCGTCGAGGTCATCGATCCGGGCGGCAAGAGTGCGAGGCGCGTTGAGCCGCTCGGAGTAACCCATTCCGAGCTGGTCAACCGCCACGACCCGCCAACCCGGGTCCGCGCCAGACAGAAACCGGCGCCACAGATATGACCAGGTGGGATTGCCGTGTACACACAGCAGCGTTCCCACGTCCGGCGCGGCGCCGTTGTCGAGCACGTGCCAGGTGCGCGACACTCCTTCGGCGTCGATGGCTGGAACCAACCTGGACCAGGCCGAGTCGACTCCCGGCATTCCGCTGAGTTCTGGGATGCCGGATGGGGTGAGCAGACGGTTGATCACCAGACGATTTCGGCGAAGGAAGTATTCAGGCCGGACCCGATGCCTAGCAACAGGATCCGATCTTCGGTGCATAGCTGGTCCATGTGCTGAGCCAGCGTAAAGGGCACCGCGGCCGGACCCATGTTGCCGTATGTCGGCAGGCTGAGCGGGAAGCGCGCTGGGTTAACGCCAAGCGCCTTGGCCATAGCACGGATATGCACGACCGAGGTCTGGTGAGCGACGAACCAGTCGATTCCATCCCACCCGAACTCTTCCTTCGCGTCCGCCCAGGTCGCCAAGGCAAGCGCAAGGCCGGCGTCGAATAGCCGCTTGGTGTCGGTGCGCATCCGAGTGAGATCACCCACACAAAGATCGTGGTGCTCGGTGCCTGCGCGGCTCACCCCCCCGACAACCCGGTGGCCTTCCGGATGACGGTCGGCTCGTCCGAGCACCATGGCTGCCGATCCGGAGCCGAGGGTAAGAGTGGCGAATTGGGACCGCAGGTCGGCGGCAGTTGTCTCCTCTGCGGCGAGCCGTTCTAGCGTCACCTCCTGGGTGTAGCGGGAGCCTTCCGCATCGACGATCACCGCGTAGTCTGCCTGGCCGGAGTCGATCATCGTCCCAGCCAGCTGGATGCCGTTCACAAAACCGAGGCAGGCATTCGCCAGGTCGAAGTTGAGGCAGTTGGTAGGTAAGCCCATCTGATGATGAATCGCGACAGCAGTGGACGGCTCGAGATACTCCCTCGAGACCGCCGTGTTGATCAATACGCCGACCTGCGGGGGAGTGATGCCCGCCTCAGCCAGCGCTTTGGAGCCCGCCAACGCCGCCGCCTCAGCGAAGCTGACGTCAGCCGGCCACCAACGGCGCTCGATCACCCCCGCCAGCTTCTCCAGCATGCCAGGTCGCGTACCCACACGCCGGTAGGTGTCTGCCAGCCGTTCGTCGAAGGCTGCCGACGTCATGACTACCGGTGCATCAACCGCACACACCGAGAGCACGGTGGTGTTGACCGGCCGGAAGCTTGCGTTACCGCTCATCTCTCGTCCAGGGACGTCAATCCTGCCTCCCTACGGGCTGCTTCACTTGCACAATGGTGTCACCGCCTGCACCAGGGCCGTTGAGCGGGAAATGAATCGGCCACGCCGATCTTGGGTCCAGGCCGCCGTGTTATCTTGACGTCAAGATAATTCGGCGAAGGACTAGGGAGGGCTTATGACTGTGAACAGCTTCAATGCCAAGGCAACCCTCCAAGTCGGTGATGAGGCGTACCAGATCTTCCGACTCGATGCCGTCACCGGGTCGGAGTCCCTGCCGTACAGCCTGAAGATCTTGCTGGAGAACCTGCTCCGTACCGAGGACGGCGCCAACATCACCGCCGATGACATCCGTGGGTTGGCCAGCTGGGATCCAAATGCGGAGCCCAGCAACGAGATCCAGTTCACACCGGCTCGAGTGATCATGCAGGACTTCACTGGTGTGCCGTGCGTGGTCGATCTGGCAACGATGCGCGAGGCAATGGCGGAAATGGGAGGCGACCCCGCCAAGATCAACCCGCTGGCGCCGGCCGAGTTGGTGATCGATCACTCAGTCATTGCCGACGTGTTCGGTACCGCTGACGCGTTCACCCGGAACGTGGAGATCGAATACGAGCGCAACCGCGAGCGCTATCAGTTCCTTCGCTGGGGCCAGACCGCCTTCGACGATTTCAAGGTGGTTCCGCCGGGTACGGGGATTGTGCACCAGGTGAACATCGAGCACTTGGCTCGAGTGATCTTCTCTCGCGAGGCCGAGTCCTCGACAGGCCCGGGAGAGGCCGAGTTGTACGCCTATCCCGACACCTGTGTCGGCACCGATTCACACACCACCATGGTCAACGGCCTGGGCGTTGTCGGTTGGGGTGTCGGTGGCATAGAGGCCGAGGCGGCGATGCTCGGCCAGCCGGTCTCGATGCTCATCCCTCGGGTCGTGGGCTTCAAACTCTCCGGCCAGTTGCGCGAGGGCACGACCGCAACCGACCTTGTTCTGACCATCACCGAGATACTGCGGCAGCACAAGGTCGTCGGGAAGTTTGTCGAGTTTTACGGGCCCGGCGTCTCCCAGGTGCCCGTGGCAAATCGGGCCACGATCGGCAACATGAGTCCTGAGTACGGCTCGACGATCGCTGTCTTTCCGATCGACGGCAAGACCACCGAATACTTGAGGCTCACCGGTCGCAGTGATCAGCAGATCGCCCTCGTCGAGACCTACGCCAAGACGCAGGGCCTGTGGCACTCCGACGACCGTGAACCCAGGTACTCCGAATTCCTGGAGCTTGACCTTGGCACAGTCGTCCCCAGCATCGCCGGGCCGAGGCGTCCGCAGGACCGAATCCAGGTCGCCCATGCCAAGCAGGGATTCCGCGAGGCGCTGCGCGACTTTGTGGCTACCGAGGAGCTGACCGGCTGGGACGAGTCGGTGGACGAGTCGTTCCCAGCTTCCGACGTGCCGAGTCACGCAAGCGGCGAATCGTTGGCGCCGCATGAGTACGGCGAGGAGCCGGCCGACATCGCGCGCCCAAGCAAGCAGGTGCCCATAACGCTGAGCGACGGCACGTCCTTCGACCTCGACCACGGCGCGGTGGTCATTGCAGCAATCACCTCCTGCACCAACACGTCGAACCCAAGCGTCATGATCGGAGCTGCACTGGTCGCCAAGAAGGCAGTCGAGCGCGGGCTGAATCGCAAGCCGTGGGTGAAAACGACCCTGGCTCCCGGATCGAAGGTCGTCAGCGACTACTACGACCGCTCCGGCTTGACGCCATACCTGGACAAGCTTGGTTTCAACTTGGTCGGCTATGGCTGCACCACCTGCATCGGCAACTCGGGGCCACTCATTCCGGAAGTCAGCGCGGCAGTACATGAAAATGATCTTGCGGTGGTCTCCGTACTCTCGGGCAACCGGAACTTCGAGGGCAGGATCAATCCCGACGTCAAGATGAATTATCTGGCCTCACCGCCACTGGTCGTGGCGTACGCGCTCGCCGGCACCATGGACATCGACCTGATGAACGACTCGCTCGGCACCGACGAGCGGGGTAACGAGGTGCACCTTGCCGACATCTGGCCGAACGAGGCGGAGATCGACGAGATCATTGCGTCGGCAATCGGTGCCGAAATGTTCACCGAGTCCTATGCGGATGTCTTTGCTGGGGATGAGGAGTGGCAGTCTCTGCCGACGCCTGAGGGCGAGACATTCGCCTGGGACCCCGCCTCGACCTATGTCCGCAAGCCGCCCTACTTCGACGGCATGCCCGGGGAGCCCACGGCGGTCACCGACATCGAGGGCGCACGGGTGTTGCTGAAACTGGGCGACTCCATCACCACCGACCACATATCACCGGCTGGCTCCATCAAGCCGGACTCGCCCGCAGGGCAATACCTGTCCGAGCACGGTGTCGAGCGGAAGGATTTCAACTCCTACGGGTCGCGGCGGGGCAATCACGAGGTCATGATCCGCGGCACCTTCGCCAACATTCGGCTTCGCAACCAGCTTGCACCGGGGACCGAGGGCGGATTCACCAAGGACTTCACGGCGCCGGACGCACCCGTGACGACGGTTTATGAGGCGTCTCAGCACTACTTGGCTGCGGGCACTCCACTCGTGGTGCTGGCTGGCAAGGAGTACGGTTCGGGCTCCTCGCGGGACTGGGCCGCGAAGGGCACGGCGCTGCTCGGGGTGAAGGCCGTGATCGCCGAGTCGTACGAGCGGATCCACCGATCGAACCTCATCGGGATGGGCGTGCTGCCGTTGCAATTCCCCGAGGGTGAAAGCGCCAGCTCACTCGGATTCACCGGAGAAGAAACCTTCGACATCATCGGTGTCACCGAGCTCAACGCCGGCCGTACCCCGACGACCGTCGAGGTCAACGCCGGGAATATCAGCTTTGACGCCGTAGTCCGGATCGATACCCCAGGTGAAGCCGACTATTACCGCAATGGCGGCATCATGCAGTATGTGCTGCGGTCGTTGATCAGGAAGTAGGCTCCAGGGGCAGTCAGCCCGCCAGGTTTGCTCAGGAACCTCAACGACTGGCCAATTCGTCATGGTGTTGTGGTGATCGCTGGGAAGCTCCGCCGACAAGCCGCGGTGCTCGTCGCAGCGACCACATTGACCGTTGCGGCTTGTTCGCTCATTGGTCCATTGGCCATGCCGTCCGAACCGTTCAGCGACTTCTCTGTTGGTGAGTTCGGCGGCATCGATGGTCGCCAGAACATCCTCTACGTGAGAGCGGCGGACGGCGTCGCTTTGCTGATTTCTCGCGCGCCAGCCGCCGGCCAGCTGAGCGATCAGTCACTGAGCCGGCTCCAGGAACTGTTAACTTCCGAGCAATTCCGCGAGGAGGTCACTCGAGAGGCGCGGCGGAAATCGCAGGCGCCGGTGCCGGTCTGCGCGGACCAGATCACGACCGAGGTGACGATGGGCAGTCTTTCGATCACCCGTACTCAGCCATGCGGTGAGAAATCCGAGCCGACTCCGGCCTTCGACGAGATCCTCAGCATCGTCGCATCGGCGATGCAGGGAAATTTCGACGGACCGGTCGACACAACTGAGCCACGGCTGCTGCCCATGCGGCTAGAGCGTCTACAGGTCCAAGATCAACCGGCCTATACGATCAGAACTGATGCCGCCGGACGGGCAATGATCACGATCGCCGGCCGCGCATCCGAGGTGCACGAATTGTCGATCCAGCAGCGCGACACGGTCCGGCTGCTCCAGGCGCGCGTCATGGACGAGCCTGTTGTGCCGTGCACTTCGACTGCTTATTACCAGTTGCATGTCGAGAGCGAGCCCACGGTCTCTGGTCCGGACTGCGGGTTTCCGCAGCGGCAACCCGAGTTTCGTGCACTAACCGTGCTGCTCGAGACCGCCTTCGGCGTCTGATCCCTATCGTCGCGACGATTAGCCTTTGACGCGTGAGCGTCTGGAACGATCACGTATTCCCACGACTGATGGATCGGGTGCTGGACACGCCAACGGTGAACGCCCGACGTGCCGAGGTTTGTCAGGGTCTGCACGGTCGCGTACTGGAGATCGGATTCGGAACTGGCCTCAACCTCCGCCACTATCCGGCTGAGGTGACCGAGATCTTGGTCGTCGAGCCCTCGAAGTCGGCTATGCGGCTGGCGGAACCCCGGAAGGCAGCTGTCTCCTTTCGCCTGGAGCATGTGGGGATCGACGGTGCCCAACTCGATCTGCCGGACGGATCGGTGGATCGCGTGCTGTCCACCTACACCCTCTGCACCATTCCCGCAGTGGACACAGCGCTGTTGGAGCTTCATCGAGTGCTCAAGCCAGATGGTGAACTGCATTTCCTCGAGCACGGGCGGGCACCGACGGAATCAGTCCGCCGTTGGCAGCGCCGGCTGCATCCGGTGCACAGCCGGATCGCCGGTGGCTGCCATCTGGACCGGCCGATCGATGACCTGATCACTCGCGCCGGGTTGATGATCCGTGAGCTGGAGACGGGTTATGGCGACGGGCCGCGGCCCTTCAGCTATCTCTACCGGGGTCGGGCACTTCGAGCTCCCTGACGTGCGCGGGATGCGGCGTGGTATCGGTCAGGGCTTCTGAAATCAGTTTGGCGTAGGTCTCGATCTCGCCGGCCGCGTAGTGCGTCCGCGGCCAGAAAAAGCCGCGCAGACCGTCACCCTTGGTTCTCGGCACAACGTGTACGTGCAGGTGAGGTATCGACTGACTCACTACATTGTTGATCGCTACGAAGGTGCCTTGGGCGCCCAGCGCTGCACCAATCGCAGCCGCGACGCGCTGTGTCATGGTCAGCAGCGGAACCATGAGATTGCGCGGAAGGGTGAGCAGGTTCTCCACATGGCGAGTTGGAGCGACGAGCACGTGACCCTTGAACACTGGCCGGTGATCAAGGAAGGCGATCACCTCCTCATCGCGGGCCACCACCGCAGCATCCAGCTCGCCGCTCACAATCTGGCAGATCACATCGCTCACCGGGATGAGACTAATGCCTTCCAGGCACCCACTGATTATGGTCGCTGGCCGCGTGCGGTAATTGAGTTCGCTGTCCCGACCTGCTGCTGCATGCTGGATCTGTGAGCCTGTCCAGCACTCCACGCAGCACTTTGACGCGCCTTCGTGATCGGGCCAGCAACGACCGGGCTGACCTATATGCAGTGCTGGACGCCGGCCTGATCTGCCATCTCGGACTCGTACGTGACGGTGCCCCGGTGGTGCTGCCAACTGGATATGCGCGCATCGGCGACATGATCTACCTGCACGCGTCCACCGGAGCGGGCTATCTGTCGAGCGTGGACGGTGAACCGGTTTGCCTGGCAATCACCCACCTGGATGGGATCGTCTACGCCCGCTCGGTGTTCCACCACTCGATGAACTACCGAAGTGCCGTGGTGCATGGCGTCGCCCGTCGCGTCACCGATCCAGAGGAGAAGTGGTCCGCGCTCAGGGCGATCGTGGAACAGCTGGCTCCAGGATCATGGACCTATGCCCGACAACCAGACCGGCGGGAGCTGGCCGCAACTGCAGTGCTAGCCGTTGGCTTGGCTGAGGCCAGTGTCAAGATTCGGACCGGGCCACCCAAGGATGATGCTGACGACATCATGGTGGGCGGCCGCTGGGCCGGCGTGCTTCCTGTCCGTAATGCCTTCGATCGACCCGAACCTGATCCAGTGAGTGCGGGCGACGGACTCGTCCCCGCACATGTTGCGAGTCGCGTTAACCCACGACCTCGTAATGGCGCACCGACAGATCACGCTCGATAAGGAAGCGGTCGTCTTCGGGATAGTAGACAGCCCGTTCGATGTCGTCACCGGCAAATGCCTGGATGCTTTCCCGAGAGTCCCACAGTGAAAACGTGATGATCTCGGAGCGATCGCCGTCGTCGCGACGCAGCATCCAAGCACCCTGGTTGCCGGGCGTAGATCTGTACTCAGCCATGCCGGTGCTGCTGATGTAATCCGCGTATGTGACTGCGTCGTCGCGGCGCACCACGCCTCTCCAAATCCGCGCGATCATGGATCGACAGTACTTGCCCGCGCGATGAGTAGTGCTGAGACCTCCCGTGCCCCCGATTACTGGTTGAGTCTGTCGAACAGATCGCGGATTGCTTGCATCACGGCGTCCGGGCGGCGGAAGTGGAGCGTCACGTGTCCGACGTCTTCGATGAGTCGATTCTCGCCATGCAAGGAGTGAGCCCATGTCGTGTAGAGCTTTCGCTTACCCTCGAGCTCCTCTCGCAGCAGCGACTCGGGTGTGCCCTGGGACACCGCTGCTTTGAAGGAGTCGATGCCCATGGAGGTAAGGATGATCAGCTGCAGATCGGGCATCTGTCCCGCGTTCCGGATCTCGTCGTAAAGCTGCTCGACGTTCATCGCCTCCTGGAGACCAGCCCGCAACCAGTCCAGGCTGACGTGACGTTCAACGAGGATCTGGCGGATCTCCTCAGGCCAGTCCGTCATCTCCTGCTCGAACAAGGCGCGGTAAAACTGGATGAGTTCGGTGGGCAACTCCTCAGGCAACGCCTCGCTCGTGTCCCAGGCAGCCCACTGGTCGACCAATTCCTTAGGCATGTATGCGTTGTATTCCTCGTGCGCAGGGTCGAGCAAAACCAGGCCGGCTACCTCGCTAGAGAACCGCTGCGCATAGTGACGTGCGTAGAGGCCGCCGAGGGAATGACCGACCATCACGTAGGGAGGAGGCACCTCGGCCACACGCAGCAGCGCTCGGAGTTCGCCGGTCACCTCACCTAATGCGCGTGGCAGATCGATCGAGTCGCTCCACCCAGTTCCAGCCCGGTCATAGATGACGCTCGTGGTGAGTTCAGCGGCATGCTGCTGAACGTTGAGATAGTCGAGGCCGACTGCGCCACCCCCAGCCAGGAAGACCACCGGCGGGCCGCCGCTACCCGATTGGTGCATCAGCAACCGCCGGCCCTCCACCTCGTAGTAGCGCCCCACCGGCGGCAAGGCCGCGGGGCTGGTGTCGGATCGGGTTTCGAACGATCGACGCTGCATCACTGAATCCATGTGCCAAGCCTTCTCAAGTTTGAGACTAATATCGAACGTGAGATTGTAGCACGGTGGACACGCTTGATTTGCTACTACATCCGGTGCGGGTGCGCATCGTGCACGCCATGTCAGGTGGCGTGACGCGCACCACCTCCGACCTGCTCGCCCGGTTGCCTGATATCTCGAAGGCCACGGTGTATCGCCACGTGAGCCTGCTGGCTGAGGCCGGCGTGCTCGAAGTCGTCAGTGAACAGCGAGTGCACGGCGCCGTCGAGCGCCGCTACCGGCTATGCCGACCGCGTGCCATCATCGACCCGGACGCAGCGGCGTCGATGACCCTGGAGGAGCACCGCCACGGATTCGCTGCTGCTGTGGCTGCCCTGGTCGCCGAATTCAACACATACCTCGACCAGAATCACGCCGACCCAACTGGGGACAAGGTCGGATACCGGCAGATCCCGCTGTGGCTCAGCAAGGATGAACTCGCTGAACTCATCCGCGAGATACGCACCATTTTGGTATCCAAGATGGACAACCAACCCGGGCCGGGTCGCAGACTGCACCTGCTGAGCCCGATTGTGTTTCCGATCGGGAACATAGAACAAACCACGCTTGCCTAAATCCAACAGGTAGTGATCGAACGTGAGTTCGAATATCATATGACCATGAGCACTTCGGTGTACGTGCCGCCGGGTTGGCCCAGCCAAGTGCGCCCGCCGGGCGCACAGGGTTGGGAAGCTACCGCCATCGCCTACCTGCTGGATTGCTGCCCGCCCGACTTCCGCGCCTATCGGGTGCTGCGCAACCATCCCATCGTGCTGGCGCAGTTCGCCATCCACTTTGTCAACGGCCAGCACGAAGCGTCACAACAGGGATTGGCCGCGGTCCGCACCAGCCTGGGTGAATGCGTCGAGGCAGATGTCGTGGAGGCTGCAACCCAGGCTTGGCTCGAGCAAGGCGCTCGGCTAGCCCGCACTCGCCGGGCTGTCGCGTTGGTGGAGGAGGCTTTGCGCGGTCGCGTTTTCGTTCGCAAGCTGTGAGTTGGCTGAGCGGGTCACGTGGCTTGCGCCACACTTCGATTATGGGAGCCGTTGAACACGTAAACTCAGGCCCATGTCAGCCGCCCCGAACGGACTGTTGAGCTCGATCCATAGCCCACAGGACCTCCGGGACCTAACGTTAGATCAGCTGCAGGAGCTGAGCCTGGAGATCCGCTCCTTCCTGATCGAACAGGTGTGCCAGACCGGGGGCCACCTTGGACCCAACCTCGGAGTCATCGAGCTGACACTCGGGGTGCATCGGATCTTCGACTCTCCCCGGGATCCGATCATCTTCGACACTGGGCACCAGAGCTATGTGCACAAGATCTTGACGGGCCGCCAAGATCAGTTCCGCGCTCTGCGGCAGCGCCACGGGCTGTCCGGCTACCCCAGTCAGGAGGAGTCCGAACACGACTGGGTAGCAAATTCACACGCCTCAACCGCACTCTCTTACGCCGACGGATTGGCCAAGGCCATTCGGCTGCAGCGTAGGCCGGGCACTGTCGTCGCGTTCGTCGGGGACGGTTCACTCACCGGCGGGATGGCTTGGGAGGCCTTGAACAACATCGCTGCGTCCGACGACCTGCCGCTGGTGATCGTGGTGAACGACAACGGCCGGTCCTACACCCCGACGGTCGGAGGTATGGCACGACACTTGACCGGTTTGCGTACCAACCCGCGTTATGAGCAAATTCTGGAACTGGTGAAGCGCAACGTCAGCCGAGCGCCGCTGGTTGGCAACGCCGCCTACGACATCTTGCACGGCATCAAGATCGGGCTGAAGGACGTTCTGGCCCCCCAGGGCCTGTTCTCCGACCTGGGCCTGAAGTACATCGGGCCTATCGATGGTCACGACATTGCCGAGGTGGAGCGTGCGCTACGGCAAGCTAGACGCTTCCGCGGTCCAGTCCTGGTGCACTGCATCACGCGCAAGGGCAATGGTTTCAAGGCCGCCGAGGAGCATGAGGAGGACCACTTCCACGCCGTCGGCAAGATCAACGCCATCACCGGCGAGGCCATCGGAGGTACTTCAGGGCAGACCTGGACTGAGCTGTTCTCCGAGGAACTCCTCCGGCTGGGCAGCAAGGACGAACGAATCGTGGCCATTACGGCGGCGATGGTGTATCCGACGGGGCTGCATCGGTTTGCCCAGGCGTTTCCTGATCGCTGCTTCGACGTCGGCATCGCCGAACAGCACGCTGTGACTTCGGCGGCTGGCCTTGCGATGGGCGGCTTGCACCCGGTGGTCGCGGTGTATTCCACCTTCCTCAATCGCGCTTTCGATCAGGTCCTTATGGATGTGGCCTTGCACCGGTGCGGCGTGACCTTTGTGCTCGATAGGGCTGGCATTACCGGGCCGGATGGAGCCAGTCATCACGGTATGTGGGACATGTCGATCTTGCAGGTGGTGCCTGGCCTTCAACTGGCGGCGCCGCGCGACGGCCTGCGCTTCCGCGAGGCGCTGGCCCGATCTCTGGCGATTGACTACGCCCCAAGCGTGCTCCGCTTCCCCAAGGACCTGGTACCCCCGGATCTGCCAGCTACCGACCAGCTCGACGGCATGGACATCCTGCTCCGGACCGAGCAGCCGCGGGTGCTCGTCGTCGCTCTGGGCCAGCTCGCCGGGACAGCTGTGGCGGTTGGGGAGCGGCTATCTGACCAGGGGATTGGGGTGACGGTCGTTGACCCGGTCTGGGCGCTGCCAATCAATCCGGCACTCGTCGCACTCGCCCGCGATCATGATCTGGTCATCACGATCGAGGACAACGGCGTTGTCGGCGGTTACGGATCGCGGCTGGCACAGCAGCTGCGCTCCGCCGGGGTGGACACCGCAGTACGGGAGTTCGGAATTCCGCAAGAGTTCCTGCCACATGGTGGCCGTGGCGAACTACTCGCCGAGATCGGGTTGACGCCACAGAACATCGCCCGGTACGCGGTTGAGGCGATCGTGCGGCGTGACGAAGCCCTGGAGCAGCCCTCTCGCGCCGACTCAACGGGGTTCTGACAAGTCTGCGTTCGTAGGAACGGACGCCACTCCCGGGGGCAAAAGGCGGCGGCCCAGCACACGCTCCGAAACGCCCTCCTTGTCGAGATATGGCGTAATGCCGCCGAGGTGGAACGGCCAGCCGGCACCAAGGATCAAGCACAGATCGATATCCATCGGTGCTGCGACCACTCCGTCGGCCAGCATGAGACCGATCTCCTCGGCCACTGCGTTCAACGCCCGCTCCCGTACCTGTTCGGCAGTACTCGGCTGGTTGCCTACCTTGAACAGTTTCGCCGTCTCGTCACTGACGTAAGGCTCGCCGTCGGGCGTCCAGTCGTAGATGCCCGGCCTCCCCGAAGCCACCAGCGCCCTGAGGTTGGGCGAGACGGGGTACCGATCCCCGAACGCCGCATGCAGGTTCTCGACCACGTGCAAGGCGACTGCGGGACCGACAAGCTGAAGCAGCACGTACGGCGACATGGGCATCCCGAGGGGCCGCAGCGCAGCATCGGCGATCTCGACCGGCGTGCCCTCATCGACAGCGGCGAAGATCTCCGCCATCACCTTGAGCAGCAGCCGGTTTACAACGAAGCCTGTCGCGTCCTTGACCAGTACCGCGTTCTTCTTCAGCGTCTTCGCAATAGCGAACGCCGTGGCCAGGGTCTCGTCCTCGATCGCCGGACCGCGGACGATCTCAACGAGCGGCATCACCGCCACCGGGTTGAAGAAATGGAATCCGACCACCCGCTCGGGATGATCAAGATCTGCTGCCATCTGCGCGATGGACAGCGAGGAGGTGTTGCTGGCAAGCACGCAGTTCTCGGAAACATGCTTCTCAAGATCGGTGAAGACCTGCTTCTTGATCGACATCTCCTCGAAAACGGCCTCGATGACAAAGTCGCAGTCGGCGAAGTCGATCAGCTCGGTTGTGCCTGACATCAACGCCCGCAGCCGGTTGGCCTCGTCCGGTGAGATCCGCTGCTTGCCGAGCAGCCTGTCGATCTCCGCTGCAACGTGCCCCAATCCCTTATCGACCCGCTCCTGATCAAGATCGGTGATCACCACCGGTAGCTGCAGCCGACGTAGGAACAGCAAGGCGAGCTGGCTCGCCATGAGCCCGGCGCCGACAATGCCAACCTTGGTCACTGGCCGCGCCAACGTGGCGTCAGGAGCACCTGCCGGCTTTCGGGCGCGCTTCTGGACCAGATCGAAGGCGTACAGGCTCGCTCGCAGTTCGGGAGTCATGATCAGATCGGCCAGCGCTTCGTCCTCGGCAGCGTAGGCCTCGTTCCGATCCGAGGTCCGTGCTGCCGCCATGAGGGCCAACGCCCGATAGGGCGCTGGCGCGGCACCGAAGACCTTGCTGTCGACGAACCCGCGCCCCTGGGCCAACGCCTCGTTCCAAGACTCCCCGCGGTCGACCTCCGGCCGCGTCACGGTCAGCGATCCAGCGACGACCTGACCCGCCCAGTCCAAGGAGCGAGCCAGGAAGTCGGCACTGTCGAATATCGCATCGGCCAGGCCCAGTTCGTACGCCTGAGGGCCAGTGAGCATCTTGTTCTGGTTGAGCGGGTTCTCGATGATCAATTGGACGGCACGTTCAGCGCCGATCAGGTTGGGGACCAGGAACGCGCCGCCCCAGGCCGGAAACAAGCCGAGCAAGCATTCGGGCTGAGCGATCGCTGAGACCGTGGCGGAGATCGTCCGATAGTGGCAATGCAGAGTGAGCTCCAGGCCACCACCCAGCGCCACCCCGTTGATGAAGGCAAAGGTCGGCACGCGCGACGTATGCAGCTTGTCGAACACGGCATGCCCGATGCGCGCAATTGCCAGGCCCTGGTCGCGGTTGACGACCTTGGGAAACGCGGAAAGATCGGCGCCCGCCGCCAGGATGAAGGGCTTGCCGGTCACCGCGACTGCGACCACGTCGTCCCGCGTGAGTGCGGCATCGAGAGCCCGGTTGAGTTCGCCCAGACCTCGCGCGCCCAAGGTATTGGGTCGAGTGTGATCACGCCCGTTGTCCAGAGTGATCAACACCGCAGTCTCGGCAGTGTGTGGCAGCTTGATGTCCCGGCTCAAGGCCTTGGTAACAACCTCGCCCTCGCTGCTGGCCGCGGCCTCTGCAATCAGTTGTTCCAGCTCCTCGCTCTTCACCGTGCCCCCTCGGTGGAGAAGCGCGGGTTCTCCCAGATCACTGTGCCGCCCATGCCGAGACCAATGCACAGCGTGGTGAGCCCGTAGCGGACTTCGGGATGCTCCCGGAATGCGCGCGCCAGGTGAATCATGAGCCGCACTCCTGAACTGGCGAGCGGATGGCCGAGGGCGATGGCGCCGCCGTACGGGTTGAGCCGCGGATCATCGGCAGCCAGCCCGAAATGATCACAGAAGGCGAGCACCTGAACGGCGAACGCCTCATTGATCTCAAAGGCCCCAATATCATCAATGGACAGCCCGGCCTTTGCTAGGGCCTTCTCCGTCGCCGGTATGGGTCCGACCCCCATGACCTCGGGATCCACCCCAGCAAACGCGAATGAGACCAGCCTCATCGCGACCGGCAGGCCGAGCTCAGCCGCCACACCTTCGGCCGCCAGCAGGCAGGCCGTGGCTCCATCATTCAGCCCGGCTGCGTTACCTGCCGTAACGCGTCCATGCGGCCGGAAGGGGGTCTTGAGTGTCGCCAACCCCTCGACTGTGGTACCTGGTCGCGGTTGCTCATCTGCGACCGCCAGCCCCCAGCCGCGCTCAGAGTCTCGGGTGCCGACAGTGACCAGCGACTCCTGGATCACACCCTGTTCGTAGGCACGCTGCACTCGCTGCTGGCTGAGCGCCGCGAAGGCGTCCGCTCGTTCCTTGGTGATATCGGGGAAGCGATCATGAAGGTTCTCCGCTGTCGATCCCATGATCAATGCTGACTGGTCGACCATCTTCTCCGCGACGATTCTCGGGTTTGGGTCGATGCCCTGGCCCATCGGGTGGTGGCCCATGTGCTCGACTCCGCCGGCGATGGCAATGTCGTAGGCGCCGAAGGCGATTCCCGAGGCTGTTGTGGTGACGGCGGTCATGGCGCCCGCGCACATCCGGTCGATCGCGAAACCTGGGACCGAGCGAGGAATTCCAGCAAGCAAAGCGGCCGTACGCCCAATCGTCAGGCCCTGGTCACCGGTCTGTGTGGTTGCGGCGATGGCGACCTCATCGATGCGATCCGGTGGCAGCTCCGGATGCCGCCGTAGCAGCTCGCGGATGCAGTGGACGACGAGGTCGTCGGCTCTGGTCTCGGCGTACATCGAGCCGGCCTTGCCGAACGGGGTTCGCACGCCGTCGACAAAGACGACATTCCGAAGTTCTCTAACCGCGGGAGCGGAGCGATCTCCCGCACCAGCGGACTGTGTTGGCATGTCCGGAATATTACTCACGAGTAACAAAGCTGGGCAGAGGGCGGCGCAGTTTGCAGCTTGTTGACGAAGCTCGGGTGAACGACGGGCTGCGAGATCGGCTGGAGTGAAGTTTGAGGGAATTTGAGCGCGGCCTCAGAGTGGCTGATCATCCAGCCAGGAGCCAGCCTCTGTGTCCTCGCCTTCCCTGGCTCGGATCCAGCCAATGATCTCTGCGAGAGGCAGACCGTAGGTTGGTTCGCCAGTCTGCGCGTAGCGCTCCAAGCGTCCGCGGGCTCGGCCGATGAGGCGGAGCGCGCCAATCCGGTTGCCTCGCTCGGCGTGGGTGATGCCGACGCACAACTGCGCCAGCCCTTGCCATAGATCGCGCTCCGCCTCAGGGCCTGCCTTCCATCGCGCCTCATAAACCTCGTGGGCGGAAAATGGCCGGCCTTGATCCAACAGCTCGTGGGCGTAACTGATCGTCTCCTCAGGCGACAGCGCATCTTCTGAGACCGGCTCGACGCCGGCGCTCCCATAAGGCAGCGGCTGGCCGAGCCTGTCCCGAGGACGCGCTTGCCGGGCACGTCCCTGGGCGTCTCGGTCCCTATCGCTGCTCATCGCGAATATCGTGCCATCTGGGCCGAGGGCCGCGCTCGGCAGAGTCCGTTGGGCTCTCGCTGGCTGCGAGCCGCCAGGCTGGAATGATCAGGACGGCAAGGGCTGCGCCAGCAGGCGAGTGATGGTCGAGACGGTCAGCTCGCGCTGCCACGGGCGGGCGCCGTGATCGGCAAGCGCCTGATCAACCGACTCCTCGGTCAATGGGGATGGCGGGCGCCAGGCCAGGCGGCGTAGGTGGTCCGGTGTTAGCAGGTTCTCCATCGGGAGCTCGTACCGTTCAGCGATCGCCAACAGCGCACCACGCATAGCCGCGAGCCGGGCGGCGGCCCCAGGATTCTTTGCCGGCCACAGCCGCGACTGCGGCGGGCCGTCGTTGGGAACGTGCATCGGCGGGAGGGCACTTTCTGGCATCCGTTCCACGACGTCAAGCGCCTCGACCCAGCTGGCCTCGGCACGTCTTGCCTGGCGGCGCGAGAAGGCCGGGATCTTCCGGAGGGTGGCACGATCCGGATGTTTGTGTGCAGCCAGCTCGGTGATCGCGACGTCGGGCAGGATCTTGCTCGGCGCGCGGTCCAGTCGCTGCGCGATTGCATCACGGGCGTACCAAAGCTCGGCAACGTACGCCAGGCCGCGACGGGTGTGGACATGATGGATGCCAGACGTCCGGCGCCAGGGGTCGCGTCGCGGTTCAGGGCTGACGCCAGCGTTCGCAGCCAGTGCGGCGAACTCTTGCTCTGCCCATGACCATTTGCCAGTTTCGACGAGGCGGGCGGCGAGCTCATGGCGCAACTCGATCAAGAGCTCGACATCCAGGGCGGCATAGATAAGCCACTCTTCCGGCAGCGGCCGCTTGGACCAGTCTGAAGCGGAGTGCTCCTTTAGCAGCCGCACGCCGAGCAGCTCTTCGATCATGGTGCCGAGGGCAACCCGGGGATAACCGAGCAGGCGCGCGGCGAGTTCGGTGTCGAACAGGCTCCCGGGAACCAGTCCCACCTCGTACAGACACGGCAGGTCTTGACCGGCAGCGTGGATGATCCACTCGGCCTCCGAAACAGCGGCACCGAGCGCAGACAGGTCTGCTGGCTGGCCGAACGCAGTCGGATCCACCAAATGCGTCCCAGACCCACCACGGCGTAGCTGGATGAGATAGGCGCGCTGGCTGTACCGAAAGCCGTGTGCCCGCTCCGCGTCCATAGCGACGGGGCCAAGTCCGTCGCGTAGAGCGATGACTGCGTCTCGCAACGCTTGTGGCGTATTGACGAGAGGTGGCACGCCGTCGGAGGGCTCTGTGAGCAACTCCGATTCCTTATCAAGATCAGGTGCGCTTAGCGGTACTTCGGTCAACGTCTCCGGGAACTTCGGCTCGGCGGTTTACGCCGAGAGGGCATCATCACCACTCCGGCGGCCAGCGGGGGCAGGCCAGCTAGGGTACAGACTAGTTCAGCCCACGCTGCCAGATGAGGGTTGAGCCCGGCACCCTCATTCAGCGATGGAGTCCACGAGGCCCGGACTTCGATCTCAGCGCGCGGCGGCTCCCCGGCCATCCCACCGAAAGACTCGCTGGACACCGACGTCACGGTGCCGCTCGGCGCGTCGTAGTTGGCGCCATGGCTATCAAGGGCGTCGATCAGCCACGACCAGCCCACCCCGGCCAGTAAAGGGTCTGTCGCCATCTCTGGATCGAGATCGGCACGTGCGAAGGTGACGCAGCGGAAGGTACCGTGCCAGGCGGTATTGCCGGCGGGGTCATGGAGGAGGACGAAACGGCCGCTGCCAACCTCCTCAGCATTCGCAACAACGTCGGCAGTGATCGCCGCTGAATACGGAGCGATGCGCTGCGGAGCCGGGAGTTCCTCGACGTGCAACTCGGAGCGCCAAGGCGCAGACATCAGGTCCGCAACGGCCCGACGAAAAGCGTCCGGCGCCGGATCCGCGTCGAGGTTGGCTGCCATCCGATGAGCGTATTCGGCCGCCCCTAGCCGGGACTTCCGACGCGCCGCGTTTCCTCACCGTGAAAAGATTCACGAGTGCCTGGCGTAGCTTCGGATGTCCCTCTGCTGGTGGCCGCATGCCGCAAGGTTCACCCGAACGATCTCGTACCGGTGTGGTTCATGAGACAGGCCGGGCGCTCGCTTCCGGAATATCGAGCTAGCCGAATAGGCGTCGGGATGCTCGAGAGCTGCATGCAGCCGGAGCTGGTGGCCGAGATTACGCTGCAACCAGTGCGCCGTTATGGCGTGGACGCCGCGGTCTTGTATTCCGACATTATGCTCCCGCTGAAAGCGGCCGGAGTGGACCTGGAGATCGTCTCCGGTCGGGGCCCAGTGATCGCTCGTCCGATTCGGACACCGGGTGATCTTGAGCAGCTAGGGCCGTTGGATCCTGCACGCTTGTGGTACGTCAGCGAAGCCGTCCGGCTCATCACCGGCCAGCTCGGCAACGTTCCACTGATCGGCTTTGCAGGCGCACCATTCACCCTCGCCAGCTATCTGGTTGAGGGCGGCCCAAGCCGCGATTACGCGACGACAAAGGCCTTGATGATCAGCGAGCCGTCGTTATGGCACGCGATGTGTACTCGGTTGGCTGATCTGTCTGCGGTCTTTTTGCGGGCGCAGGTAGCCGCCGGCGCAACGGTCGTGCAGCTGTTCGACTCCTGGGCCGGCAGCCTTGGTGTCGAGGACTACCGGCGGTACGCGCAGCCCTACTCGGCTCAGGTGCTGCACGCCCTGGCTGACGCGGGTGTGCCTCGGATCCACTTCGGCGTTGGTACGTCTGAGCTACTGGAGCTGATGGGTGCGGCTGGAGCGGACGTCATCGGTGTGGATTGGCGGCTGCCGCTGGCAGAGGCTAGTCGCAGAGTCCGCCATCGTTATGCCCTGCAGGGGAATCTCGATCCCGCGCTGCTGTCCGCTCCGTGGCCGGTGCTCTCCGAGCGCGTCCGGGACGTGATCTCCTCAGGTGCTGTGGCGCCCGGCCATATTTTCAACCTCGGGCATGGCGTGCCCCCGGACGCCGACCCAGCTGTGCTGGCGATGATTGTCGAGTTGGTCCATACCGAGGGCCCGCAGCTGCGCCATGCGGCCCGGGAGCAGCTGGCGGAAGCAGCTGCGGCTGGCGGCCTATGACGACGGTTGCCGTCGTCGGTGGCGGCGTCACCGGACTGAGCGCCGCTCGGCTCCTGGCCATAGAAGGTTTCGAGGTGATTGTGCTCGAAGCGGCCGACAGGTGGGGCGGCAAGCTCGCCCCGATCCTGCTCAATGGCGTACGCCTGGATGCCGGCGCGGAGTCGATCCTGGCGCGCCGCCCAGAGGGGCTGGATCTGATCTCTGATCTCGGCCAGGCCGCGCGAGTTGTGCACCCCACACAGGCCCAGCCCAGGCTGCTTGTGGACGGTCGCTTGCACCAAATGCCGGCCTCGGTGCTGGGCGTGCCGACCGATCTAGCCCAGCTGACCGGCCTGCTCTCGGCTGAGGGCTTGCGGATAGCCGCGTCAGAGCCGGGGCGGCCGGCACCGGCTTTTGATCATGATGTGGCAATTGGCCGTTATGTGGACGAGCGCTTTGGTGCCGAGGTCACCGATCGGTTGCTCGAGCCGCTGTTGGGCGGCGTCTACGCCGGGGATGCGCGATTGCAGTCATTCAATGCCGTGGCTGCGGATCTCTTCCAGAGGGCAAGACAAGGCGGTTCACTGCTGCGTCACGCCCAGGAACTGTCTCGGCAGGGATCGGATGGTCCAGTCTTCGCCGGGCTGGTTGGCGGCGTTTCGACCTTGGCCGACGTACTGGTCGATGATCTTGTCAGGCGCGGTGTGATCATGCGATCGGGAGTAATCGTTCGGGCCGTCGATCGTGTAGGGAGCAAGTTTCGGTTGATGGTGGGCGGGGCAGACCATCCAAGAATGATCATGGCCGATGGAGTTCTGGCGGCGGCTCCGGCCACGGCCACTGGGCGACTGCTTTCCGGCCTGGTTGCCTCGGCGGCGGAGTTCGCGCGGCTGCCGTATGCGTCGGTGGCTGTGATCACCCTCGTAGTGCACGGGGTGCGAGCCGACGCCTCTGGAGTGCTGGTTCCGCGGGGCGAGCTGCCGACGATCAAGGCGTTGACCTACTCGTCGGCAAAGTGGTCCTGGGTTGCTTCTCAAGCGCGTGACGCCTGGGGCGCGGGTGTCGAGATCATCCGGGTGAGCGTTGGGCGTCACGGGGAGGCCAAAACTCTACAGCTCAGCGACCGTGCGCTGATGGAACGCACCTTTGCTGAGGCGAGCAAGATTCCAGGATGGGAGAAGTCTGCCTTGGTGGAAGGCACCGTGAGCCGGTGGGGCGGCGGCTTGCCCCAGTATCCCGTCGGGCATCGGGACCTGGTGGCGCGACTGCGCGGCGAGCTGGCGGGCATGCCGGGTGTGGCCGTGGCTGGGGCGGCTCTTGATGGGATCGGGATCGCGGCCTGTTTGGGATCCGCGCGGACAGCCGTCAGAACGCTCGCGGCTGATCTTGGACAAGGCGCACATGGAATGATCGAGAGCGAAGATCAACTCGAGGAGAGCGGGAGATGAAGGCGCGAGAGATCAATTCGACGATTCGCTACACCATGTGGTCGGTGTTCAAGAAGGTTGGTCAACTGGACGACTCGCCTTCGGAAACCGCAGACGCGACAGTGCGGGCTATCGATCGTGCCACCCGAGACGACGACCTGATAATCCGGGGCTGGTACGACGTGGCCGGCCTACGTGCCGATGCCGACTTGATGGTCTGGTGGCACGCGCCAAACTCCGACCCCCTGCAGGACGCCTATCACGCCGTGCGCCGCTCTGATCTGGGTGCACATCTGGCGCCGGTCTGGTCACAGCTGGCGCTGCATCGCCCCGCGGAGTTCAACAAGGGCCACGTGCCGGCGTTTATGGAGGACGAGGAACCCAAGGCGTACCTCTGTGTCTATCCATTTGTGCGCTCGTACGAGTGGTACCTCCTTCCGGAGGAGGAGCGGCGCGCCATGCTCACCGAGCACGGCATGATGGCCCGGCCTTATCCCGACGTACGCGCTAACACCGTCGCATCCTTTGCCCTGGGTGACTACGAGTGGATGCTGGCTTTCGAGGCCGACGAACTCCATCGCATCGTCGACCTGATGCGAGCCCTTCGGGCCGCCGCAGCGCGCCGGCACACTCGCGAGGAGGTGCCCTTCTACACCGGTCGACGGCGAGAACTCAGCAATATTCTCGCTCTGTGGTGAGCAAGACTCCGCCTGCTGACGCTGTCCGCGAGCGCGTCAGGAACGCGTGGGCTCGAGAGACAGCGAGACGGAGTTGATGCAATAACGCAGATCGGTCGGGGTGTCGTAACCCTCGCCTGCGAACACATGACCCAGGTGCGAATCGCACCTGGCGCAGCGAACCTCGACACGCTTCATGAAAAGCGAGCCATCCTCGATGTAGCGCACCCGGTCCTCTGCCAGGGGCGCGAAGAAAGAAGGCCAGCCGCAGTGCGACTCGAACTTCTGGTCGCTTCGAAACAGCTCTGCACCGCATGCCCTGCAACGGTAGACACCCTCGGTCTTGGTGTCGGTGTACTCCCCGGTAAACGGACGCTCGGTGCCCGCTTGACGGAGGACCTTGTACTCCTGTGGAGTGAGTTGGGCGCGCCATTCGGCCTCGGATTTGACGACTTTGCCTACCTGGGCGGCCGGGTTCTTCTTCTGCGTGTCGGTCATGTCTGCCTCTCCGTTGCTGTCAACAGCCCAACGCGGTATGCCTGTTCCCGACAGTACTCACCTATGCTGACGCCATGCCGGTGCCAGCGGTCGAGCTCGAGGTCGGTAACCGCAACGTAAAGGTGACCAGCCCCGACAAGATCTACTTCCCAGACGTCGGACTGACCAAGCTGGACATCGTCTCCTACGTGATCACCGTTGGAGACGGCATCTTTCCTGCCCTCCAGGATCGGCCAGTGACGATGGAACGTTGGCCTGGCGGATACCGGCCCGACGTAAAGCTCAGCACCCGCAGCGACTCCCACGGCGAGGCGTTCTACCAAAAACGAGCGCCTTCCAAAGGCATGCCCGACTGGGTGGAGACGGTGACCATCACCTTCCCGTCTGGGCGGACCGCCGACGAGGTCTGCGCGACCGAGCTCGCAACCATTGCCTGGATGGCGAACCTGGGCACGCTTCGATACCATCCGTGGCCGGTGACTCGGCAGGACACCGAGAAGGTCGACCAGCTGCGTATTGATCTTGACCCGCAGCCGGGCACCGACTTCACTGATGCGGTGCGCGCCGCGCATGAGCTGCGCTCGGTGCTGGAGGACGCCGATCTTGTCGGGTTCCCCAAGACCAGCGGGGGCAGGGGTGTCCACGTGTTCGTGCCGATTGAACCCACCTACGGCTTCATCGAAGCTCGGCATGCGGTGATCGCACTCGGCCGCGAGCTGTCACGCCGAATGCCTGACCATGTCACGGTGAGCTGGTGGAAGGAGGAGCGCGGCGCCCGCATCTTCGTGGATTTCAATCAGATGGCCCGGGATCGGACGATCGCCTCGGCCTATTCCATCCGGCCGACCCCCACCGCTGTCGTGTCGGCACCGCTGACCTGGGATGAGTTGAGCGCGGTCTCACCGGAGGACTTCACCGTCAGCTCGATGCCAGGTCGGTTCGCTGAGACCGGGGACGTCTGGCGATCCTTCTATGAGCTGAAGCCACGCAGCCTGGACGCTGCGCTGGAAATGTACGCGCGCGATGAGCG
>JBKOUS010000220.1:0-15794 GCA_046723505.1 Actinomycetota bacterium
GCAAGGTCCGTTCAACCCACGGGTCTTTGAGGACGCGTTCCGGCAGACGATGCGCGACATTGCTGGCAGCGGCAGGGCGCTGGAGCTGAACATCGGTGGCCCTCTACGGCCATGGATCCCGCAGTGGTGGAGCGAGGAAGGCGGCCGTGCGATCACCTTCGCGAGCGATGCCCACACCACCGACGCCTTGGCCAGCAACTTCTACGAAGCAATGGCAATGGCCGAGCACTTCGGCTTCCGCCAAGGACGTCACCCAGAGGACTTCTGGACCCGCTGACAGAGCCTGGTCGAGGGTCGCTGTGTCAACGTGTGCATGGGGCGTACGGGTCGGTGATCTCGCGCAGCCTGGCGAGATCTCACGGAGCTGTCCCATGCGGCGCTTGCCGAGGTGCTCGGTCCACTCAGTGGCCGACGTATTGGCACAGGTACAGGAGTAGCTGCATTAGCGGTCTGGGAGCATGTCTGGTGTGCCGAGACGCATTCTTATGGACGTCGACACCGGCACGGACGACGCTCTCGCCATCCTCTACGCCGTGCG
This sequence comes from Actinomycetota bacterium, assembly GCA_046723505.1. Taxonomy (GTDB): domain Bacteria; phylum Actinomycetota; class Actinomycetes; order Propionibacteriales; family Propionibacteriaceae; genus Microlunatus. The sequence goes on from JBKOUS010000220.1 coordinate 539, forward strand.
CCACCCCGACCTCGAAGTGGTTGGCATCAGCTGCGTTGCAGGGAACGTCCCGATCGATCAGGTAGTGATCAACACCTGCAAGGTGCTGGATGCTGCTGGCGCTGGAGACATCCCAGTTGCGGCGGGTGCCTGGCAGCCACTCATCGAACGCGCCCGGCGAACCGGTGGGTCACACGGCGTCGATGGGCTTGGCGGGATTCAGCTACCGGAAACCTCACGGCAGCGATCGCCTCTGCATGCCGTCGAGCTGTTGCATCAGTTGATCATGGCCTCCACCGAGCGGGTGACTCTGGTCACGCTCGGACCCAAGACGAACGCGGCCGCGCTTATCAGCATGTATCCCGACGTGGCAACCCGCCTTGAGCAGATCATGTTCATGGGCGGCTCAGCCAGCGGGGGCAATGTGACCGCTCTAGCAGAGTTCAACGTCTGGCAGGATCCCGAGGCGGCGCAATGCGTGATCGAGTCAACGATCCCCATCACTATGTACGGGCTCGACGCTTTCAGCCGTCTCACGGTGAGCCGTGCCGATGCCGACCGCTTCCGTGCCGATGATCATCCAGCAATCTGGTTGGCGGGCGAGCTCCTCTACCGACGGCGCGCCAGCTCGGATAAGGAGAACGACGACTACGTGGGCTTGCTCGGCGACGCTGGTGCCATGGTTCTGCTGACCAACCCCGACCTCTTCATCACCTGCGACTTCCCCGTTCAGATCAACCTCGCGGGCATCGGCCGCGGACAGACGATCGTCGATCAGCGCACTGCACCAGCGGGCACTGCGGGGCACGATCCGGATCTCTGGCCCAGGATCGCGGTGGTTGTTGACCTAGACGTTGCGCAGGCTGCGGCAACGTTTGTCAAAGTGATCGGCGCCTACGACTTGTGACTGTGTTCAGCCTGAAGCTTGGCGACCTGAGCGTGCACCTCGTCCATGTCCAGGTCCTTGACAGCATCAACGACCTGCTTGAGAGCGTGGCCGGGCAACGCGCCGGCCTGATTGAAGACCAGCACACCCTCGCGGAAGGCCATCAGTGTAGGAATGCCCTCAATGCCGAGCAGGCCGGTTAGCTCGGGGTGTGCGTCGGTATCTAGCTTGGCGAAGACGATCCCGTCGTACTCCTCGGAGGCCTTCTCATAGATGGGCCCGAATCGCTTACACGGTCCGCACCACTCGGCCCAAAAGTCCACCAAGACGATGTCGTTGTCGGTGATGGTGTCCTCGAAGTTGTCGGCGCTGATCTCAATCGTTGCCATGCATATGCTCCTCGTTACGGGTGGGCTGCTCATTACGGGCGTTTGCGGCAGCCACTGTCTCAACCGTCAGCGATACATGCCTATTCCACAGAGCCGCGCTATTTGATCGCGACGAGCCGACGCATCGGTATCGCCACATCGACCACCTCGCGCCTCTTCAAGCGGTCCTCGAGGTACTCGATCGCGCCCTCCACTCGCGACCAGCGCGTGTTCGGTAGGTACAGCGCTGACATCACCAACTGGGCGTCGGCTCGCGAGCGAATGCTGAAGCGGTACCGTTCGCGAGCATCCTCGACCGCGCGCATGCCATGCACGGCCAAGGTCTTGGCAAAGCCGGTGAGTTCCACCGGTCCGGGAAACTGAGGCTTGGTCCGCAATCGTCCATTAATCCGGGTGAGCACTCTGAGGTCGCGCGGGCCGAGTGGCCTGATTGCAGGGGCGATTGCGGCCAACACGCCACCCGGGCGCAGTACACGCGCGACTTCCCCGACAACTCGTGACAGCGGTTGGACTACCACCAACCCCATTGAGCTGGTAACGACATCGACGCACTCGTCCTTGAATGGCAGCTGCAACGCGTCGGCCCGGATCCATGGCCCTGGCCCCCGATCCGCCGCCAGTGCCAGCTCATGCTCCGACAAGTCCAAACCGATGACCGTACGCCCCGGTTGGGCCAGCTCGCGCGACATGGGACCTGATCCGCACGCGAGATCGAGCACGGTACCGGCATTTGCGGACACCGCTCGGGCCAGCCAACGGTAGGGCGAATGGTCCCCCGCCAGAGCGCGCGAAAGCACCGCCTCGGCGATTCCGGCTCGCTCGCGATGAAACTCTGCAAGGTAGGCCCGCCAGTTCACGTCGTCGCTGCTGGCAGCGGAGTCTCCTCGCGTTGCCATTACACGCGCGACACGAAGAGGTGGGTGGATGCTTCTCGGTCGATCTCGCAGCTGGGCGAACCGTCGGCCGTGAGCCGCACCCCCAGTCCCCCGAGCTCGGCGCTGACAACAGCACCAGGCTGAATACCGGCCTGTCGCAAGGTCCCCATCATCTCCACGTCCTTCTGGATCTCCTCGCTCATCCGCTCGATGACGACTCTGATGGGAGAGGCGGAGCTGCTGACAACGTCCTGCAACTGCTCGTTCCCGTCGCGGAACGGCTCGGTGGCAGTGCTGACTCCGAGTTCGTCAAGCCCGGGAATGGGATTGCCGTACGGCGACACAGTCGGCGCGTTCAGGAGGTCGACGAGTTTGCGCTCCACATCTTCAGAGATGACGTGTTCCCAGCGGCAAGCCTCGTCGTGCACCTTCTCCCAATCCAGCCCGATGACATCAATGAGAAGCCGCTCAGCAAGTCGATGCTTCCGCATCACTCTCGTCGCACGCATCCGACCCTCGTCGGTCAGCTCCAGATGACGGTCACCCAGCACGTGCACGAGGTTGTCACGCTCCATTCGGGCAACGGTCTGCGACACGGTCGGGCCACTTTGATGCAGGCGCTCGGCGATCCGCGCACGGAGGGGAACAATCCCTTCCTCCTCCAGCTCATAGATCGTGCGGAGGTACATCTCAGTGGTGTCGATCAGGTCGCTCACGCTGACATTCTCCATCTTTCGCCGCATCCTGAGCGTTGCCGGGTCAATGAGCGGCGCTCCCACCGAGTGGATGCGGAAGGTCAGCTTGTAGGTTCAGCAGACGTAGTAACCGTGCTGATTCGGCGGCCACAGCCTCACGAGCCGGGCCGAGGTAGCGTCGGCTGTCCACCATGTCCGGATTGGCCGCCAAGGTCGCCCGAACGGAATGCGTAAACACCTGGTTGAGGTGAGTCGCAATGTTGATCTTGGTCATGCCGGACTTGATCGCTCGTACCAGCTCTTCGTCAGGTACGCCGGATGAGCCGTGCAAGACCAGGGGCGCTGGTACGGCAGCCCGAAGGGCACTTATCAGCTCGAGATCCAGCGCGACGTGACGTTCAGTCATGGCATGCGAGGATCCAACTGCGACGGCCAGCGCGTCCACTCCGGTTGCTTCCACAAAGCCGGCCGCCTCGTCCGGCCGGGTGCGCACACCGGAGCCGTGTACGCCGTCCTTGCCACCGATCTCGCCCAGCTCAGCCTCGACGTCGACCCCACTATCGTGGCAGCGCCGGACGATCGCAGCGGTGCTGGCGACGTTGTCCCCGTATGGCATCGTCGATGCGTCGAACATCACCGAGCCGAAGCCCAGCGACACCGCCTCGTCCACGAGACGCTTGTCGGTGACGTGATCGAGGTGAACAACCATTGGAACGGCTCCCTTGCGCGCCAAGGCGAGGGTGGCCAGTCCAATTGGCGCCAGCGCTCCGTGATAGCGCACGGCGTTCTGCGAGATTTGTAGTACCACAGGCGTTCCAGCAGCCTCGGCGGCGGCGGCGAATGCTTCGGCGTGCTCGATGCTGAAGACGTTGAACGCTCCCAGGCCAGTGCCAGAAGCGGCCGCGGGGGCCAGCACCTCGGTGAGGCGCGCCAGGGTCACCGATGCTTCATAACATGACTTCGGTCTGTTTCATAGCTGCTCATGCAAAGTCCGTTGACCCGACCCGTGCGCGCGCATACGTTAGTGGGACACGGAAAGGAGGTGGTCCAAAGAATGAATGATTTTTGGACATGTGAGGTGACGGCCAGCTAGCCGCTCCCGACTGTGTACCAACTGGTCGCATGCGGCCGGCTAATTCACAGCCAACACCCGAACCCGCGGGCGCCGGATTTGTCCGTCCGGCCAACATGGTCCTTGCTTCAACCCGACCACTCGGAAGGGTCTGTCGCTGGGTGCGCGTTGCCAAGCTCGCGGGTTTGTCCATTCCCCCTATGAGCCGTCGACCATCGGGCTGAGCATTTTGACCGTGTCAATCGTGTCAGCCTCTGCAGCCGACTTGTCCGGCCGGTAACGCAGCACCCGCGCAAACCGCAAGGCGACGCCCCCGGGATAGCGAGTCGACACCTGCAGTCCGTCACAGGCGATCTCCACGACCGTTGAGGGCTCGACGTAAACCGTGCCCGCGGTACGCCGGATCTCCAGCTCCAGGAATCGGGCGGTCTGCCAGCTCAGCAGCTCGTCGGTGAGACCTTTGAACGTTTTGCCAAGCATGATCAACTCGCCCGAGGTCGGATCACGGGCTGCTAGGTGGAGGTTGGACAGCCAACCCTGCCGGCGACCGTGCCCCCACTCGGCGGCAGTGACGATGAGGTCGAAGGTGTGGCGCGGCTTGACCTTGACCCACGCGGAGTCCCGACGACCGGCCGCGTACGGCGCGTCGAGATTTTTGATCACAACGCCTTCGTAGCCGCGTTTGACAGCGTCCCGGAACGTCTCGGCGGCCTCTCCGGGGGTCGTGCAGAGCTCGCGCGGGACGGTAACTGTTCCGGGTAGCAGTTGGCGCATAAGATCCAGCCGCTCCGACAGCGAAGCGTCCAGCAGGTCTCGGCCGTCGACATGCAGCAAGTCAAAGAAGAAGACCTGAAGCGGCCCTGTCTGCGCGAGCGCCGCCACATCGACGCTGCTCATGGTGCGGGACGCCACGACCTGGAAAGCTTCGGGGCGTCCGTCGCTCCGCAACGAGAGCACTTCGCCGTCGAGCACGAGCTGATCATGAGCAAGTGATCGCGCAACCGCCACTACCTCAGGAAGCCGGGCGGTGATGTCGTCCAGGCTGCGAGTGAAGATCCGTACTTCGTCGCCCCGGCGATGCACTTGCACGCGTACACCGTCCAGCTTGTAATCGGCGAGCGCTGGTAGGCCTGTCTTGTCCAGCGCAGCATCCGGGCTTGGAGCGCTGGCCGCCAACATCGGCTGAATGCCAACGCCGACCTGGAGGCCGACCGCCTGGAGCGCCTCCAGGCCCCCGGTTAACAGCACGGCGGCAGCAGCCGTGGTCGAGGACAGCAACATGGCGGCTCGACGTACTGCGGCGACCGAAACGTCGAAGGCAGCAGCCAGACCTTCTTGGACCGCCGCCTCCATAGCGCCCTGCCGCAGCTCACCGAATACCAAACCGCGCAGCAGATCCTGTTCCTCGGCGGTTGCTCGCGCGAGCAACGCGTTCACGGCAGCGGCCCGCGCAGCCGTCGATCCTGACCCACTGAGACCGGCGACATACTCGAAAGCCGCGTCAACTTCGCCGACGGTCAGTGAAGCCTCCTCCGCAGGCGGAGGTATGGACTGCAGCGACTTCCAGCCAACCCCGGTACGCCGCTGGCGAAGGCTCCCCGACAGGTAAGAGACCACGATCTCAACGTCGTCACGGGAAGCCTCCCGAAGCACTGCGGCGATCAGATCACGCTTGGCATTCCGCGAGCGCGTGGCGGTGAGCGCGAGTCGCGTCTCGGCAAGTCGGCTCAGCAGCATGCTGGTGATTCTCCCTCCCGGCGAGGACAAACGAGATGACAGACGAAAACGGCGCTCCCCCGGGGGAAGCGCCGTGCTCAGCAGATGACTCAGGCCTTTTCGCTGGCCTCGCTGGTCTCGTCGGGCTCGCTGACTGTGGCAGCATCCTCTGCAGAGGAGTCATCGCTCGGTTGCTCCTGCTCGGCGGTTGCGTCCTCGAGCCCACTTGTTTCCTCAACAAGCTTCTCTGCAGGACTTTTCTCAACAGACTCCGACGCAGCAGCAGGAGTAGCTCCTGCAGCAGGAGCCGACGCAGCAGCAGCAGGAGCGGCCGGAGCAGACTTGGCAGCCGCCTTCTTAGCGGGAGCCTTCTTCGCCGGCGCGGCGCTTTTGGCGTTTGCCTTCCGGCTCTCCTCGATGGACTCTCTGACCAATTCGATCAACGCCATCGGCGCGTTGTCGCCCTTACGCGGACCAACCTTGGTGATCCGGGTATAGCCGCCGTCACGATCGGCCAGGCTGGGTGCGATCTCGGTGAACAGCGTGTGCACCACACCCTTGTCCCGGACGGTCGTGAGCACCAGACGCCGGGCATGGATGTCGCCACGCTTGGCCTTGGTGATCAACTTCTCAGCCAGTGGACGCAAACGCTTCGCCTTGGCTTCGGTTGTGACGATCCGGCCATGTTCGAACAGCTGACTGGCCAAGTTGGACAGGATGAGCCGCTCATGCGCGGGACTGCCGCCGAGGCGTCTGCCCTTGGTGGGTGTAGGCATTTTCCCTCCGGTGACTAGATAAGCCGACTGGTGCGTGGTTCAAAGGAGGTTGACCCCTTGCTCATCAGTACTGCTCGGTCTCGCTGAAGTCGACGTCATCCTCGTCAAGGTCGTCGTACCGGCTAATAGCGCTCAGCGGGTCGAAGCCTGGCGCGCTGTCCTTCAGCGACAAGCCCATCTCATGCAGCTTGAGCTTGACCTCGTCGATCGACTTCGAACCGAAGTTGCGGATGTCCAGCAGATCCTGCTCACTGCGCGACACCAGCTCCGACACCGTATGGATGCCCTCGCGCTTCAGGCAGTTGTACGACCGAACGGTCAGGTTCAGATCCTCGACCGGCAGCGCGAGATCAGCGGCCAGCTGCTCGTCGATCGGCGACGGCCCGATCTCGATGCCTTCCGCCTCCACGTTCAGCTCCCGAGCCAGGCCAAACAACTCAACGAGCGTACGGCCGGCGGAGGCAACTGCATCGCGCGGACGGATTGCTTGTTTGGTCTCGATGTCCAAGATCAACTTGTCGAAGTCGGTGCGCTGCTCGACACGGGTGGCCTCGACTTTGTAGGTGACCTTGAGCACCGGTGAATAGATCGAGTCGACAGGGATGCGGCCGATCTCGGCGTCGGCGGTCTTGTTCTGCACCGCCGAGACGTATCCGCGGCCACGCTCCACCACCAGCTCCATCTCCAACCTGCCGGAGTCATTGAGAGTGGCGATGTGCAGGTCAGGGTTGTGCACCTCTACCCCGGCGGGCGGAGCAATGTCTGCAGCGGTCACCTCGCCGGCGCCCGCCTTACGCAGATACATCGTGACCGGCTCGTCCTCCTCGGAGGACACGACCAGGCCCTTGAGATTCAAGATGATCTCGGTGACATCCTCGACGACACCCTCGATCGTCGAGAACTCGTGCAGGTTGCCGTCGATCTTGATGCTCGTCACGGCCGCGCCTGGGATGGACGACAGCAGCGTACGACGCAGCGAGTTGCCGAGGGTGTAACCAAAGCCCGGCTCCAGCGGCTCGATGGTGAACCGCGAACGACTATCCGAGACGCTCTCTTCCGACAGGGACGGACGCTGTGCGATCAGCATTTTCTTTTCCTTCCTCCGCACTTCCCGCTATTTGAAAGCGCGGCTCCTCACCCGTATCCGACGGGCGCGGCGCTACTCCCGAAAAGGGAGCCTCTTGCTCGGTCGGACAAAGTCCGACGATCTACTTCGAATAGAGCTCCACAATCAACTGCTCTGAGACATCGACGACGATCTGCTCCCGCACCGGAAGCTGATGAATCAGGATCCGGCCGCGGTCGGGAAAGACCTGCATCCAGCCAGGTACGTCGCGTTCGCTGTGAGTCTCGCGGTTGATGATGTGCGGGGTCTGGTCCTTCACCTTCTCAGCGAGGTCGATGACGTCATGCGGACTGACCCGATAGGAGGGGATGTTGACTTTCTGGCCATTGACCAGGAAGTGGCCGTGTACCACAAACTGGCGGGCCTGCCGGCGGGTACGAGCCAGCCCGGCACGATAGACCACATTATCGAGCCGGGACTCCAGGATCTGGAGCAAGTTGTCGCCGGTCTTGCCTTGCAGCCGGTTGGCCTCCTCGTAGTAGCGGCGGAACTGCTTCTCAAGCACGCCATACGAGAAGCGCGCCTTCTGCTTCTCACGAAGCTGCAGGGAGTATTCCGACTCCTTGGTGCGTCCCTTGCCGTGCACGCCGGGTGGGTAGGGGCGGCGCTCGAACGCCCTGTCTGCGCCGACTAGATCAACACCCAACCGACGCGACTTCTTGGTCATGGGACCGGTATAGCGAGCCATGTTTTGATGAGTCCTTAGTCTCGTTGGGCTACTAGACGCGGCGCCGCTTGGGCGGGCGGCAGCCGTTATGCGGAACAGGGGTCACGTCAGAAATCGCGCCAACCTCGAGGCCGATTGCCCCGAGTGAGCGGATCGCGGTCTCGCGACCCGATCCAGGACCCTTGACAAACACGTCGACCCGCTTCATGCCGTGTTCCATCGCGCGGCGCCCGGCAGCCTCAGCGGCCATCTGCGCGGCGTACGGCGTGGATTTGCGGGAGCCCTTGAACCCGACGGTGCCCGCCGATGCCCACGCGATGACCGCGCCGCTCGGATCGGTGATCGAAATGACGGTGTTGTTGAATGTGCTCTTGATGTGCGCGTGGCCAGCCACGACGTTTTTCTTTTCCTTGCGGCGCACCTTCTTGGCGGCGCCACTGCGGCCTGCGGTAGCCATATTTACTTAGCCCTCTTCTTGCCGGCGACGGGTTTGCGAGCGCCCTTGCGGGAGCGGGCATTGGTGCGGGTGCGCTGGCCGCGTACGGGCAAGCCACTGCGGTGACGACGTCCCTGGTAGGAACCGATCTCGACCTTGCGCCTGATGTCGGACGCGACCTCCCGACGAAGATCACCTTCGATCTGGTAGTTCGCCTCGATCCAATCGCGGAGCGCGACCAGGTGTTCATCAGTCAGCTGATGGACCCGAAGGTCGCCGCTGATCTGGGTGGCTTCCAGGGTTTGCAAAGCGCGGGTCTTGCCAATCCCGTAGATGTAGGTGAGGGCGACCTCGAGACGCTTCTCGCGTGGGAGGTCAACCCCGATAAGGCGTGCCATCAGGCCGTACTACCTTTCGTCTGGTCGACGCCGGCCTCATGGCTTACGCCCTTCGACAAGCTCAGGCGCGTGACGTCGCGGAGGTGTCTGGCGTGATGCGTCCCCGGCTGCCTTGATCAGGTCTAGCGACCCGATCACCGAGGCCTCGGCCTCCGACCGAGGGTAGATCCGGGAGTCTTCCCGGACTTGCAATCACACTTTCAAGTTTTGAAGCTGCTCGCGCAATACCGACGCTCGCGGCTTCGGGGGAACTTGCTCACTTTGCGGTTAGCCCTGGCGCTGCTTGTGCCGCGGATTCTCGCAAATCACCATCACGCGACCGTGCCGGCGAATCACCTTGCACTTGTCGCAGATCTTCTTGACGCTCGGTTGGACTTTCATCGAGCTTCTTTCTGAACTCACGTCAGGCAAGCGCCAGCAAGCCAGACGATGTGGATAGGTTCGCGGGTTGGCTACTTGTGCCGGTAGACGATACGGCCGCGGGTCAGGTCGTAGGCGGAGAGTTCGACGACCACTCGGTCGGCCGGAAGGATGCGGATGTAGTGCTGCCGCATCTTGCCACTGATCGTGGCCAGGACCTTGTGGCCATTGGCCAGCTCAACGCGAAACATCGCATTGGGCAGGGCCTCGACCACGGTGCCCTCCAGCTCGAGTGCGCCTTCTTTCTTCGCCATAGACTCTCTAACTTGATTCCGCGTACGCCTCATCGGCCGGCCAAAGTTGGCCAGCCGATGAGTTTACGCCAGGACTCCGCCGTACCCAAATCCCTGGGCTATTGCAAACACGACCTAGGCGAATTTGAACCCACGCTCAAGTCGCTCACGGTAGAGCTCGACGCTCTCCTTCAGGGCCTTCAGTATGTAGGGCGGAAACTCCATTCCCTGCTTGTGAGCCCATAACAGCCGGTTCTCGACCCGCCCGACTTCGCGGGCGTACCCCTCAAGATCGCGATCCAGACCGAGGTCAGCCATCACCCCGCCCATGTCTGCTTGATACTGCTTCATCCGGTTGGTGCCGACGAGGTGGTACGACTTCTCGCGCATCACGCGGGTCACGAACAACTGCCAGGGCTTGAGCACCTTGTCCTGAATCATCGCCGTTGCCGACATCTGGTAGAAGGCGAAGTGTCCCGGCTCCTGCTGCTTGATCGGCGTGATGATCGTTTCCGAAATCGCCGTCTCGCCAAGCTCCTGCATCCCGCGGTTGATTTGGTTGTAGGCAAGCACCGCTTGCCGTTCGGTGCTGGCGCCGGTGAGAAAGTACATCAACTTGGATACATCCTGGATGGGCTTCAGATGGGCAAGCGCTCCCAGGATCTTGATCGGGAACGACACTTCGAGGTGCGGTTTGGCTGCGGCACGGCCGAGATCCTGCTGGAGCCGGTCCAAGATCAACCCGTGCTGGATCTCTTGCGGTTGCCACACGTGGGCGTAGAAGGTCTTGTTGGTTTCGTCAACGTCAGGCAGCAGCACAAGGAGCTCCAGCACATTCCGATCGACTTCTAGCTCCACTCGTGAGAGATAGTCGATAACGTGCCCGAACTTCCTGGCCACTACTCCGGGCCGTTTGATCGTCCTATCGACCGAGTCAAGAGAGATCGGCGGGTAAAGCTCACCCAGCCGCTGAACGTGTTCAGCGATCTTTCTTTGGGTGATGTGCTGCCGAGGCATAAATATATTTTAAAAGATCAATCGTCAGCGTTGGAACAGGTCAGGTTAGCCATACCAAATCGTTGTCGGCCTTGACCGGCACAAGGCCTCGGCCGAGGTGTTTGGTGGTACTTCAGGAGCTACCGGCTAAATCAAGAGGACGAGCAGGATGGCAATGAGCAGAACCACCGCGGCCACTCCTCCAACGACTACGGCAGTCAGCCGTCCGGGCGGTCGCGACTCCGACAGTTCGCCGGGCTGGCCGCCTGAACTCGCGACAATCGCCGGGCTCGAGTAGGTCGGCAGTGGTGGCAACCCCTCAACCACCGGCACCAGTTCGCCGAGCCGTGTCGCGGCGAAGAGTAGGTCCAGCCGGGCTTGATAATCATCCTGGTCCACAGTCCCCGCCGTATAGGCCGCATTGAGTCTGGCGGTGACGCGATCGCGTTCGGCATCCGTCACTGGAGCACCGGGGGTGCTGCGATACGGGGATGAGATCGGCAGGTTGCTGCTCACCGCTCCAGGCTACTCGGCGTATGTGCTGACATTCAGCTGGACAATGTCATGCGTCCGACTTCGGCGCCCCAGTAGAAGCCTTCTCGATGCCTATGACTTCAGGGAGTCCGAATTGGGCGAACAGGGACGTGTCGAAAAAGACGCTCACGTGTGAAACGCCCTTGTCTGTCAGAGTCAGGACCTGGAGCTGAAACGCCTTGTGGGTTCCATCCTCTTGCTTCATGTACAACCCGAACGCGGGCTGCCCATTCGCGTCGGTCGGCACCATGATCTGGTCCCCCGGCCCCTCGGCTGGGCAATGCGTCTCTATCAGGTGCCCGATAGCGGCAGACCCTTCGTACCAGCCGAGGTATGGCGGCATCTCCCAGACAGCGTCCTCCGCAAGAAGCTCGACGATCCGCTTGACGTCATAATTCTCGAAGGCGGCCACATAATCAGCGAGCAACTCCTTCGCGTGCTCGTCGTCGAGTGGCTCGTCGGGGCCGTCTGGATCGAGTTTGTGCACCTGAGCTCTGGCGCGCTGCAGGCTGCTGTTCACAGCGGCCGTTGACAGGTTCAGCAGGTCTGCCACTTCCCTGGCCTGCCACGCGAGTACATCGCGCAAAATCAAAATCGCACGCTGGGGCGGGGTGAGATGCTGCAAGGCGGCTATGAACGCCAGCCGAACACTCTCGCGGTCAACCACTTCAGCAGCCGGATCATCGGCGGATCCGCCCCAGACCACGGAGTCGGCCACCGGCTCCAGCCAGGTCACCTCAGGTCGAGACTCGAGCGAACCGTAGGGATCCGAGCTGGGCTGGCCGAACCCCGTTGGCATCGGCCGGCGAGCACGGCCATCGAGCGCGGTGAGGCAGACGTTGGTCGCGATGCGATACATCCAGGTACGCACCGACGAGCGGTTTTCAAAGCTGTGATAGCCGCGCCATGCCCGCAGATAGGTCTCCTGGACCAGGTCTTCCGCGTCATGGATGGAGCCCGCCATGCGATAGCAGTAGACCGTCAATTCCCGGCGCAACGGCTCGACAAGAGACGCGAAGACATTGTCGTCAACGGCAACAGTCATGCCTGCGAACTTACCCGCTGTCAGTGACGGTTTTCTGACCTGCTCACCCTCAAGCCGGCGCTCGGAGCTCGTAAACCGGTGTGGTGGGCAGCGAAGGCGAGCAGATCGGCCCATTCGGCAGCGATAAGGGACGTTGGCTTGCCGATCCCGTGACCGGTCGAGACTTCGATCCTGGTCAAGATCGGCTGATCACCAGCCTGGGCATGCTGCAAGGCGGCAGTGAACTTGTGGCTATGCAGCGGCACGACGCGATCGTCATGATCGCCAGTGAGCACCAAAGTTGCTGGATAGCGGACTCCACTGCGCACGTTATGTAGCGGCGAATAGGCCAGCGCATGGGCGAACTGCTCTGGGTCATCCGGATTCCCGTAATCAGAGATCCATGCAGCGCCGATAGTGAACAGATGGAAGCGCAGCAGATCCAAGACGCCGACCGAGGGCAGCGCAGCGGCTGCGAGATCCGGATGCTGCGTGAGCACTGCGCCCACGAGCAAGCCACCATTACTCCGACCGTGCAACGCGAGTTGTTGAGTGGTCGTGACCCCCGTCTGTTTGAGGTGCTCGGCGACCGCCACAAAGTCATCGAAAACGTTCTGTTTGCGCGCCAACCGACCGGCCTCGTACCAGACCGTGCCGAACTCTCCGCCACCTCGCAGATTGGCGATCGCGAGCAAACCACCGGCGGCCAGCCAGCATGTCCAACCCGGTCGATAGTCCGCGAGTACGGGGATCTTGAACCCGCCGTAGCCGTACAGCAGGGTTGGTTGCGGCCCGGACCGGTCGGCATCAGCTGCCGCGATCAGGAAGTACGGCACAGGCGTCCCGTCTTTGCTGATGGCCGTGCGACGCTCTATCACCGTCCGCGGGACGGCGAAGGCGTCCGCGGCTGGCTGCACGAGTCCCTCGAGTGAGGTCACGGCGACCGAGCTGGCCTCGATCAGATAGCTGTGCGTGGGGGAGGTGACCGAGGAAAGGCCGATGAACGCCTCAGCATCACCACGCTTGGCGTTGAGCCCGACGACCGCACCACCAGACACCTCGACTCTCCGAGCCGACGCACCGTCTCGGCCGATCCAGATGATCTCAGGTTGCGCGTCGGCCAAGTAGACCAGGATGAACCCGTCCCCGGCTGCCCTGGCCTCCAAGAGCGTGCTTTCGGACTCCGCGACCACTTCTTGCCAGTGGGCTTGTCCAGTCTGTTCGAAAGCGTCAAGATCGACGGCGACGAACCGTCCGGCCTCGGCCTCAAAATCGGTTCGAAGATAGAGGGTCGGACCCTCCGAACCCGTGAGCACGAATTCAGCAAACGCTTCGTCGATGATCTTGATGGGCTTCCCGAGCTCGCTGCGCTCTCGCGGGATGATTGGATAGACCCAGAGGCGGTTCTTGTTCTCAGTTCCCTCCACAATGCTGACCACCAGATAATGATCGTCGTCGGTCACCTCGCTCCAGAACATCAGCTGATCATTCTCCGGGAACTCCATGATCACCTCGTCATGATCTTGCGAGTCGCCGATGCGATGCAGCCGCAACTTGGGTCCTGCGAGCGCGGCGGTCTGAATGCCGTCCGGCTGACCCTCATGATCAAAATGGGTATAGACGTAGCAGCGATGGTCGGGCAGCCATTCCGCCTGGGAGAACTTGGTCTGGATCAGCGCGTCCTCCACCTCCGCCCCGGTGGCCAGGTTCAGTAGCCGAAATGTCGACCAATCGCTTCCTGCTTCGCTGACTCCGTACGCCACCAACTGACCGTTCCCGCTTACTGTCAGGCTGGCCAACGAGCTGGTGCCGTCGTCTGAGAAAGTGTTGGGATCGACCAGCACGCGGCCGCCCGCCAGCAGCGCCTCCAGTGAGGAGGCGACGTAGAGCAGGTCCTGGTTCTGGCTGCCATCGTTCCTGGTTACGAAGTAGTGCCCGGCACGCTTGAACGGCACACCGGCCCGCGGCTGTCTCAACACCTGCTGCATCTTCTCGAGAAACCATGGCCGGTCCGCCAGTGACTCCAGGTATCCGGCGGTGAACTCGTTCTGCTTCTTCACCCAATTAGTAGTCTCGGCGGATTCAGGGTCCTCCAGCCAGCGGTAGGGGTCGGCGATGCGCCTTCCATGCAGCACATCGACGACGTCGTCCCGACGCGTCTCGGGATAGCGAGCCATGGTCGAAAAGGCTACTCGGCAGCCAGCCGGATCAGATGAAGCGATGGAGCTCAAGAAATTCATCGTTTGTTGAATTCCTGTAACCTTGGCTCTATCGTCTGTTCATGACGCTAGTAGTGGACCTCGCCGACGTCGACTCGACCATGATCAATGCAGTCGGCGGCAAGGCACTCAACCTCGGACTCATGAGCTCGGGTGGACTACCGGTGCCAGGCGGCTTCTGTGTCACAACTGAGGCGTATCGGTTGGTGGCGCAGGGGCGGCTGGATGACTTGATGGACAAGCTCGCGGGCTCGACGGACCCGGGCGGGGTGGCCGAAGCGGCTGAGGAGGCCCGCCAGCGAGTGCTGGCAGTGGAGCCTCCGGCCGACTTGCGAACCGCGATCACCGATCGCTACAGCGCGCTCGGCGACGATGACCCAGTGGCGGTCCGCTCCTCAGCCACAGCAGAGGACCTGGCGTACGCCAGCTTTGCTGGCCAACAGGACACCTACCTCAATGTGGTCGGTTCGGCAGCGCTGCTCGACGCGGTCCGTCGGTGTTGGGCATCGCTGTGGACCGATCGAGCCGTCAGTTACCGCAATGCCAACGGAATCGACCACCGCAGCGTGGCACTGGCCGTGGTCGTGCAGCGCATGATCGACGCGGCTGCGGCTGGCGTGATGTTTACGGCCAACCCGCTCACCGGCAGCCGGAACGAGGCCGTGATCGATGCGAGCCCAGGCTTGGGCGAGGCGGTGGTTTCCGGTGCTGTCAACCCTGACCACTTCGTCGTGAACTCTGTCGACCGGAGAATTGTCAGCCGACGTCTCGGCGACAAGCGGGTCATGATCACCAGCGTGCCCGGCGGCGGCACC
>JBKOUS010000202.1:0-11922 GCA_046723505.1 Actinomycetota bacterium
CCTTCGGGAATCATCGCGGCCTTTCGGGGTGGAGGTGCTCGCCCGCCCAGCCTATGCGCCGTGATCCTCCTGGGCGATGATCTCCGCGCCCAGGTGGCGCGCCAGCAGCTCGGCATGCGACTCAGCGTTCTCGTCCAGATCGCTGTCGTCGCGGCTCGCGGCCGCATCCGGGTCCTCAGCAATTGTGTTCGGGGCGCCGTTTGTGTTGCGGGTCGCCGAAGATTCAGGTGCTAGTGGCTCGGGGGGCTTCGCAGTCTGAGGCTTACGCGACGCTCCCGCAGCGGAGGCGCTGGGATCCACCATCGTCTCGATGGCGAAGTCAGCACCCATCACGACGACGATTGCCTCACGCAGCACATCCTCGTTGCCTCCGCGGGCGAAGCTGTCGCGCGCGCCTGCGTTGGACATCGCGAGGAGCAAGGCGCCATTCCGGAGCTCGGCGACCTGGGCGTTCTGGCTGAGCAGAATCCAGGTGAAGCGTCGCTTACCTTTCACCTCTTCAAGCACCTCTGGCCACAGCCGGCGTACGTCGGTGACAGAGAGTCCGTCACTCTGGGCCGCCTCAGGGCTGGATTCGGTGTCCTCAGCAGGAACGGTGGAGAGACCAGCTGAGTCGGTCTGAGGCGTACGGGGTGGCGGGGATGGTGTGATCTCTGGCACCAAGGGCGGGCGAGTCACGCTCGCGGTTGCTGGGCTCGGAGCCGGCGAAGTCTGGGGGGTCGGTGGAGCAGGTGGACTCGCTGAACCCGTCACGCCGAGGCGCCGTTCGAGACGGTCGAGCCGCGCATGGAGACCGCGGTCGTCGACGTCGGCGCCGGGTAACAGGGCCCGCGCACACATCAGCTCCAGATGCAGCCGTGGCGCAGTCGTACCCCGCATATCGGTGAGCCCTGCGGCGATCACCTCCGCAGCCCGGGTCAGCTCACCAGCGCCCAGCGACGCGGCCTGGGAGATGAGGCGTTCGGCCTGATCTGGTGCCACATCGACGAGTCCGGATGTCAGGGCGTCGGGCACCGCGGCGACGATCACGAGATCCCGGAGCCGGCGCAGCAGATCCTCGGCGAAGCGTCGCGGATCCTGGCCGACCTCGATCACCTTGTCCACACACGCGAAAACCCCGCCGGCGTCACCGGCCGCGAAGGCATCCACGAACTCATCGAGCAACGAGTCCGGCGTGTATCCCAGCAGGGCAGCCGCCTGCCTATAGGACACTCCGAATTCGTCGGCCCCACCGAGTAGCTGGTCCAGCACGGAGAGCGAGTCGCGCACAGAGCCGGCACCGGCGCGTACCACCAGTGGCAGCACCGCAGGCTCCACTGGAATGCCTTCCGCTTCACAGAGCTTGGCCAAGTACTCAGTCAGCAGCCGCGGCGGGACCAGACGAAACGGGTAGTGATGGGTACGCGAGCGGATCGTACCGATCACCTTGTCCGGCTCAGTGGTGGCGAAGACGAATTTGACGTGCGGTGGTGGCTCCTCGACCAGCTTCAGCAAGGCATTGAAGCCTGCCGTGGTCACCATGTGAGCTTCGTCGACGATGTAGATCTTGAAGCGGCTGCTGACCGGAGCGAAGAACGCCCGCTCCCGCAGGTCCCGAGCATCGTCGACGCCGCCGTGGCTCGCTGCGTCGATCTCAATCACGTCGATGCTTCCCGGACCGTTGCGTGCCAGGTCCTGACAGGACTGGCACTCACCGCACGGCACGGCCCGCGGTCCCTTCTCGCAGTTCAGGGCTCGGGCGAGGATCCGAGCAGATGTGGTTTTGCCGCAGCCCCGCGGACCCGAGAACAAGTACGCATGATTGACCCTGTTGTTCGTCAGGGCCCGCTGCAGTGGCTCAGTGACATGGTCCTGGCCGATGACCTCTGCAAACGTGTCGGGTCGGTAGCGGCGGTACAGGGCAAGAGGGGCTTGCCCTGCTGGAGCGGGCTCGTCGAACAGGGCCTCGTCCTGAGCGTGCTCCACCCCGTCCGGTCGAGGTTCTGAGAGCCGCAGGTCGTCCACGGCCGCTTCTTCCACGCATGCACTGTATGCCCCGGAGGTGACAGCCTGGAGGCCGTGCCGGTAAACCGTATGTCTTGACGCCTGTGATCGGAGACGACCCGATTCGAGGCGGGAAACGGGCGTCTTGACGCCTGTGATCGCAAACGACCGGCCTCGAGCCCGCCAACCGTGCGTCTTGACGCTTGTGATCGGAAACGCCCCGACCAAGTCTCCGCCTCACATCCACCGGGGAAAGGAATGGTGAGCGCACCCGACCGTCAGACCGTCATGGAATCGCGGAACCAAGCGACCGTCGCGGCGACGGCATCTCGCAACGGAGTGGCGGTCCAACTGAAGGTCCGCTCGAACTTGGCGCTGTCGACCACCCAGGGCCGCTCGGACTGATGGAGCTGCTCCTTGACCGCCCGCATCGTCGGATCGAACAGGGCGGCCACCGCGATCCCCCAGCGCGGTGCGGTGCGAAGGCGGCAAGGATGGCCAGCCGACTCAAAGACCATCTGGACGAAGCTGCGCATAGTGACCGTATCAGCGTTCGGGACGTGCCACACCTCCCCCAACGCCTCGTCGTGCTCTCCGAGTGCGACCAGCGCTCGGCTGAAGTCCTCGATATAGGTCACGGTATGGGGAACGTCGGGGTCCCCCAGGACCTGAGCCGTCTTCCCTGCAATCGCCCGGGCGAAGACCCGGTCACCAACGGTCGACTGACGGGCATGGGGGCCGAAGAAGTCAGATGCTCGCCCGATCGTCGCCCGGATCCGGCCCGATCTGTGAGCTCGCAGCAACATCTCGGCAATCTGCGCCCGTACCTTGCCGTTCGGCCCTGTCGCCAGGTAGGGCAGGTCTTCTGTGAGCGGTCCGTCCACCGGGCCATAGGCGTAGAGGTTGTCACCGAATACGAGCCTCGCCCCGGCCGTGGTAGCCCCTTCGATGATCGCGTTCATGAGCGGCGGATGCAGTTCCGGCCACTTCGCGTACGGGGGGTTGACACAGTGATAGACCACCGTTGCCCCCTCACACGCGTGCTTCGCCTCAGCCTCGACAGCGAGGTTGGCACTGACCACCTCAACGCCTTCCGGGAGGTCGGCTCGTTCACTTCGAACCGCGGCACGTACCCGGTCGCCTCTCGACGCGAGATGACGGGCGACCGCAAGACCGAGCGGACCCGCCCCCAAGACGACATGCAGCTTCCGTTCGGGAATCCGCTCCGATGTCAACGTCCTTACTCCTTACGAGCGAAGCGCCGCCGACGCCGAGCAAGCAGGTGCCCTCGAACGCCGGCCCGCCGGGTATGGACCACTCTGCCGTGTGGATGCCGTGTCTGGATTCGCACCGTCATAATTGAACGTGGCGGGAAACGCCTGGCGAGCCGGCAGAACCCGAGGCGACAACTCGGTAGCATCGATCCGTGGCCGGGATCCCTCTCCCCCGCGCGGCGCGCGCACTTCTCGAGAGCGACGCGGTTGCGCATGTGGTCACGCTCGATGAGGACGGAGGGCCGCAGGTGACGGCCGCGTGGGTCGGGCTCGATGGTGACGAGATCATCTTTGCCACCCTCCCGGACCAACGGAAGCTCAGAAACCTCCGCCGCGACTCCCGCGTCGCGCTCTCGATCCCGTCGACCACCACGAACGAATGGGGATTGCTCGAATACCTCGTCGTGTACGGCACCGCGCGCGTGACCGAGGGTGGTGCCGCAGAGGTCCTGCAACGCCTCGCCTACACCTATATCGGGCCGGACGTGGTATTTCCAGGGATGCCCAAACCCCCACCCGGATATGTCACCAGGATCACGGCCGAGCGCCTCGGTGGCGTCGGGCCGTGGAACCCACCCCGCCGCTGAACGTAGGCTGCCCTGCCGTGGAGCTCGACTGGGTGCTGTTCGACGCCGATGGGGTGATTCAAGGCACCCGTGCTGACTGGATGGAGGAGCTCACAGCATGGGCTGGGTCCAGAACCGAGGAGTTCTTGCTGGCCGTATCGGCAGCAGACATAGCGTGCCTGACGGGCGCCGACTTCGGTGCGGCGATGCGCGAGGTGCTTCGGCAGTTTGAGATCACTGCCCCGCTGGAGGACGTCATCGATCGGCAATTCGGGATTGAGGTCAGACAGCCGATGGTTGCAGCCGTGCGCGCCGTTCGTGATCTTGGGCTGCGCTGCGGATTGGCGACCAATCAGCAGAACCTGCGCGGGGCGTACATGCGCGGCTCGCTTGGCTTCGAGAAGATCTTCGACGAGCAGTTCTACTCCTTCGAAATCGGGTTTGCGAAACCCGAGGCGGGGTATTTCCGGACGATCATGGACCGCATCGACGCCGCACCCGATCGAGTGCTGTTCATTGATGATCATGCGGGCAACATCGCCGGCGCCCGTGAGGTCGGGATACACAGCGAGCTCTTCCCCAGTGACGGCGGCGTCGCCGCCCTGACCCCGATCTTGGCCCGGTATGGCATAGAGCTGTGACAGTTCGGATTGGCATTTCAGGCTGGAGATACCCGCCGTGGCGAGGGAAGTTCTATCCGCCTGGGCTGCCGCAGCGCGACGAGCTGAAGTATGTCGCCGAGCGGATGAATTCCGTTGAAATCAACGGCAGCTTCTATTCCCTGCAACGCCGATCGAACTTCGAGGCCTGGGCGGCGCAAGTGCCAGCGGACTTCGTATTCGCTGTCAAGGGCGGACGGTTCATTACGCACATGAAGAAATTGAGCGGTATCGAAACGCCGCTGGCGAACTTCTTCGCTTCTGGTGTGCTTGCTCTCGATCAGAAGCTGGGTCCACTTCTGTGGCAGCTGCCACCGAATCTCGGCTTTAATGCGAATCGGATGGACGCGTTCTTTGCCGAACTGCCTCGTACAGCGGGAGCAGCTGCCAAGATCGCTGCCGACCATGATCAACGCGTGCCTGATGATCAAGCACTGATCAAGGCAGCTCACCCCAAACAACGGCTGCGCCATGCTGTCGAGGTACGCCATGAGAGCTTCCGCAACCGCGAGTTCTACAAACTCCTCAGGCGGCACAAGATCGCGTTGGTCGTTGCGGACAACCCAGGCCAGTGGCCGATCATTACCGAGATCACCACTGACTTGATGTACGTGCGCCTGCACGGCCATGATCAACTTTATGCGAGCGGCTACAGTGATCGCGAGCTCGACGAGTGGGCGGCCAAGATCAATTCCTGGACTGAGCGTGGCTGCGATGTGTACATCTACTGCGACAACGACGCGAAGGTACGGGCTCCATACGACGCCATGGGCTTGATGGACCGGCTAGGCGTCAGAGACCCCGCCGCGTGACAATGCCGCCCGCATCGACAGCAGGAAGCCCCCCGCGTACCCGAAAGAGCTCACTTACCCTTGCTGCCGTCAAGCCCTGGGGGAGTTGGGTGAGGTATCGCCACGCGAGGGACCAGAGACGAGTGTACGGGATCACCTCGGGGCGATGAGTCTGGAAGCCTACGCAGGTCAAGACCGTAGCATCGGCTGACGGGAGCTCCTTTTCTCAATGTCTACGCCCAAGACACGTGCGCTCGACCTCAGCAAGAACACGGATCGCGCATTCGTGCACCTGCTGGTGAACACGCTGCTCGTGTCGGTCATCAACTTCACGGTGTGGTTCGCGATCACCTTCTGGGTGTTCCTGGAGACCAGGTCGGTGCTGGCGACCGGAATGGTTGCAGGCATCTTCCTGGTGACCACGGCGGTCAGCGGAATCTGGTTCGGCAGCCTCGTCGATCAGCACCGCAAGAAGACCATGATGCAGGTCTCCGCGGTCCTCTCGTTGACCTTCTATGCGGTCGCATTCATGCTCTACCAGTTGACGTCGGAGCAGACATTTACCAATCCGGCGAGTGTGATGTTGTGGGTCTTCATCGTGCTGTCGATGCTCGGCGTGATCGCAGGCAATATCCGTTCCATTGCGCTGATGACACTGGTCACCGTGCTGATCCCGGAGGATCGCAGAGACAAGGCCAACGGTCTCGTCGGGACCACGCTAGGAGTCTCGTTCCTTGTCACCTCAGTGATCAGCGGGTTGCTTGTGGCCGCAGGCGCCATGTTCTACGTGCTGCTGCTGAGCATGGCTGTGCTGGGTCTCAGCGTTGTACATCTGGCATTTGTTCGAGTCGAGGACCGGCCCGAACGTGCAGTGACGTCGAACGGGGAGTCCACGGATCCGCAGCCCATGCAAAACAAGGTCGACCTTCGGGGCACTCTGCGCGTGGTGCGCGGGGTGCCAGGTCTGCTGGCCCTGATCGCCTTCTCCTGCTTCAACAATTTCCTGGCCGGTGCGTTCATGGCGTTGATGGACGCATACGGCCTGTATCTCATGTCGGTACAGGCGTGGGGTCTGTTGTGGGGTGCGCTCAGTACCTGCTTCATCCTTGGTGGTCTCGCCGTCGCGAAGACTGGCCTGAGCAAGAATCCCGTACGGCTGCTGCTGCTGGTCAACATCGGATTTTGGAGCGTGAGCTGCCTGTTTCCGCTGCAGGCCTCGGTGATCTTGCTGACGGCGGGCATGGCTGTGTACATGCTATTGGGCCCCTACGCCGAGGCAGCCGAGCAGACCATCCTTCAGAAAGTTGTGCCCTACCAGAGGCAGGGCCGGGTCTTCGGGTTCGCCCAGAGCATCGAGCAGGCCGCGTCGCCGCTGACGGCGTTCCTCATTGGGCCGATCACGCAGCTGATCTTCATCCCGTTCATGACGACTGGTGCGGGTGTCGAACTGATCGGCGGCTGGTTCGGTACCGGGCCTGACCGCGGGATAGCACTTGTCTTCGTACTGACCGGGCTTGTCGGCCTTGCTGTCACGATCCTCGCGCTCTTCAGCCGCCCCTATCGGCAGCTCAGCACGCGGTACACCGGCGAACCGGAGTCGTTGCTCGCCGGCTCATGATCTTCCTGGCGTGCTTACGCCACGATCTCAGGCGTTGATCAAGGAGCCCTCAGGCGTGATCGCGTCGGCATCCTCGTCGTCGAACCAGACACCGCCCGCACCGAGATAGCGGAACTTCACTGATTGGCCGGCTGGCACGGCAACGCTCACGCTCCGCGTACCGTTGCTGCGGCGAACTAGCTTGTGGGCGCCGGGCACCCAGTCATTGAAGGTTCCGACCGCCGATACCGGTCCGTCGAGGACGTCATCCGGCAGGACGAACTGGATGCGCGTGCTGGTGCCGTCGGACTTGATGTGCAAAGACATGAGGTAAATCTCCTTGATAGCCAAGGTGGTTGGTCTACCCGGCAGAGACTAAGTGAGCTTTCAAGCGAGATCAGCGCACGACACACGATGTCGCCCAAGTGTGAGGCGCTCGTCACAAGTTCGTCACGTCCGGTTCGCCCATGCTTGCGCTTTGCCGGTAACCTTCCGCGCGGAGGATTCGCCTAGAGGCCTATGGCGCTCGCTTGGAAAGCGGGTTGGGTGCAAGCCCTCGCGGGTTCGAATCCCGCATCCTCCGCCGTAGTCAGCAAAGAAAGCGCCGCCCGGACCTCACAGGTCCAGGCGGCGGTTTTGCGGTCGTAGTCTCAGTTTTAGTCTCAGTTGTTCCGGCGGCGACCAGAGTAGCCCGCCGACTCGGCTCGCGACCTCATGCTGGAGGGGATCGGTTACCTGCTGGTAGCGCGCGGCCATCGACGTCGACGACCAGTCCATAACGCCCATGACTGTGCGTTCCGGCACCTCAAGGGCCAAGAGCACGGTTGCAGCTGTGTGCCGGGCGTCGTGCATCGCACGCCCGCCCGCTTCAACAGCGCCTTCCAGGCGTGATAGTCGGAGTTCGGCTTGACCGCGCGGCTGAATCGGTCCGTGAAGACTTGACGCGTCTCCACCCAGAGCTGACCGGCCTTAGCCCGTTCCTGATCCTGTTCACGGCGGTGATCTCGTAGGAGCTGGACGAGCCGGGGCGGCACCGATCTTCCGCTTGCCGGCACTGGACTTGGTTGGTCCGTAGTCGGCTCCGGTGGGATTGACGTGCTTCTCGGTGACTCGATCATGCTCGAATCCTGGGACCTGGAGAACGAACTGGAGACAACTGGCCGTATCGGCAATCCCTCGGATTTGAAGCCCTATCAGCTGCTCAGTGCGCTCGCCGTACGAAATGGCGGGCACCTCGCTCCCCTGCTCGCCACGCTCTGAGGGCCACGTCGCCGCATGGGACCAGAGCGTGGCGTTCGAGCTGAAGATGTCAACCGGTAGATCGCCAGCCCGTCGGAGCCGGGCGGCCTAGGCACGCCAGTTGATCAACAGCGTGTCGACGGCCGGGTCGCCGGTGGGTGGTTCGTGACGGGTCGGGGCGCCCGCGGCAAGCAGCGCTTGCACGGTGCCGGGGTAGTCGCCGTCCACGGCGCGGTTGTTCCGAATGCCCCAGATGGCGCAGTCCAGCGGCGTAGGCCCATCGTCGAAGGCGCAGTGGTGCAGGTCTGCGCCCCGATCGATGAGTAGCTGCACGGTCTGCATGCGGCCGTGCATGGCGGCCTGCTCGAGCGGAGTGAAATTGCTCCAACCGCGAGTATCCACGGGTAGGCCGCTGTCGAGCAGCGCCCGCACCACCTCGGTGCGGCCAAGGAGGGCGAACTGGCCGATCCAGCCGTAGCCGTCGCCGTCCGGGTTACCCAGCGCCGGCGCCGGGGCGTTCGGCAGGCGAACCGACTCGCCGCGTGCGACCGCGAGCACCGCAGTGTCCACCGGGTCCAGCTCGGCGGTCCCCCATAGTTGGCGACCAGTTCGAGCGCGGCGAGGTGCCCAGAGCGGGCGGCTAGTGCGAGCGGGCGGCGGCCGACGTCCCACCGGTCCCACGGCAGGTTGACATCAGCCCCGGCCTCGATCAGAGCGGTCAGGATGGAGACGCCACGGCCGCGGCTGATGGCGTGGTGCAGGCAGCGGTGGGCGTTGACATCGACACCGTGGTCGAGGAACCAGCGCAGCCCGACGAGGTCTTCGAAGTCGAGCTTGTGGTTGACCAGGTTCTCGAATCCGGGTCGGTGCAGCGCGTCCAGCAACGCGGTGTCGGATTGCTCGCAGGCGTGATAAAAGGCGTCCTCGTCGTTGGTCGCGCCAGCATCGAGCAGCAGCCGAACCAGGGCCAGGTCGCGCCGCTCCACCGCAGCGAACAGCGCCGACATGCGCCCCTCCCCGCCCCACTCGACCGTGTGGCTGTCCGGGTCTGCTCCGGCATCCAACAACAGCCTGGTGCAATGCCGGACATCGGCCGGCGAGCCGATCGAGCGACGCAGCAGCACCAGCAGAGGCGGCAGACTGGTGATCCGGGTAGTTGCGCCGGCCGGATCGGCCTCCAACACCGCCGCCAGTGCTGGCGGATCGGCAAGCACCAGCGCCCGCTCGATACCGTGCAATTGGCCGGCCTGGATCGCGTGCACTAGCTTCGGCCAGCTGGCAAACCCATGTTCCCGGGCCAACTCGTGCTGCGCCTGACTGAGCGCGATCCCGCGCTCGCGCTTGCGCACCTTAGCCTGCTTGCGCAGGTGCTCCAAGGATGGGCGCTCAGGAAGAACAGACATGGCGAACCTCCAACTGCCCGTGTCCGCGCGTGCGGGCGAAGGTTCGTCACCAATACTGGTTACCGACCGGTGGGATAATCCCTGCCCCGCGGACTGGACGCGCCCGGCAGCGCGAAGATCATTCTAGGCCAGGGCTGGCCCCGCTCCAGGGAGTCGATTGACGACGACTGCCCGGCAGCGGGCGCTGATGCTCCTTGCGCGAGGCGGAGTTGGATTGGGTGGCGTTCATACCTGGTGGCTTATCGCGACGACGGTGGCGTCTGGCCGCCGCCGCGACCAAGTCAGGTCTTCGGGCAGTGGGGCGAGTTGCGGCAGGGGTGGAAGCCCGTCGTGGTAGCCCACCACCCGCAACTGCAGCGGGCCCGGGCCCTGGATGTTGAGCATCACATCGATTCCCCCAGGTGGCACTGCCTCGAAGATCAACACCCAATCCCATCGCCCGGATGGCGGTTCGAGGCGGCGCGCCTTCGACCGCCAGATTAGCCACAGTGGCGGTGAGGTGGTGCCCAGCGGTGGCGGCGGCAACATCGAGTCGGCGCCCCCGCCCGCTGTGATGTGCCGCTGAACCACCCGGTTGTCGCCCTGCCAGGTTGCTTCTCGACGGCCTGCCGAAGCGGAAGCGGTGACTCCAGCGACTTGACACTCGGCCGGGCGCATCCTGTTAACCAACGTGGATATGGGGGCGGCGGTCCCGATCGGGCTCGGCACGGCGTATTACCTCGCGCGTGACGGGGGCGACCTCTCCCACGCCGAAGATCAAGAAGCGGATGAGGTTCGCTGCAGGATTGCCTTCGGTCCATTCGAAGTAGATGTGCGGAAGACGGGCAGTGCGATCCCGCACAGTCAACAGTAGGGCGGCCAGCGCATTTGGGACGGTGGAGCTGCTGAGGGTGAGGACTCGGTAGCGGCCGTGCTGGACTTCACCAGTGACGTCGAGGTGGCTGGCGAATTCGGACGGGTCCGTGACGGTGATCTCGATGAAGATCACGTCGTTGGGGTCGGTGAGGTCGTTGTCGCGGCTGACCTGGCGGAGTTTGTCGCTGTACTCGGCCCGGTCCCGGCTGTCGGGTTCGTTGGCGATGAACCTGATGGTCCGGCGGGCGGTGTCGCGGATGAAGATCTGCGCTGTCTGGTCGAAGGTGACGTCGGTGACCCGCAGTTCGAAGGCGCGGGCGAACCGGGACGCCAGGGACACGGTGAGGATGGCAGCGATGAAGACTGCGGCGATCTTGACGCCGTCGGGGCGTTCGATGATGTTTGCGACGGTGGTGTAGATGAAGATCAGAGTGACCAGGCCAAACGCGATGGCGAGTTTGCGTTGGCCGGCCTGCCGTGCAGCGAGCGTGACAGCAACAGCTGCTGAAGTGATGACGACTAGGACTCCGGTGGCATAGGCGCCGCCTTGGGCATCGACGTCGGCGCGGAAGATTATGGTGATGATGAACGCGCCGAGGGTGAGGATCAGTACGAGCGGACGTACGGCGCGGGCCCAGTAAGGGGCCATCCCGTAGCGGGGCAGGTAGCGGGGAATCAGGTTCAGCAGGCCGGCCATGGCCGATGCTCCCGCAAACCACAAGATCGCAATGGTTGAGGCGTCGTAGGCGCTGCCGAACGTGTTTCCTAGGTACTCATGGGCAAGGTAGGCCAGCGCCCGCCCGTTGGCCGACCCGCCGGGTTGGAACTCGGCAGGCGGGATGAGCAACGTCGTGACCAGACTGCTGGTGATCAAGAAAACGCTCATGATCAGTGCGGCTGTAGTCAGCAGCCGCTTGGCCCCGTCTATGCGGCCCACAGGATATGCCGGGGTGTCATCTGGGCCACCTTCAATGTGCGGCATCACCGCCACGCCTGTCTCGAAGCCGGAGAGGCCAAGCGCCAGTTTTGGGAAGACCAAGAGTGCGATTCCAAGGACCATAAAGGGACTTCCATGCTGTTGGGTGAGGGCTGTGGTCCAGTTCGACCACAGGTACGGCGCTGCTATCACATGTCCGATTGCGTCGGCGATGACCACGATGTTCAGGGCGAGGTAGACCGCCACCAGGGCGACCGCCACGCCGATGGCTTCTTTGAAGCCACGGAGGAATACTCCTCCGAGCAGCGCCAGCAGCAGCAGAGTGACTGCCACCTGATGGCCGGCGAGGAACGGCTGGAGGTGCGGGTTCTCCACTAGGTGGGCGGTGGCGTCGGCGGCGGACAGCGTCATGGTGATGATGAAGTCGGTGGCGGCGAAGCCCAATAGCGCCAAGACGAAGATCTTGCCCTTCCAGAACGACATCAATCGCTCCAGCATGGCGATCGACCCCTCACCATTGGGGCTCTCTGAGGCGACGCGCCGGTATACCGGGAGTGCGCCGAGCAGCGTCAGGGCCACCAGCACAACGGTTGCGAGCGGGGAGATCGCGCCGGCGGC
>JBKOUS010000228.1:0-15645 GCA_046723505.1 Actinomycetota bacterium
TCACCTGCCGGTCTGGTCGGTGTGGTGTATCCGTGTCCGCCCCGGCCACCGCGGCAAGGGCGTCTCGCACGCACTGCTCGACGGTGCTGTGGCGTACGCGCGCTCAAAGGGTGCGCCGGCGATCGAGGGTTACCCCGTGGAAAACAGAGGCAAGAAGGTCGACCTCACGATGGCCTATGTGGGCACGCGCAAGCTCTTCGAGGACGCCGGCTTCACTAAGGCCGCCGACACCAACGCGGTCTCTGGTGGGTTCCCGCGCGTCGTGATGCGATTGGAGCTCGGCTGACCAACTTCCCTGCCCATACTCGCGTCGGGGTTCTCCGGCGATGCAACCACCACTCGACGATCAGCGGGTGACGACCCAACTCATCCAACTCGCAACCCCCTCGCGGACTGATGCCTGCCCTAAACCTTCGGAGGGTCAACCCCAGCACCAGCTCTGGTCGTTCATCGCAGCCGGTCCACCCGGGCCTCATCCCATACCGGCTCTGACGACTCATAAACACTGCCGTCGCCGCCGAAGATCACGTACCTGTCGAAGCCCCGTGCGAACCACCGGTCGTGCGTGGCGGCGATCACTGTGCCCTCGAAGGAATCGAGGCCCTGCTCCAGCGCCTCGGCGGACTCCAGGTCCAGATTGTCGGTCGGCTCATCGAGGAGCAGCAGCGTCGCACCGCTCAGCTCCAGCAGCAGAATCTGGAGGCGGGCCTGTTGACCTCCTGACAACGACTCGAACCTTTGCTCTGCGGACCTTGCCAGCTCGTAGCGGTCCAGCTTGCGGGAGGCCTCCTCACGCCCCATGCCGCTGCGATGATCATCACCGCGATGCAAGATCTCGAGCAGAGTGCGACCCATCAGCTCAGGATGATGGTGGGTCTGCGCAAACCAGCCGGGTCGTACCCGGGCACCGAGTCTCACCTTGCCGGTATGGGGAACCGGGCCGATATCAAGATCACTGACGGGCTGGTGTTCACGATCAGGATCGGAGCCGCCGCGGGCTAGCAGGCGGAGGAAATATGACTTGCCGGAGCCGTTCGACCCGAGCACTGCGAACCGGTCGCCGAACCAGATCTCGGCGTCGAATGGCTTCATCAGACCAGTCAGCTCGAGATTCTCGATCATGATCGCGCGCTTGCCCGTACGTCCTCCGCTGAGCCGCACGGAGACACTCTGCTCCAACGGCACCGCCTGAGGCGGCCCCGCCTCCTCAAACTTGGCCAGCCGCGTCTGGGCCGCCTGGTATCGCGAGGCCATGCCGGAGTTGTACGCGGCCTTGGCCTTGTACATCAGCATCAGCTCGCGCAGCCGCCGATGTTGCTCGTCCCAGCGCCGCCGCAGCTCCTCGAAGCGAGTGAACCGATCCCGCCGGGCGGCTGTCAGGTTGGCGAAACCGGATCCGTGGATCCACACTGAATTGCCGGCGGCGCCCAATTCCAACACCGCGATCGTCTTCGCGGTTTGAGCCAGCAGCTCACGATCGTGGCTGACCAGCAGCACCGATTTCGGGGTGTTGATGAGCTGACCCTCTAGCCATCGCTTGGCTGGCACATCCAAGAAGTTGTCTGGTTCGTCAAGGAGCAGAACCTCATCCGGACCACGAAGCAAGGCCTCCAGCGCAAGCCGCTTTTGTTCCCCTCCAGAGAGCGCGCTGACCTCGCGCCACTTGGCCCTGTCGTAGCTCATCCCGAGCGCCTCAGTGCAGCAGGCATCGAAGATCACTTCGAAGGTGTAACCACCTGCGTCGGCGTAGTCGGCCAGCGCCTGTGCGTAACGCAGCTGCGTCTGTTCACGATCGTCCTCCATCAACTTCAGCTCAAGCCGGTCAACCTCGGACACGGCGTGGCGCAGTGCAGGTGGCGAGAGCGAGAAGAGCAGATCGCGTACGGTCGAGGAGGCACCGATGCTGCCGATGAATTGACGCATCACACCCACGCCGCCGCTCCGAGAGACCGTACCGCTGGTTGGCGTCAGATCACCCGCAATGATCTTCAGCAGCGTTGTCTTGCCGGCGCCATTGGGCCCTACCAGGGCAACCGTGGAGCCTTCACCAACGCGGAAGGACACATCATCGAGCAGCACGCGCCCGTCGGGCAAGTGATAGCTCACCCCGGCAAGATCGACATGTCCCATGGACGGCCATGCTAGGCGCGACCTCCATCACGACGCGACCGCAATTTCCCGCCCACCCGCATAGCGAGGCCCCCGTAGATCTGCGTTGCGCACTCGCCGCACAGGTCAGGCAGCGAGCAGCATTGCCAGGGCGGCCGTGTCGGCGTTGACCTGAGGATCAATGCCGACCTTGCTGATGAGCTGCGTCACTGTGCCGTCGACGTCGGCCTCGACCCAGGCGGCGCGGTGATCCAGTCCCAGGTATGGCAAACCTGGCAGGAAGACGCACCCCGATGCCACGTTGTACTCCGGAACGCTCGAAAGCGTGCTGGATGGCGGGTGCAGCACAATCAGCCCAGGCGGCTGATGCTCGGCAAAATGGCCGGGCCGAAGAGGATGGTCTCCAAGCAGCTGGCCCTCGGCTACCACCAGGCCGACGGCGCTAGGGTGCGGCTCTTCCGGCAATTCCTCACGTACCCGAAACACAGTGCTGGTCGGTAGCAACCCCGGAACGGCAGCCATCTGCACGGCAAGCACCAGGAATCTCGCCCACTCGACGGTGTCGTTGGGCCAGCGCCCCATCAACATGAAGCCATACAGCGATCCGTCGGCTTGCAGCGGTGCAACCTCGATCGACGATGGCCGATAGCCGTCCATGATGACCTCCCAACTCGCTGCTCACGTGCAGCACCGTGGTGGTACGGCGTTGATCACCAGCTGAACTTTGGCTTAATAGTCCCTACGCAGCAGTTAGCAGACAAGGGGGTGAGAGTGCTAACAGCCAGCACCGACATCCCGATCGGTATCACTTCGTGATCTTCGGGACTGGGACCAGCGGCAGTCGTAACTCCGCGCGCGTTTGCAACGGGGCCTCTCCGGCGGTGATTGCGACAGTACCGCCCGCTCGAGTGAGCAGGTCGCGGACTATGGCCAGCCCAAGTCCAGCTCCCCCTGAGTTCCGACCTCGCGCGTCATCGAGCCTGGTGAATCGCTCGAAGACTCGCTCTCGATGTTCGGGCGGGATGCCTGGACCGTCGTCGCTGACACTGATCACGGCCTGATCCTGATCAACTGTGGCCGCTACCCTCACCCGAGTACGCGCGTGCCGCACTGCGTTGTCAAGTACGTTCCCGACCGCTCGATGCAGCTCATCGGGATCGACCATGATCATTATCGGCTCCTTCGCGACGAGTGTCACGGGAACTCGAGCATTGGCGTACGCCCTGGTCACCTCAGCCACCAGATCGCGAGCATCAACAGCACTCAACTGTGCTGGTGGCCTGGTATCGGCGTCGACCCGCGCCAGGAGCAGCAGGTCTTCAACCAGTCCCGAAAGGCGCTTGACATCAGCCATGAGGTCGGCAGGTAGCGTGCCGCCCTCGCCAAGCCGCCCTGCCACCTCCAGCTGCGCCCGGATGTTGGCCAGCGGGCTACGCAGCTCATGAGCGGCGTCAGCCACAAACGAGCGCTGTCGTTCCTGGGCGTCAGCCAGCCGATCGAGCATCTCGTTGAGGGTCACGGCGAGAGCGCGAATCTCGTCTGCAGCAGTCGGTACGGGGAGCCGTTCGCCCCTGGCGGCGCCGCGGATCCGGCCCGTTCGACTGATCTGCTCGGCACCGGCACGGAGCTGCTCCACCGGTTGCAGTGTCCAGCCGATCACCCGCCATGCGATTGCCGCCAGGGCCGCCAGCAGCAGCGGAAACGTGATAAGCAGCGCGTTCCGCAGCGCCGTACGCGTGGCGAGCACATCACCGAACGGCAGGCCGATGATCACGCTGACCGGCGCATTGGCCGGTCCCGCAGGGAGCGCTCGGACCCGCAGCGGCTCGGAATTGCCGACGCGCACGCCGTCCACTACGACCGCCTCTCCCGAGAGAGCCGTCGCGAGCTCGTTGGGCCGCAGTAGCGGGGTTAGCCGGTCGGCTGTCACCGAACCGCCGATCACTCGTTGCTGGGCGTCCACCACCTGGGCCACCTGAGCACCGGACACAGGGATCGGATTTGACAGCCGATTCTCGTTGACCATAGCAGCAACCTCTTGTGCACTGGCCACCGCTTCGGTGTCCAGCGTGCGATCGACCGAGTAAGTCAGTGCACCGAAGAAGGCCAGGCCTCCCATGATCAGCGCAATGCCGACTCCGGCGAGCCCAATGATCATCAGGCGAGCCCGCAGGCTCAGCGTCCAGAATCGCTTCACGTGGTGAGTTCCGTGGTTAGGCCACCAGCCGGTAGCCAACGCCGCGTACTGTGATCAGCCGATCGCTCCCGATCTTGCGCCGAAGGTAGCCTACATAGACCTCGACGGCGTTGGGCGCTACATCGGCAGCACTGTCCCACACGTGATCGAGCAGCTCCGCCTTGCCGATCACCCGACCGGCGTTGCGGATCAGATACTCCAGCAGCACGAACTCCCGAGGCGTCAGGTCAGCCGGCACACCGTGCACCCAGACCTCGCGGCTCGCGGGGTCCAGACTCATGTCTCCTGCGCTGAGAACCACCGGTCTGGCTCTGGCGCCACGCCGTAGCAGCGCTCGAATCCTTGCCAACAGGACGACGAAAGAAAAAGGCTTGGTCAGGTAGTCATCGGCGCCATCGTCGAGAGCGTCTGCCTGATCGTATTCACCATCCTTGGCCGACAGCATCAGCACGGGAACCCAATTCTGATGCGCGCGCAGTCGGCGCACCACCTCATATCCGGAAAGCCCAGGCAGCATGACATCGAGTACCACCGCGTCGAAGTCGCCGTGCTGAGCGAGCTGCAGGCCAGCTGCGCCGTCGCTGGCGCTCTCCACCACGAATCCCTCAGCTGCGAGCCCACGCCGCAGTGCGGCCACCATCCGCTCCTCATCGTCGACCAGCAGCACCCGCACACGCCAAGTATCAGCTCCAAGCAGGTCTCAGTGGTTCTTCAGGTGGGTGAAGCACCTCAGGATTCTCACAGTGAGCGAAGGCAACAATGGGCACATGCGGATTTTCGACTCCAGACCAGTGTTGCGTTTGCTGGCGCCTCTGGCCTTCGTGCTCGCCGTTGCAGGAACAGGCCTGGTCGCCGCCACGGCGAGCGCCGATGAGACGCTGCCGCCCCGGACGCCGCAGGAGTTGTTGGTCGACCTCCAGCAAGCCAGAACGGACGGGTTGTCGGGCACCGTCATAGAACGCGCCGATCTGGGGATTCCGGCCATTCCGGGGGCAGATGGGCGCGACGACCCCGAGCTCACCTCGCTGGTTTCTGGCACACACACACTTCGGGTGCGATATTCAGCGCCGGACAAGGCGCGCCTGGCCATACTGGGCACCTACAGCGAATACGACATCATGAGGAACGGCACGGATGTCTGGACCTGGTCCAGCAAGGAGAACGCGGCCACCCACCGCACCGTGACCGCCAATGAAGCTGGCGAACCTGGCAGCACGCCGTCGGCGACGCCGAGGACGCCACAAGAGGCGGCTGATCAGGTGCTCAAAGAGCTCGAGCCAACAACCACCGTGACGAGCGACAACCTCGTTGAGGTTGCCGGCCGCCCGGCGTACGAACTGGTGCTTGATCCCAACGATCCCAACACCTTGATCGGCCAAGTACGGATCGCGATCGACGGCGACACGAAGCTGCCGCTCCGAGTGCAGGTGTTCGGAACTGACTCCAAGATCGTTTTCGAGGTTGCTTACACGTCGGTGGACTTCACACGGCCCGATGATGCCGAGTTTGTGTTCAATCCACCGCCAGGAGCCAAGGTGACCGAAATCCGGCCGAGCGACCAGACGCCGAGTGCGCAAGATCGCAAGCAGGCGGAGGAGGCCAGGAAGGCCACCACCGTCGTCGGTGCCGGCTGGACTGCAGTTGCCATAACCAAGGTGGGCGATCGTGCAACCGGAGAGGCTGATCAGCAGCTCAAGGCGTTTCTCAATAGGCTGCAGCCGGTGAACGGCTCGTGGGGTTCTGGTCGGCTGCTGGCCGGTACCGCCTTCTCGGCCGTATGGACCGACGACGGCCGGCTTGCTGTGGGTGCGGTACGCCCCGACGTGATCTACCAGGCGCTCAGCAGGTGAAATCGGCCGCCGATTCCGCGCCAGTCGTCACCAGCGGGCTGACCAAGCGGTTCCGGCGCCAAATTGCCGTCGATCGCATCGACCTGGAGGTTACCGACGGCGCGGTCTACGGCTTCTTGGGCCCGAACGGCTCCGGCAAGACGACCACGATCCGCATGCTTCTCGGTCTGATCTCGCCGACGGCTGGGGAGATTTCGTTGCTGGGCTCGCGGATGCCCTCCGCGGCTCGTACGGTGCTTGGCCGCGTCGGCTCGCTCGTGGAAGGTCCCGCTTTCCATCCCTACCTGTCCGGACGCTCCAATCTGGCCAGACTCGATGCTGCGGATCGCTACAGCGACCCGCGCACCGCCAGGTTGCGGATCGACGCCGCCCTCGAGCGGGTTGGGTTACTTGCCGCCGCGGAGAAGCGCTATCGGGCGTACTCGCTCGGGATGCGTCAGCGATTGGCCATAGCGAACTCATTGCTGATGCCGCGAGACCTGCTGGTGCTGGACGAGCCCACCAATGGACTCGACCCGCAAGGCACTCGGGAGGTTCGCCACCTCATCAGCGAGCTGGCGCGCGATGGCGCCACCGTGTTGGTTTCGAGTCACCTGCTTGCCGAGGTAGAGCAGATCTGCAGTCATGTGGGGGTGATGTACGAGGGCCGGCTGGTGGCTCAGGGACCGCTCAGCGAGCTGCGGGCCAGCACGGCGCAAACCGTACGCGTCGATACCGACCGGACCGAGGACGCGGCGCGGGTGCTGACCGAGCTGGGTCTGAGCGAGATCGCAAGCTCATCTGGGTATGTAGCCGCAGCGCTGGGCGACGTGGCGGTCGAAAAGATCATGCCCAACTTGGTGAACGCCTGCGTACCGGTGCTGGGGTTCACAGTGCTGCAGCCCAGCCTTGAAGACGTGTTCGTGTCGCTGACGGGTGAGGGCTTCGATGTCAGCGGCTGAGCTCATCGTCGTCGGCAGCCCGCCACGCGCCCGCGTGTCCATGCGATTCCTGCGCTCGGAGCTCAAGATCATCTTCGGTCGCCGGCGCAACATCGCAGGGCTAGGGGTGCTCGCTGCGGTTCCGGTGATCTTGGCCGTCTCGGCACGCCTTTCCTCATCGGGCCAGGTCGGCGGTCCAGACTTCATCAGCGCGATTGTCGGCAACGGACTGTTTGTCGCGTTCGGAGCACTCGCGCTGGAGCTGCCGTTGTTCTTGCCCCTGGCCGTCAGCGCCATCTCCGGCGACTCAGTCGCGGGCGAGGCCAACCTCGGCACCCTGCGCTACCTGCTGGCGATCCCGGCTGGCCGCACCCGACTACTGGTGATCAAGTACCTCGCGATTGTGATCTTCGCTTTCGCGGCGACGTTCCTGGTTGCACTGGTCGGGTCGATCACGGGCCTCGCGCTGTTCGGCGGCGGCGACATGACGCTGCTCTCCGGTACCCAGACCTCGCTCGCCGATGGAGTGTGGCGGCTGATGTTGAGCTCGCTGTATCTCGCGGCCCAGTTCTCGGCGCTCGGCGCGATCGGCTTGTTCGTCTCGACTCTGACCGAGCAGCCGATCGGCGCGACCATCGCGATCGTGCTGGTGGATGTATTGATGTTCATCCTCGACTCGATCGATCAACTGGACTGGTTGCACCCGTGGCTGCTGACCCATTGGTGGACGGCGTTCGGTGATCTGCTTCGAGACCCCATTGCTACCGAGTCGATCCAGCGCGGACTGATCACAGCTTTGGTGTACGCCGGCGTCTTCTGGCTCGCAGCCTGGGCCCGGCTGTCAACCAAGGACATCTCGAGCTAAGCGCCGAATGGGCACTCAAACCGGCTAGCTCTGCTCGTGCCGCCCCCACCGTGCCACGACACTATATTAGTCAAGATCATGATGGGATCGGCCATGAAGCATTCGGATCTGCGCGCCCGGCGGGACGTTGTCTCGTTCGTGCGCCGCAGCAACCGTATGCGCCCTAGCCAGCGTCGGGCGTGGGAGGCCTACCGGGATCGCTTCGTCCTCGACGTGCCCAGGCTGGACACCTCCACTTCAGTCCACCCGGCCGCGTCGCTGGATCTCGTGCGGGCGTTTGGACGCGATACGGAGCTGATCGTGGAGATCGGTCCCGGCACCGGCGAGTCGCTCATTCCGATGGCTCAGGCTCGGCCGCTTGCCAACGTGCTGGCGTTCGAGGTTTATGAACCTGCAATTGCGCGGATGCTCGGTCAACTCGTAAGAACCGGTCTGGACAATGTCCGGATCGTCGAGGCGGATGCCGTGGCCGCCATGGAACATCTGGTACCCATCCGATCCGTCGATGAGATCTGGCTGTTCTTTCCTGACCCCTGGCACAAGGCGCGCCATCGCAAGCGCCGGCTGCTGACTCCGGAATTCGCCGCACTGCTGGCGTCTCGGATGAAGCCTGGCGGAATATGGCGGATTGCTACTGACTGGGCTGACTATGCGGAGTGGATGCGGCAGGTTCTGGATAGCGATCCGTGCTACGCCAACCTGCATCCGAACGGCTGGGCGCCGCGGTGGGACGGACGGCCGGTTACCCATTTCGAGCAGCGCGGGCTGGACGCTGGACGCCAGATCTTCGACCTCGCCTATCGCCGTGTCGGCTGAGCCCGCCGAATCGCCCAAGATCAGGTGGCGACTCGACATCAGCTATGACGGGACGAACTTTTCCGGATGGGCCACCCAGGCTGGACGGCGCACCGTGCAGGGGGAGCTGGAGGGCTGGATCACGCGAATTCTGCGACTGGATGAGCCAGCCCAACTAGTCTGCGCCGGGCGAACCGACGCCGGCGTACATGCCCGAGGCCAAGTCGCCCACCTTGATCTAGCTCCACTGGCGATCACCGACGGCGAACCGCTGGTCCGACGGCTCAACAAGGTCCTGGGCGGCGATTGTGTGGTGCGCCGGATCTCAGCAGCCCCGCCTGGATTCGACGCTCGGTTCGCCGCCATCTGGCGGCGGTATGTCTACCGGCTGAGCGATGCAGCGGTGCCTCCGGACCCGCTGTACCGCTTTCAGATTGCCCAGGTGCGCCGCGAAGTCGATCTTGCTCGGCTGAATGAGGAAGCCGCGGCCCTGATCGGCCTACGGGACTTCGGCGCCTTCTGTCGACGGCGGGACGGCGGTAGCACGATCCGGACCCTGCTTGAGCTGGCTGGTCGGCGCGTACCGTCCGGCCCAATGGTCGGTGTCATCGAGTGCACCGTACGAGCAGATGCGTTCTGCCACTCGATGGTGCGATCGCTCGTCGGGGCGCTAGCCGCTGTCGCCACTGGCCAGCGTGATCATGAATGGCTTGCCGCGCTCACCGAGCGGAGGATGCGTGACGCCACAATCCCCGTGATGCCGGCGGCCGGACTCACCCTTGAGGAGGTCGGTTATCCGGCTGATCATGATCTGGCGACCCGCGTCCTCAAGGCACGCGCCCTCCGCGAGGCGAGCCGATCATGACATCGAAGGAGTCCTCACAGTACTTCAGTGAGCAGCCCAGCGGCACAGAAGTGCGGCGTACCATCACGGCCGGCATTTGGGGACGAGAGCTGAGGTTGATCACGGCCAGCGGAGTGTTCGCCGCCGATGGCCTGGATCGTGGGACTGCGGTGTTGCTCCGCGCCTCGCCGATACCAGTTGGAAGTCCGCGGATCCTTGACCTCGGCTGCGGGTATGGCCCCATCGCAGCGGCTGTGGCCGTGCACTGTCCTGGCGCACAGGTCGACGCGGTGGACGTGAACGAACGGGCGCTCGCGCTCTGCCGGGAGAATGCGGAGGCGCTCGGTGTCGCCGACCGGGTACGAGTGCAGCGACCGGAGGAGGTTGATCCTGAGACCCGCTATGACGAGATCTGGTCCAATCCACCAATCCGAATCGGCAAACGGGCGTTACATGAGCTGCTGCTGATCTGGCTGCCACGCCTCGCTCGCAACGGTGTGGCACGTCTGGTGGTGGCCAAGAACCTTGGCTCGGACACTCTGCAAAGGTGGCTGATCGAGCAGGGTTACAGCTGCGAGCGCGTCGCCTCAGCCAAAGGCTTCAGAGTGCTGCTGGTCCGCCGTAAGTGATCAGCCGCTCTCCGCTCGTTGACGCCCCGCCTTCTCGCTGCCGCGCCACCTATATATGTGGTGCGTCGAGTGACGATTCCCACTCCCCTCCCAGCCGAGGGGGCGGTCCCCTGGCTCCACCATCAATGGTCGTAGCATGAGCGTGTTTGACCGATCCGCATCACGAGCCGAGAGGACCGCAATGGCTGTCTACGAACTGCCCGATCTTCCCTATGACTACGGCGCACTGGCACCCCACATCTCCGGTGAGATTATGGAGCTGCACCACTCCAAGCACCACGCGACCTACGTCAAGGGCTTGAACACTGCGTTGGAGAAGCTCGAAGAGGCACGCGAGACAGACTCGTTCGATTCGGTCGCCGGTCTGGAGAAGAATCTTGCCTTCAACCTCGGCGGCCACATCAACCACTCGGTGTTCTGGCCCAACATGTCACCCGACGGCGGCGACAAGCCGGTCGGTGAGCTCGCTGCGGCAATCGATGATTACTTCGGGGGGTTCGACAAATTCCGCGCGCATTTTGAAGCCAACGCCACGGCGATCCAGGGCTCTGGTTGGTCAATGCTCGTCTGGGACACGCTCGGCCAACGGCTGAACATCGTGCAACTCTACGACCAGCAGTCGAACCTACCGCTGGCCCAGATCCCGATCGTGTTGCTCGACATGTGGGAGCACGCGTTCTACCTGCAGTACAAGAACGTCAAAGGCGACTACGCCAAGGCATGGTGGAACGTGGTCAACTGGACCGATGCGCAGGCGCGCTTCTCCGCAGCCAGAGCACAGACCGCGGGGCTCATCGCACCTCAGTGATCAACTCCTGACTACGGCGCCAGCCTGCTGCGTTTCCACGTCGTTCCAGCGCGCCGATAGAGCAACCGGTCGTGCATCCGGCTCGGCTGTCCTTGCCAGAACTCGATCATGGTCGGAATCACGCGGTAGCCGCCCCAGTCCTCAGGGCATGGCACGGTGACTCCGCGGAAGCGGCGCTCAGCCGCCGTGTACGCCCGCGCTAGCTCGTCAAGAGAGGCAACGGGCGTGGATTGCTCAGAGGCCCAGGCACCCAGCTGTGATTCTCTAGGTCGGCTCGCGAAATAGGCCTCCGACTCGGCTCGGGGTACGAGTTCTGCGGTCCCTTCGGCACGCACCTGCCGATGCAGTGGGTACCAACCGAAAAGCAGGGCGACCTTCCGATTGCGGCTCAACTCGCTGCCCTTGCGCGAGTTGTAGTTGGTGAAGAAGGTGAAGCCCTGGTCTGAGACATTCTTGAGCAGCACGGTACGAGCTGACGGCTGGTCATCGACGCAGGTCGCAATCACCATCGCGGTCGGCTCGGGGAGCACCCCCCGTTCCTTCGCGACGAGTGCATCGGCCATCCAGGCGTCGAACAGCACGAACGGATCGGCCGGCGTGTGCGACTCCAGCAGGTGCTCACCTTTGTATTCGGTGCGCTCCCCGTACAGATCCTGCATGAGAGTCAGTCTGGCGCAATTTTTCTGAGCTGCTCGCGCATCGCGCTCTGTTTGATTGCTCGCTCCGCTCGCTGCGATGTTCGCTCGGTTGCCAGCGGCGGCGTCGTTCGCAGAGGGGAGCACGCCTCGCACCGTGTCCATTGCTCGCTTCGCTCGCTGAGACTGGCGCCCCAGCACTAGCCTTCCTTCGTGCGGCAGCGCGCGATTTCCGTCGCACTGAGCTGATAGATCAGCTGGGTTTGCGAGCGAGCGCGACAACGGTGCCAGCCACCAGCGCCACGAAACCAGCGATTCCGAGGGCGAGTAGGGTTCCTCTCTGGCTCTGCCAGGAGTTCGCCTGGTTCTCAGGTACGTCGCTTTCAGCGTCTGAACCGTCACCTGGGGTAGGCGTTGGGCTGGCATCGGTCGGCACCGGCACGGAATAGACCTTGGACTTCTTGCCCTCGCTACCGACCAGCAGCGATCTCTGGTCCAGGCTGAGCGTTAACGACTCCGCCTGTGGCTGCTCCGGGATGGGGGCGCTAACTACGACCTGGTAATTGTTCGCGTCGATGACCTCCACCGAGCTGTACGTCAGCAGCGCAATCCTGTCACCGCCGGGCAGGAAGGTCCCGTCAGTGACGTTGGATGGCGCGGAGCCGACCTTCTCAAGCTCGTTGACACTCTGGCGCTTCGGGTTGGCGGGCGCCTCGTATATGGCAGCCTTCCGTCCCTTCGTCACGATGAACAGCTGACCGGATTCATCGACGAGTAGCGTCTCCGCGTTGTGCGGCCCATCGGGGTAGCGCAAGTCATAGGCGTGATAGGTGACCGTCAGGCCGTTGGCCCGCGGGTTCAAGAAGTAGTACACGCGAACGAAGCTGCGCTCGCTACTGTTGTCGCCGATATCGGCAACGTAGAGCCGGTCCCCAGACACCGCGACTGCCTCGACATCTTGTGGTTGGGCACGAAAGTTGAGGGTGCCCTGCACCGTCCCGTCGAGTCCGATGCCGTATGCGACACCGCGGTCGCCGGAGTCATTGACCGTCCAATAGAGATTGCCACCCGTGTCCGCCGCAAGCCCGGAAGATTCGGTAATACGCGCGTCATTGATCGTGAAGGCGACTGTGTCCTCGGATGCAGCGACCGTTGGCACGATTGCAAGCAACACAATGCCGAACAGCAGCAGGCCAAGGCGTCTCGCCGCACGCATCCGTGCCATCGTGCTGATCCCTTTCAACAACTCTTTGCGCACAGGGGCGTACGCGACCGGCCTTCACCGTAACCAGTTCCAGGCGGCAGCGAGGACCACGATCAAAACCAGGCTGCCGAGTACGCCGGAAACGATGAGCCGACGTACCCGTGGGTTCATGCGGCCCAGGATAGGCCCGACTAGATCTGTCGTCGCCAAAGTTCCGCGTCGTGCAGCCCACTCGATTACGGTGTCAGTCATGGGTGAGCTTCGTTTGTATGCCGTCGGCATTGACGAAGTTCGTGGCATGTTCGGAGCGTCGCCGCTGGTCGCTGAACACTTGCGCAAGGTGGCGCGCCGGGCGTTCGCCCCGCCGGCCGTGGAGGCTCGGGGCGGTCTGCTGTCCAAGTTGGGACCCATCTTCAAACGTGTTCCGGCGACACCACTGATCTCCCCTACACAACCCGAGCCGCACGACGTGGAGGTGTTGCTGGCCGGGGAATACGTACCACCCGAAAGGACCGGTGCTACCTGGCGGCTGCTCGAGACCCTGGTTCAGGACATCGCCTGGGGCTCGACACGCATGAGCCTGACTGCACAATCGCTTGATGATCTTGACTTCGCACTGGCGCGTGGTGGGGTCTCAGCATCGGTGGGCCTACGTCACCTGCTGAACAGCACGATGAGCCTCAATCTGGTCACGGTGGAAGGACTGACGGTTGGGTGGTACCCGTATCACAAGGCGGTGGCGATGGCTGCCGCCTACCGCTCTGCGATCCACGACATCAAAACCGAGGAACAGCGGGAGATGATCAACTCGCTGACCGGCTGGCTGGATGGCTTTGTGCCATGGGCACAGGTGGCCGCCTCGCTGGGTCGGCCGGTGCCTGACCTGG
This sequence comes from Actinomycetota bacterium, assembly GCA_046723505.1. Taxonomy (GTDB): domain Bacteria; phylum Actinomycetota; class Actinomycetes; order Propionibacteriales; family Propionibacteriaceae; genus Microlunatus. The sequence continues at coordinate 13,744 of JBKOUS010000228.1, forward strand.
TGGGGTTCTGGGCCAGCTAACCGCCGGAGGCCCGAGCGCCGACAAATGGCTATTCGGGAGCGATCACCAAGACGAGGTCGCCGCCCTCCACCTGCTGCACCGAAGCGATCGCGAGTCGCTGCACCACACCCGTAACGGGCGCGGTGATCGCGGCTTCCATCTTCATGGCCTCGATCGTGGCAACTGTGGCACCGGCTTCAACCCGATCACCCTCGGTCACTGTCACAGTGACGACACCGGCGAACGGCGCAGCCACATGGCCCGGCTTGCTCGGGTCGGCACGCTCGGCGGCCTTGACGTCGACCTTGATCGACTTGTCACGGACGCGGATGGGGCGCAATTGGCCGTTGATTGTGCACATCACGGTCCGCATGCCTCGCTCGTCGGCGTTACCGATAGCCGACAGCCCCAGGATCAGGCTGACTCCTCTGCCGATCTTGGCGACGTGCTCTTGGCCAGGTTGCATCCCGTAAAGGAAGTCGAGAGTGTCGAGACGGCCGACGTCGCCGTACGTTTCCCGGTTGGCCAGGAATTCCTTGGTCGGCCCGGGAAACAGCAGGCGGTTCAGGGTGGCTTGCCGTACCGTGCCCTTGTCGTCGAGGTTGGCTGAATCCTCTGGCGAAAGCTCGATGTCGCGGGCCGGGACCGTACGTCCCTGCAGCGCTTTGGTCCGGAACGGTTCCGGCCAGCCGCCGGGAGGATCGCCGAGCTCCCCATTGAGGAATCCGATCACCGAATCCGGAATGTCGTAGCGCTGCGGGTTCTCGGCAAAATCATCTGGATCAGCGCCCACGGCAACCAGGTGAAGTGCCAGATCACCCACCACCTTCGAAGAAGGGGTCACCTTGGGGGGCCTGCCCAAAATGGCGCTCGCTGCGCTGTACATGGCCTCGATCTGCTCAAACTTCTCCCCCAACCCTAGAGCGATCGCCTGCTGCCGAAGGTTGGAGAGCTGCCCGCCGGGAATCTCATGGTCGTAGACGCGGCCGGTCGGGCTGGGCAACCCCGATTCGAATGGGGCATAGACCTTGCGCACCGCCTCCCAGTACGGCTCCAGATTCATGACGGCACGCAGGTCAAGGTTGGTAGGCCGCTCAGTGTTCGCGCACGCAGCCACCAGTGCCGACGCAGGCACCTGGCTGGTCGTTCCAGCCATTGGGGCGCTGGCCACGTCGACCGCATCAACACCGACGTCGATAGCGGCCATCAAAGTGGCAAGTTGACCACCTGCGGTGTCGTGGGTGTGCAGGTGCACCGGTAAATCGAAGTTCTGTCGCAGTGCTGCGACCAACTTCCGGGCGGCCGGCGGCCGCAGCAGGCCGGCCATGTCCTTGATCGCGAGGATGTGCGCACCCGCATTCACGATTTTCTCGGCTAGCCCCACGTAATAGTCGAGGGTATAGAGGTCCTCGGCCGGCGAGTTCAGATCGCCGGTGTAGCACAACGCCACCTCAGCAATGCTGCTGCCGGTTTCGCGTACCGCCTCGATCGCGGGACGCATCTGCTCGACATCATTGAGCGCGTCGAAGATCCTGAAGATATCGATGCCGACCTCAGCTGCCTCTGCCACGAACGAGGTGGTGACTTTGGTTGGGTATGGCGTATAGCCGACCGTGTTGCGGCCGCGCAGCAGCATCTGCAGGCACAGACCTGGCATGTTGTAGCGCAGCGCAGCCAGCCGCTCCCAAGGATCCTCGGCGATAAAACGGAGCGCCACGTCGTAGGTTGCCCCGCCCCAGCACTCGACCGAGAACAGCTGCGGGGTCATCCGCCCTACATACGGCGCGATCCGGAGAAGGTCCTTGGTCCGGAGCCGGGTGGCCAGCAGCGACTGGTGAGCGTCCCGGAACGTAGTGTCGGTGACCTCGACCGTGGCCCGCTGCCGCAGGTCGGTGGCAAAGC
>JBKOUS010000257.1:0-5451 GCA_046723505.1 Actinomycetota bacterium
CTCCACCGGATCCTGGGTCATCGCGGTAGCCAGCGAACCGTACGGGATGTTAGTCAAGGAATAGAGGAAGCCCAGCAGTGCATAGGTGATGTAGGCGTAAACGTACTTGGCGGTTGTGCTGTCGAAGTTCGGGACGCTGAATAAGGCGATACTCGACAACAGCAGCGGAAGCGAGGCGAATAGCAGGTATGGCCTGAACTTCCCCCAACGTGACCTGGTGATGTCGACCAGGCGCCCGGCCGCGAGGTCGGCGAAGGCGTCCCACACTCGTACGACAAGGAACATCGTCGCGATGGCGGCGGGATTCAGCCCAACGACGTTCGTGTAGTAGATGAGCAAGAACAGCGCCTGCAGCGAGAACGCCAGATTGTTGGCCAGGTCACCGGACGCGTAGCCAAGATAGTTCCGTAGGGTCAGCTTCTTCACTGAAGCTCCTCAGCTAGGGAGATGTCGGCTAATCCATTAGCTCAGCGCAACCATCATCATGCGGTAGCTTGAACGGCCCGCGCCGCTTTTGCCCGGTATGCCGCAACGATCACATCGACAGCTGTGTCGAGATCGAGCGCGCCCGTATTGATCACGAGGTCGTAGCGATCGATGCTCATGGGATTCCAGTAGTAGAACCTCTCTGACATTTCAGCGCGTATCGAGTCCTCGTTGCGCTGGCGCCTTGTAGCGTGGGCCAAATCGAGTCCCTCCTCCCGGGCGGCGCGGGAGATACGGACCTCAACCGGAGCGTCGACTTGCACATGCAGCGCGGTCGGGATGTTGCCGAGAATGAGGGCGCCATTGCGACCGAGCATCACCACGCCTCGAGCGCCAGCTTCCTTCACGATTCGGGTGTTCTCCTCAACCATCTCCGCATCATCGGCCTGGGCCAACGGGATACTTCGGTCGTCCAGAACTGTTGCACCAGAGGCAAAGCGGCCTAGAAACCGCGCCAAGCCGGCTCCTTGATCACTGGCCCTCCCCGCACCCGGAAACTTAGCGCTTTCAATGTCAGCGGAGGAGAACGCCTGATCCATCCACTCGACTCCAAGCGCCTTGGCAACCCTCGGGCCGATGTATCGGGCGCCAGCACCGTACTTCTCGAACAGTGTGACGACTGGTGGAGTCATGTGGCCCCCTTATTGTGGGCACGCCGGAAATGAGGTGATCTTGACAGTCAAGCAGCGGATTTCCTCCCGGCGCAATAGACCGCGCGGGGCGAAGGCCACCTGCGTAGTCGATGCGGGTGATCATGTCGCCTCAACCCGTTCTTCGCACTTCACCACAGCCAGGGTCTTCTTCAGGAGGCGCGCTTGCTGCATGTGAGCGAGCTATTGGATTGGCGTGGGCACGACCTGCCGATCGGGCCGGACCGGTCCGTCTGAACGCCCCCCCGGGCGTGCGGGACGCACGCGAGCGGAGGTCGACTCGGAATGACAGGTCTGACGTTCCTGGGAGGAGCGAGTGTTCGAGATGGTCAATGTGCTGTTGATGGCGGTGGAGCTTAGATGGCCACCTCGAGCCGGAACAGGCTGACGACACCATCAACGATCTTGAACGGCGCCCGCCCCGAGCATGACCGCGTCCTGGTAGTCACGTTCGGTGAGGTCCGGCCCCTCGAGCTGCTGCTGTCGGAGCTCGGCAAGTGGATGCAGACTGGCTCAGCTTGGTTGACGAGTCCAGCCGCAATGAAGAGGGATGGTGATGAGTTAGCGGTCGGTTCGGTCGGCGCGCGGGCCGTCGGCGGTCGATGCCCAGACGGTTATGCGCAAAGGACGCGCCGCCCGACTGAGAGTTTGGCGGTCATCGTGCTGACCTCTCCGGTTTGGTGGCTTGGATGATGGCGCTGTGCATGCCATCCGCGGCTTGGTGGGTGAAACGGACGGTCGCGTCGGTGAAGCCGGCGGAGGCGAGGCCGTCCAGGTACTCCTGCCGAGACAGGGCTCCGGCGATGCAGCCGACGTAGGATCCTCGTTCGGCGCGTGCGTTTAGGCTGAGGTGGTCCTCGGCCACCACATCGCTGATGCCGATCCGGCCACCGGGGTTGAGCACCCGAAACATCTCGGTGATCACCTTCGGCTTGTCGACCGACAGGTTGATCACGCAGTTGCTGATCACCACATCCACTGATCCATTCGGCAGCGGGATGTCCTCGATGGTGCCCTTGAGGAACTCGACGTTGGTGGCGCCGGCCTGAGCGGCGTTGGCCCGGGCAAGCTCGAGCATCTCGTCGGTCATGTCGACGCCGTAGGCGAACCCGGTCTCGCCTACCCGGCGGGCCGACAGCAGGACGTCGATCCCGCCGCCCGAGCCGAGGTCCAGCACCTTCTCACCTTGCCGAAGCTCTGCAACGGCGATGGGGTTGCCGCAGCCCAGGCTGGCTGCCACCGCTGAAACCGGGAGGCTGGCGCGGTCCGTCGCTGCATAGAGTGCGCTGCCGAATGTGTCGTCGACCTCCAGGACAGTCGGGCCGCAACACGGCCCGCCGTCGCCGGAATCGTCGTCGCAGCACGATGCCGGCCCCTGGCCTGAAGTGACGGTGATGGCGGCCGCGGCATAGCGTTCGCGTACCTGCTCGCGCAGCTGCTCAGTGGTCGTTGTCTCTGACATAGTCGGACCCCTCTCGCATTGACAATTGTCGATACGAGTTTAGACACGCATCGAGATTTGTCAATATGTGCCATGCTAGGGAGATGCCGACCGCTCAGCTCGTCCCTTCCGGCCGTCCGACGCTGCCGTTGCTCACTGACTGCTGTACGCCGGTGGTCCGTGAGGTGATCAAGCCGGACGAGGCGGCCACGCTGGCGGCCGGGTTCAAGGCGCTGTCCGACCCGGCCCGCTTGCGGCTGATCTCGCTTGTCGCAGCTCACGCCGACCAGGAGGCGTGCGTATGCGACCTGACCGAACCGGTCGGTCTGAGCCAGCCGACAGTCTCACACCATCTCAAGCTCCTGGTGGAGGCCGGCATCCTGACCCGTGAACAACGCGGGAAGTGGGCCTACTACAAACTCGTGCCCGACACCTTGGACACGCTAGCCGGATTGATTACCTCCCCCTCTCGCTGAACCTAGCCCTGGCCTGCCGGAACGAGGTCCTCGAGCAGCGCCTCGACACGGCGTCGGATGTCGTCGCGGATGGGCCGAACGGCCGCGACATCCTTACCGGCCGGGTCGTCCAGCACCCAGTCCTCGTAGCGTTTCCCCGGGTAGAACGGGCAGGTGTCGCCGCAGCCCATGGTGATCACCACATCGGACTCGCGGACGGCCTGGTCGGTCAGCATCTTCGGCTTCTCCGCCGCGATGTCGATGCCGACTTCGGCCATGGCCTGCACCGCCGCCGGGTTGACCTGAGCGGCGGGCTCCGATCCAGCTGAGCGGACCTCAACCGCGCCTCCAGACAGCTGGGATAGGAACGCCGCGGCCATCTGGGACCGGCCGGCGTTGTGGACACAGACGAACAACACACTTGGCTTCGACATGAAACCTCAACCTTCCTCAGGGACGTGGCTCGGATGGGGGATGACGGCCCTACCGGCGGAGGCCGGGGCGTCGGGGAAAAGACCTGATCAGGCCGAGGCAGACGAGCCCGCCGACAAGCTGGGCGGCGATGAAGAACAGGGCCGACGCCGGCGCGATGCCGGCGAACGTGTCGGAGAAGATCCGGCCCACCGTTACCGCCGGGTTCGCGAACGACGTGGAGCTGGTGAACCAATACGCCGCCCCAATATAGGCGCCGACCGCGGCCGCCGATAATGCGGCCCGACCTGTCCGTGCCGGCCCGAACACCAGCAGCACCAGGCCCGCTGTAGCCACTACCTCCCCCAGACCGTGACGAGGCTTATCCGGTCGGTGCCCGAGACCTGCAGCGTAGGTAGGTCGAACATGATGTTGGCCAGCAGCGCGCCCAAGATCGCCCCGACCAGCTGAGCCGCCGCGTACATTGCCACACCAATGGCGGACAAGCCGCTGCCCGGTCGGCGACGGGTCAGCAGCCAGTCAACCGCCGATATCACTGGGTTGAAGTGGCCGCCGGAAACCCGTCCAAATGCCAAGATCAACACCGCCAGCCCGAAGACCGTCGCAGTGCTGTTTCCGGCAGCTGCAAACCACTATCCGACGGCGACAGTCTGGCTGCGGCAATACCGGACCCGACGACCACCGTCACCAGCAGGGCGGTGCCGAGCAGCTCGGCCGGCAGCGGCCGCTGCGCTGCGATCGCGCTGGACTTGACGCCTGACATATCTCAACAATACTTGACTCAATAATGATGGAGGCAAATGTGGGCCCGAACCTGGAGAGCCGAGCAGCTGTCTTCGCCGCACTCGGTGAACCGGTCCGGCTGGCCCTGGTGGACCGCCTTGTCGCCGGCGACGCGTCACCCGGCGAGCTGGCCGCCGACGTCGGCTTGGGCACCAACCTGCTCGCCCATCATCTCCGCGTGCTCGAGGACGCCGGCATCATCCGTCGGGTCCGATCCGAGGGCGACCGGCGGCGCAGCTACGTCCAACTGCGACTTGACCACCCGACCGTCTGGGCGGCCGCTATCTCCGGCCGCATGCCCGACAACTTCCCCGCTGGTCCCCGAGTGGTGTTTGTGTGCACGGCGAACTCGGCCCGCTCCCAGCTCGCCGCCGCCATCTGGAACCAGCTGCGCACCATCCCAGCCACCTCGGCCGGCACCCATCCCGGCCCGCGCATCCACCCGCGGGCCGTCGCCGTCGCCGAGCGTCACGGACTCCGCATCGATCCCAACCGCCCCAAGCCCCTCGACCGCGTCCTTCGCGACGATGACCTCATCGTCGCCGTCTGCGACAACGCCCACGAAGAGCTCGGACACGCCCTTCCGCGGCTGCACTGGTCGATTCCCGACCCCGTGCCAATCAATACCAACGCCGCCTTCGAGCGCGCCTACGCCGACATCAACCGTCGCGTCCACCACCTCGCCGACCTCTACGCACCAGCAGCGAGAGCACTGTGACCAAACCCACGTGGAGCACGCTCAGTATCGACACCACGCTCGCACTTCGCACCGCCGCTTCCCGGCTCGCCGGCGAGTTCACCGACACTTTCGGAACCGAGACCATCGAACGATTCCTTCACTCGTCTTATGACCAGCTCGCACAGCAGGCGGCGGTCACCAAGTTTCTCCCACTGATGGCAGAGCGATTCGCCCGGCAACGGCTACGCGCCGTCGCCAAAGTGGAAGGCCTCCATCGCGACGGCAGGGCGACCGTACTGTTCTTGTGCACCCACAACGCCGGCCGGTCTCAGATGGCCCTCAGATTCTTTGAGGCTCCGACCGGCGACCGTGCCGTCGCCTGGTCGGGCGGATCCGAACCCGGACACGAGGTCAACCCCGCCGCAATCGCCGCCATGGCCAAACGAGGCATCGACACATCCAACGAGTTCCGCAAGCCGTGGACCGACGAAACCGTTCGTGCTGCCCACGTCGTGATCACCATGG
>JBKOUS010000111.1:0-21455 GCA_046723505.1 Actinomycetota bacterium
GGATCGCGTAGCGGTGATGTATCTGGGCAAGATTGTCGAACTGGCTGATCGGGAGGCGCTGTACAGCGCACCCATGCATCCGTACACAGTCGCGCTCATGTCAGCTGTGCCAGTGCCGGATACCCGACGCCGCCGGGAGCGGATCCTACTCAGCGGTGATGTGCCCAGCCCGATCTCGCCTCCGCCGGCGTGCCGGTTCCACACCCGATGTTGGAAGGCGCAGGAGATCTGCCGGACTCAGGAGCCGCCGCTGGTCGAGCTGCTACCGCGGCATCGAGTGGCGTGCCACTTCCCGGAGAACTATCCGGAACGGGCAGCACCGGAGTCGACCTCCGAGGGCACGCTCCGGTGATGATCGATCCATGAGCGGCGAAAGCAAGCTGCCAGATGACGTCTCGTTTACCCACCTGGATGAGGAGCTGTTCGATGGGGCGGGCGCGACAAAGCGGGACCTGGTCGATTACTTCGACGCCGTACACGCTCGCATCCTTCCCTGCTTGACTGACCGGCCGTTGTCGGTCATCCGAATCCGCCCAGGCCAGCCGCCGTTCATGCAGAAGAACCTTCCCAAGTACACACCGGACTGGGTGCCCAGAGTGTCGATCTGGGCGGAGGCGTCTCGGCGGGAAGTCTCGTACGCCTTGTGCAACGACCGCCGTACGCTGCTCTGGTTCGCCAACCAACGGGCCGTGGAGTACCACGTCACCCTCTTCAAGACCGCCCATCCGGAGCACCCCGACTATCTCGTGCTCGATCTGGATCCGCCGGAGGGAGCGGACTTTGCAGTGGTCGTACAGGCTGCGCAGCTGGTCCGCCAAGCGCTGGACGAGATGGGTATGGCCGGCGCGGTTAAGACGAGCGGCGCCAAAGGCCTGCATATATTCGTGCCGCTGGTGGTTGGATCCTCACCAGAGGACGTGGCCGCAGCCACCCGTGCTGTGGCCAGCCGCGCCGAGCGGATTGATCCGGATCTGGGCACAACGGCTTTCGTCAAGGAGGAGCGGGAGGGCAAGGTATTCCTCGACTCGACACGTGTTGGTGGCGCCACCGTCGTTGCCGCGTACAGTCCACGGATCCGGCCCGGCGCACCGGTCTCGTTCCCGGTTGCTTGGGAGGACCTCGACCACGTGGTTCCGGCGGACTTCACAGTCCATAACGCCGCCGAGCTGCTGGATGGGGCCGATCCGTGGACGGACCGCATGCCGCCGGCGCAGGAGCTAAACGCCGATCTGGTGGCAGAAGGTCACACCATTCCCGTGGCCCGGGTCCAGGCCATGCACGAGGGCAAACGACGAGCCCGGTCCCGTCGCGACTCCTGATCCACTGCGTCACCTTCGCGCAGTCCTGCCGAAGAAACGGGCCCCCGAACCGCAGTGTCGTGTCTCTCAAGTTCCTTTGCGGTTGGCGTCGTTCAGGTGCGTGCCTGTCGTCGCAAGGCGACGCGCGGCGTCGACACGCAAGGCCGACGAGGGATGAATACCGGGTCGTACGCCGACCGAGGAGAACGCCGCGAGGTGCGTGCCTGGGCGGCGCGAACCGTAAAGAGACTTGGGAGACACGACACTAGCTATCCGGAAGGATGTGCGCATGATTCAGATCGACGTCATCCTTTTGGTGGGTGCCGTCGTCTTGATCGCTGCCATCATCGCCGCGCGGATCGGCGCTCGGGTTGGTCTGCCGTCCCTGCTGCTGTTTCTCGGTCTCGGCCTCGTGATGGGTGAATCCGGCATCGGGATTCCATTCGACAATGCCGATCTGGCGCAGGCTCTCGGCTTCGCCGCCCTCGTCGTGATTCTCGCCGAGGGTGGTCTCACCACGAGGTGGAGCGACATCCGGTCTTCGACCATATTGGCGGCATTGTTGGCCACTGTCGGCGTCGGAGTCAGCGTCGGCTTGATGACCCTCTTTGGGCACTACGTTCTCGGATTGCCGATCTGGATTGCGATGCTGCTCGGCGCAGTCACGTCCCCAACAGACGCTGCCGCAATCTTTTCCGTGCTCCGCACTGTTCCCGTCCCCCACTCATTGCGGGGCGCGCTGGAAGCCGAGTCGGGCCTTAATGATGCCCCGACCGTGCTCCTTGTGATGCTGGCGAGCTCGTTCGCCGTAGGCCAGCCTATGGAGCTCGGCATTCTTGGCCTGATCGGCCTGATCGTGATCGAGCTGCTTGGCGGCCTGGCCATCGGTGGCGGTCTTGGCTGGCTCGGGGCGCAGATTCTGCGTCGAGTCGCGCTGCCTTCTTCTGGGCTCTATCCACTCGCAATCCTCGTCTGGACCGTCTTCGCTTACGGCATTGCCGCGCTCATCCACGCCAGCGGGTTTGCAGCTGTGTACGTGTGCGCGCTGATCCTCGGGAATGCCCAGTTGCCGCACCGGGCGGCGACCCGCTCCTTCGTGGAGGGTATTGGCTGGATCGCCCAGATCGGCCTCTTCGTCATGCTCGGACTGCTGGCCTTCCCGGACCGGGTGACGCCTCGTGCCGCCGTGATCGCGGTTGCGGCAGGTCTTTTCCTGACGTTCGTCGCCCGCCCCGCCACAGTCGTGGCGTGTGCGGTGTGGTTCAAGATCCCGGCCCGGCATCAGGTGTTCCTTTCCTGGGCGGGCCTGCGCGGAGCAGTGCCGATCGTGCTGGCCACGATTCCACTCGCTCAGGAGGTCCGGGGGGCAGAGGCCCTTTTCGATGTTGTGCTGGTTTTTGTCATCGTCTTCACCTGCCTCCAGGGTCCGACATTGCCGTTCGTCGCCCGTCGCCTCGGGCTGTTCGACGACGAGTCGGCTCAGGATGTGGAGGTAGAGCTCGCGCCACTCGACAAGATCTCTGCCGATCTGCTGCAGGTACGCATCCCCGCCAAGTCGCGCCTGGTCGGTGTCGAGGTAATTGAGCTTCGGCTTCCCAAGGACACCGTGGTGTCATTGATCATCCGCGACGACCGGCCTTTTTTTCCAGACGGCCGGGAACGGATCCAGGCCGGCGATGAGCTGCTCATCGTGACACCTGAGGAGCAGCGGCTGAACACCGAGGAACGACTCCGAGCGGTCGGTCAGCGAGGCCGCCTTGCCCGCTGGCGCGCCCGCGTGGACGAGCGAAAGGCCGACTTGTAGTTGTGATCAGCCGCCGATGGCGGGGGTTGGGCTCGGTGATTGGGAGGGCAGGCAAAGCGTAGTGGTGTCCACCTGGTAGGTGGTCTTGGCGTTGTTGTTGAAGCCGCCATACTTGTTGCCGACGAGCACGTCCACCGTGTGGTCAGCGCGCTTGTCTGAGCGTACGACCGACTCCTTGAAAAAGGACTTGACGAACAACACCTCGGGATTTTTTTCACCCGCGCCAACGATGACGGTCTTCTGGATCTTCTCCACCGTGTTGGTGGTGAGAATGACTCGGAAGCCCTCGTTCCGCAGCGATCTGCCCACATCAGCCGCGAGACCCTTCCGGTCGCCGCCGTTGTACACCTTCACCACGACCTGGTTGGCCTTTAGCTGACCGCGAGGCACACTCTGTTCGACGCAGGGCGTAGGGGGCAGCGGCGGAATTGGCTTGATGATGTTGTGGTATCCCCACCAGGCTCCGTACAGGAGCATCCCGAACAAGATCAGGAGAGTAACCGGGGTTCGTATCACACGGAAGATCCGACCTATCACGTCGAAACTCCTTTGCCTCCGCAGCCACCCCGATGCGTGAGTTTGCGAGCTCCTCCCCTTGCCCGACCCCCCGTTCGGTGAGAGCCTACCTGGAGTTCGGCGCTACTTCAGGTCAAGCACTCTTGCGTGCATGGTCTGCCGCTGCTGGAGAGCGGCGCGCAGCGCGCGATGCAGCCCGTCCTCGAGGTAGAGCTCTCCCCGCCAGGACACTACATGGGCGAATAGGTCGCCGTAGAAGGTCGAGTCTTCCTCGAGGAGCGCCTCTAGGTCCAGGGTCCGTTTGGTAGTAACGAGCTGGTCCAAGCGCACCTGGTGCGGGGCGATGGCCGCCCACTGCTTCTGGACGTAGCCATGATCTGGGTACGGGCGTACGTCTCCGACGCGCTTGAAAATCACTGTGACACTCTAATCAAGTTTCTGACGGCAACTCCATGGCGCGTCGTTACGATTTGGCCATGAGCGAGCCCGTTGTTGAGCAACTCTCCGAGGATGTGCAACGGATCGTTCAGGGTTATACGTTCGGTGAGCCCGCCATCGAGCTCGGCGCCCTGATGGAAAACGACGCGCCTGTTCCGCCTGCCACCATCCGCATCCCGTTGAGCATCCTGAACCGGCATGGGCTCGTCGCAGGCGCGACCGGTACTGGCAAGACTCACGCTGTACTTGGCATGCGCCCGTGTACAGCGCCAGCATCCGACGGAGCGTGGGACTCTGCGCCCTGAGCCGGTCCAGGGAAACTCGAGGCTCAGGGGATGTCGTGATTTGCGCGAGTGATCAATCACGGGACGTGATGCACTACTTCTACGGTCGAGGGTCGTGCTTCACTCCATCTGCGTAAGCACAACGAAGCCACGCCTGCTGTGTCATGATGATCATGTACAAGGTGAGCACCTCCTCTCGCCGTAATAATCCGACGAATTCCTTGATCAGACTGGGCAGCTGTGCCTGGGCTACGCACTCGGACTACTTCGGGGAGGCATAAGGTGGACCAGACCTTGATCGACAGCTGTGACTATCAAGGAGCGCCATGTCCCCCTCCAGCCCTGACACCCCGCCCATTGAGGTACCCGAAGCCGACTGGGCCGAACAGGCTGTCGCCGTCGACCCGTTAGCCGAAGCCGAGGCCGAACCGAACGCGGTACCGGCGAACATCAGCCGAGGCATCCGAGAGGCCGACGACGCTGACTTGGTTGAGCAGGAAACGGTGGTGTACGGCGAGGACGACGACGGCCGCTAGCGATTGGGACCTGGCCGGCTGATCCCGGCGTAAGTGGTCACAAAAGCCACGAGACTCGCCTATTTCCGTGTCGTTCGTGACCACTTTCTTCGTGGAGCGCACGCTCCACCCAGTGTTCACAGCCTGTAGAACCGATCAAGCTGCATTATGTTGCTAGGCGTGAAGGCACGGTCGGGGATCGCCCAAGCGGCTGCGCTGGTGACCGGACTGACCACCTTCTCGGCGGTTCTGGGCTTCGGCCGCGATGTGGTGATTGCCGGTGTTTTCGGGGCCGGCGCACAACTGGACGCCTACCTGGTTGCCCAGGGGCTCATGAATCTCGTCCTGGCCCTTATCGCGGGCGCCATGGCGAGGGCGACCGTGCCTGTTCTTGCCGCGCAGCACAGTAGAGACCACGACCCGAGCAAATCGGCACACACACTGTCCGTCGTGCTGACCGTTTCGCTGCTCGTGCTGGGACTCGGTTCGCTGATCATGGCATTGGCCGCGAGCTCCGTGGTCAGCGTGTTGGCGCCAGGCTTCAAGGGGCCGCAGGCTGACCTGGCTGCCTCACTTACCCGCATCGTGCTCATCGCGACCGTGTTGATATCGGGTACGAACCTGCTCGCCGCAGCGGCGGAGGCGCATCGCCGGTTCTTCTGGTCCGCGATGCAAGGGGTTCCGTTCAACCTGATCATGATCGCAGCGGCCGCCTTGTTCGGGCCTCGTTACGGTGTCTACGCCCTCGCCGTCGGGTTCGTTGTAGGCTCCGCGGCCCGGTTGCTGTGTCAGCTGCCACCCATTCGTGCCCTGGGGTTTCGCTTGCGCGCCTCACTGGACATCAGTGATCCCGGATTTCGGGCGATCGCAAAGCTGATTCCGCCACTGCTGCTCGGCAGCGCCCTGGGCAACGTCAATACCATGGTCGATCGGGCCGTCGGCTCGATGGTGGGCGAGGGAGTTATCTCGGCGCTGAGTTACGCCTGGCGGATCATTTCACTCGGCGAGACGTTGCTTGTGTTGTCACTGCTGACCGCGCTGTATCCCGCGTTCGGTGCCGCTGCGGGTAGGGCCGATCTCGATGAGATGAAGCGGCTGGTCGGTCGCGGCTTGGCAACCGTTGCCACCGTGCTGATGCCAGTGTTGGGCTTTCTGGTCGTCTGCGCTGTCCCGTTGGTAGCGCTGCTCTTCGAGCATGGCAGCTTCGGGCCCAGCGATACCCAGCGGACGGCGACCGCGTTGCTGTGGTACGCACCTGCTTTGCTGGCCCTTGGGTGGCGCGAGATGGTGGTGCGTGCCTCGTACGCGCTGGGAGACTCGCGCCGCCCGGTGTTGGTATTTGTTTTTGCGATGTCCATCAATGTGGTTGGCGACTTGACCCTTGGGCTGACCTTCGGAATCGCCGGATTAGCGGCCTCGACATCTTTATCCGTGGTGTTTGCGGCCGTGGCAAACACCTGGTGGCTAGGTCGACGCCACGGCGCGATCGATCTCAGGTCGTTGCCCCTGATGGTCGGCCGTACCGCGGTTGCGGCCGCAGTGGGCACTGCCGCCGGCGCCGTCGTCTACCGTTTGCTCCGTCCGGTTGCCGGCACGGGCCTGGTCAGCGAGCTGTTGTTGATGTCATCGGTCGGGCTAATACTGCTGGCGGTTTTCATCGGCGTCCTGTACGCGCTGCGTGCGCCGGAGCGGCGGCTGCTCACCGACGCTATCGACGTGATGGCGCACCGGCGACGCTGAGATCGGCGCTCTAGGCGGGTCGCACCAGCACGAACGGCGTGCTGGTGAGGTGTTGGCCTAGCGGATTGTCGCTGAGCACGCTTGCCAGCGTCTCCGCAGAGAGCGATCTTGGAGAAACCGCGCGGATCGAGCCGCCGAAGTCGTTGAGGTCCACAATGCTGACGCCGATATCGAGCGCCTGCTCGAGGTCAGCACAAATGCCTTGAGCAACGCTGCTGTCCAAAGGTGGAAAAAGCACATGCTCGTACGCCGTATGGGGCCCTCCGTCGACGTCTCGGGCTATCGGCCCAGCGATTCGATAGAAGGTTCCACGCATGCCCAACGGCCGAGTCAAGGCACCCCCAATCGCAGCGGGAATGATCCGCCTCAAGCCGACGGTGCGGATGACATAATCCATCTTCTCCGGGACCGAAAGGCCACGCGCATGTTCGCCGCGCGGGCGGACATGACCAGCCAGTATCCGAGCGACTCGGCCAGGTTGCACGCCCTCGATGTCCACTGTCCGGCCGGTCAGCAGGATCGCCACCTTCTCGCTCACCCCAACTGTGTCGCCAGGGCGAGCCAGGCTGAGATGCTCCTTCAGTGACAGTGCCAGGTCATCGGTCTGGTCCAGCCACCGGGTGCGCAGGGGAAGGCGCAGATACTCAACACCTGCGACCGTTACTTGGGTCCATGGCTCGACGCGTTCGTCCGCCATGGGCTCAGCAGAAAAGCTCATGTCGACTCCGGGGGGATTGATGGAGTGACGTAAGTGATCACTCTTGAGGACAGGAATCCTGGAGACGGCTGAGAGTCCCCCGAAAAAGCTGCGTGTCACCCTGGACGATCGCAGATTGCAGTGATCAGAAACGTGATCACACTAACCGATTCGCAGGCCGTTCGTTGGGACTTCGGACAAATGGTTCAGCGAGTTCGGCCGGGAGCAGCCGGATGTTCCTCAGGTGGGTCGAACCAGCACGAATGGCGTACTGGTGAGCCGCTGCCCCAGCGGGTTGTCGCGAAGCACGGCTGCCAGCGTCTTCTCAGACATTGATCCTGGAGAGACCGCGCGGATCGAGCCGCCGAAGTCGTTGAGGTCGACAATGCTGACACCGATGCCCAGCACCCGCTCGAGGTCGGCACAGATCTTCTGCGCGACCTTGGGGTCCAAGGGTGGGAAGAGCACGTGCTCATACGGCGGGCGACCTCCATCGATATCTCGGGCGATCGGTCCAGCCATGCGGTAGAAGGTTCCTCGCATGCGCAGCGGGCGTGTCACGGCCGACCCGAGTGCCGCGGGAATGATCCTTCGCAAGCCGACAGTGCGTACGACGTACTCCATCTTTTCCGGGACCGCAAGCCCTTTGGAATCGGTGCGCGGGCGGACATGAGCAGCTAGGAAGCGAGCTAGTCGACACGGCTTCATGGTGCCGATGTCGACAGTTCGGCCGGTAAGCAAGATGGCGACCTTCTCGCTCACTCCAACTGTGTCGCCTGGGCGAGCCAATTTGAGGTTCTCCTTCAGCGCCAGCACAAGATCATCGTTCTCGTCAAACCAGCGCGTGCGCAGCGGGAGGCGCAGATACCTCATGCCGGCGACACTGACCTCGGTCCACGGGTCTGCACGCCTGGCAGTCTGCGGCTCTGCAACAAAGCTCATGTCGACTCCTGGGCGACGTTGACGGAGTGAAGCATGTGGCCGATGTGACCAGTGTGATCATAGGGTGCCGTCTGGCAAGAGTTCACCTAAATGTCGGCGTGTCGCGCTGGACAATGATGATCTCAATGATCAGAAGCGGGACTAACGTAGCGGGTTCGGCGTCCCTGGCGGCCAACTTCGAAAAACCGGTGGACGAAAGATTGTGCCAAGGGGACGCGCCGGCGTACAGACTGCGTCGCGAGAGTGACAGCCATGATGCGGGCTGAGATGATCGGGCTTGTGGCGTCAGAACCGCGGATGGTTTCGTTGGGCTTCGGCAAGTTCGCACGATCAGACCGCATCTACGCGCTCGAGCCTTTGCTCGGGGACGAGCGCGGGGACGGCCACCGGACCAAGGTCTGGGTGGAGGGCGTCAAAGATCCGATCATCGCCGCGCGTACTGAGGTTACGATTCTGCGTGACATGGGTCAGGAGGCTGCCGCAGCGGAGGCGCCTCTGATTGACGAGGCCTTGGATCTGGCGTCGCGGCTGGCTGATGCGGCGGAGGCTGGTCGAGTTGACCTGAACGATCTTGGACGTCGGGCCCGCCGCTTGCTAGCGGCCACCACCCGGCGGGATTGACCCTCGGCCATCACCCGCGCTGGCCTGTCGAGCGGCTTTTTGATCGGCTCGCCTCAGATCACTGGCCTTGATCCACGTCTGGCGTCCTTCGGGTCCGCGTACTCGTCCCCACCATTCGCCGCGCTCGCGTACCCAAAAGTCCAGGGTCCCCGCCGCGGCCCAGGTTGCCAATTCCACCTCGATCGGTGGTCGCACCTCGCGACGCTCCTCTGGCGTTCGCTGCCCGTACTGGTTGTAGACGGCGTCCATGTCCATCGCCATCTGGCAAGCTTCGTCCTCTCCAAGATCGACAGCGCGCCAGCCCATCACGCCCCCGTCGTAGACGCCCCACCGCCCGCTGCCGATGTGTCGCGCCTCGAACCTCATAGATCTATTAGAACACGAATGCGATTAATTGCACCTCACAACGTTCCGCGCCTCAACTCTTGTCAGGAAATGAGGTGAGATTCGTGCAGATCAGGGTTGTGGCGAAGCGGTCGGTAAGCCGAGCTATGTGATCTTGCCCAGGGTGACAAATCGGTATCCGTGTGCGCGGTAGTCCTGGATAATTCCTGGTAGCGCTGCGACCGTCGCCGCCTGATCGCCACCCCCGTCGTGTAGCAAGATCACCGGATGCTCCTCGGCGAGGCCGGCTGCGGCCCGCTTCCTGATCACCTTTGGGAAGCTCTTACCGCCGGTCGGTTGGTCTGCCCAGTCACGGGTGTCAACTGACCACAAGATCACCGAGAGGCCGGCAGCGCGACTGACCTTGTCTGCGCCTTTCACAATTCCGCCGGGCGGACGGAACAGACATGGCCTGAGCCCTACTGCGTTGAGGATTGCTCGGCTGGTGCGTTCGATCTCCTCGGCGAGCGTGGCCCGGTTCCAGCCGGTTGCCGCGCTCGGGATCTTGTGCGACCAGGTGTGATTGCCTACTGCGTGCCCGTCGGCGAGGACTCTCCGCAGCATCTCCGGCTCGGCTGCCACGCTCTTGCCGATCACGAAGAAGGTTGCCTGTACCTGAGCCTGCTGCAGCGCATCGAGCACCGCGGGCGTCCACGGCCCTGGACCGTCGTCGAAGGTCAGTGCAACAGTCCGGGATGGAGCACCCGCATCATCCCGGACGGCTGGCGCGGTACGTATGGTGTCGGTCGCGGGCGGGGGGCAGTCCCCGGGTGCATGGGCCGGAGGGTCGGAGACCTGGATCGGTGCTGGTTTTGTCGATATGGCTCCCGGGTCACGGCGCACTGCAAGTACGACGGAGTGCGTGACCACGATGGAGAGCACAGCAACGAGTGCGAAGAGCACGCTGACTCGATCCCATCGCACCTGCAGCTGAGCGCGGCCAGCCGACGCACGGCTTGCAGTCGGCGTCGTAGGACCTGGTGGCAGCATCGCGGCCACGACCTCATCCTGCCTCTTCGGTGCTCGTGAACCCGCGATATGCAGCATGTCGCGCACGAGAAGCACTGGCGATGTGATGTGGCGTTCATCTGGTCGTCCGCAGTCGGAATGATGGAGCAATGGATAGCGATGTCGTGCAGCTGCGTACCGGTACTCGTCTTGTCACTGATTTCACTGACCTGGTCCTTCAGTTCTGTCGCAACCGCGGCGATGGACTGTGTCACGTCTTTGTTCCGCACGCAACCGCCGGTGTCGCTTTGATCGAGACTGGGAGCGGCTCCGAGTCCGACCTCGAGGATGCCATTGACCGGCTGCTTCCCCGCGACGACATTTACCGGCACACGCACGGCAGCCCTGGCCACGGCCGTGACCATCTGCTGCCAGCGTTCGTGTCACCGTCGCTCACGGTGGCAGTGCTCGGCGGCCGGCCCACACTCGGCACCTGGCAGAGCGTCGTGTTGGTGGACACGAACGTCGACAATGCTGACCGGGAGGTGCGCCTTAGCTTCCTCCCGGGTTGAGGTGAAGCCGATTGCGATGCGCCACCGATTAGTGTCGAGGGATGAGTGAGTCACTGCACCTCAGCACCTACATCGAGCGGCCTGCTTCAGAGGTCTACGCATACGTGGTAGATCCGACGAACTTGCCGACTTGGGCGGCCGGGCTGAGCGGCTCCATCGAACAGCGAGACGGCCGATGGTTCGCTGAATCTCCAATGGGTGAGGTCGAAGTGACTTTCGCGCCCGAGAACCCGTACTTCGTCCTCGACCACGACGTCAAGCTGCCCGATGGGACCACTTTCAACAACCCGATGCGTGTGATCGCCGGCGACACGGGTTGTGAGGTGGTGTTCACGCTTCGCCGCCGGCCGGACCAGTCGGACGAGGAGTATGAGGCAGATGCGGCAGCGATCCGGGCGGACCTGGCGACCCTCAAGAGCCTCCTTGAGCGCTGAACGGGTAGTCCCAGATCCGGTGGCGTTGTGGACGAGCAAAGCCTTCCTCGAGGAAGCCGGGGCCTGGATCGCAGCGCAGCTCGCGGGGGGTGGCAGCCGGCTAACTGGCGGGTGGGAGCAGCCGCACACCCGGGCCTGGTCGAGCACGATCCGGTTCGAGACGACCGACGGGCGCGTTTGGTTCAAGGTGAACGGCAGCGGCACCGCGCACGAAGCCGGCCTGGTCGCGCTGCTCGGTGAGCTCCGTCCGGGGCTGGCGCCGGAGGTGATCGCGTACGACCAGGTCCGGGCGTGGTCGCTCACTCGGGACGGCGGTCCCCTACTCCGGTCCATCGTGGCGCCCGACGCGTTGTGGCCGTACTGGGAGCGACTGCTGCCCAAGTATGCCGAGGCACAACTCGCCCTTGCGCAGCACAGACTCAGACTGCTGTCCAGTGGAACTCCGCATCTGGGGCCTGCGCAACTTCCCATGGAGTACCGCCGACTGCTAGCTGAACTCGCCGTCCTGCCTACCGAAGAGGGCGGGCTGACTGAGGAGCAAGCTTCCGCGCTCGAGCGCCTGCTGCCGACGTACGACGACTGGTGTGCCGAGCTGGTCGCATCGTCGCTGTCCGACAGCCTGCAACACGACGACCTGCACTCCAACAATGTCTGCTGGCCGGGGAAGATGGATGACCTGTCCTCAGTCCGGATTCTTGACTGGGGTGACGCTTCTGTCGGGCACCCTTTCGGGACGATGCTCGCCAGCTTGAACTCGATTGCCATCCACGCAGGTGTCCAGCCCGGCAACCGGCCGATGGACGACCCGCGCATGTTGCGGGTTCGAGATGCCTACCTGGAGCCCTTCACCGGTCTGGGCAGCAGGGCGGAGCTGCTGCGTTGGGTGGCAGTGGCGCGGAGCACTGGCTGCGTGACTCGCGCGATCTCCTGGGAAAGGGCTCTCCAGAACGCGCCGGCGACCGTGATCATGGACGAGGAGTTCCCGGTTCGAGGATGGCTGCTAGAGCTCCTCGAGCCGTGGGCGGACGTGGGCTAGCGCAGCGGCGCCATGCTCAACAAAGCCGCTTCCGCACATCATGGTCATCGGCTGGACGCGCGCTGGTCCTCCGGCCGAACGATGGATGTCAAAACCGCGTACGCGCGGCCCAGGTTGACGGTCCAACCAACTCCGAAGACGTTAGGAGTAATGATTCCCAGTCTGTCGGGCGCCCACATGCGCTCGCGCACGCGCGCCCAGGTAGGCAGCCGGAAGTCGTAGGGTACGACCTGCCATACCTTTCCTTGCCAGGTGCGCTCCGCAGCCGGCTTGGAGATCCCACGCCTCAGGGCGCTGATCAGCATCGCGAAGGCGATTATGCGAACAAGTCGCGACAACGGCTTCTTCTTGTTCTGCCTGGTCAAATGATCTTTAGACTGCGTGATCATGAGTCCAGTCTCCGCCTCAACCAGATCGACGCATCCACCCTGCCGGGCCTTAGTCGCGAGAGGGGTTCCCTACGGCGCGGCCGCTGATCTTGCGCGGCGTGATCTCGATGAACAGGTTCCGAATTCCATCCGCCCAAGGCACCGGTCCGGTTTCCCAGGCCGATGTGAGGAGATAGTCGTGTGCCAGCGCTTCGGCGAATCCAAGCACCAGAACGCTCCAACCAGATCTGTGCTGTTCATCGATGCTGTCGATCTCAAAAGCGACAGTAGTGCGACGGACGAGCCCAGCCAGAGGACCAACGGGAGAGGTGCGGAAGATCACGCTGCCGTTGCGATATTGATAGGTCACGGGCAAGATCTGCGGGCCATCCCCGGCCATGAAACCGACCCGACCCGCCGTGTGTTGCTCCAGGAGCTTCCTGCAGTCGGCTTCTGACAGCTCCGCGAAGCTGCCGGGTAAAGGTTTCTCGTCCCGTGGTGAGGTCATAGCCAGCCTCCAATCGTCGCATCGGGCGGTGAAGGTGGCTGCGTGACTGCCGGGCTTCATCACCCCGACGTTCAGCATCCCCGGCGGCGCGTGCCGCACAAAGAGTCCAAAGTCCCGCAGAGTCCTGAAAGTGGCCTAAATCCCTTCTTGGATTCCGGTCGGAGCACCCCGAGGTGGCCGGTTGCTCATGTGTCGAGTCAGCGGTCTTGGGGTATCCGACATGTTGCGGATAAATGGGGAGAAACGCACACACATAGAGAGGAGATCTGATGACTACGCAGCCTGAAGCCGGCGACACGCAGCCCGAAGGCGGCGAATCGACAGAGAGCAAGACTCAGGGCGCGATGACACGCTGGCCGCGGGATCTAACAGACCTGTGGACCGGCTGGCAGCCTTTCGGGGCGATGAACTGGCCGTTCCGCGACATCAAAGTCGAAGAATTCATCGATGGCGAGCAGCTGGTGGTCAAGGCAGAGCTGCCAGGGGTCGATCCCGAGCGCGACATCGATGTGTCGATCGAGAATGGTGTGCTCACCATCGCGGCGGAGCGGCGGGAAAGCACCCGCGAGAGGTTCGACAAGGGCTTCCACAGCGAGTTTCGCTACGGCAGCTTCGTCCGCCAAGTGAGGCTTCCGGCAGGCACCTCACCAGAGGTGGTCTCCGCTACCTACAAGGATGGTGTCCTAGAGATCCGGATGCCTAAGCCCTCGGCGGAGGCAGCCTCGCGTCGTATCCAGATCCAACGCGGCTGAAGGGCGCGCGGCGCGCTGCTGTGAGACCGCGGGACCTCAGTCTTGCCGACTGAACTGCGAGTGTCGGGAATCGCGCGACGCCGCACGGAACCAGGCTGGCGCGGGGGCGCCAGCCTCAGCGGACGGAGCGAGCAATTAGACAGAGCGCGATGCGCGAGCAGCTCTCTCATCTGCGATAGGGACTTTGGTCCCGCTCGTGAATCTCCTTCGGCCCGTGCATAGCGCGGGTGCAACCGAGACAGTTGGATCATTCACGGCGGAGGTTGATCATGACTTTGGACAATGCAGGATGGTCGCTGCTGGACCGTGGTGGACGTCTGGAGACTTTGGACGGTGACGAGTGCCGCCGTCTCCTCGGTTCTACCAATATCGGCCGGCTTGGATACTGCACTGACTTCGGGCCGCGCATCTTGCCGATGAACTACACATTGGTCAGTGAATCTGTGACTTTTCGTACCGGCTTCGACACCGAAGCATCTCACCAGCTGTTCGATCATCCGATTGCGTTTGAGGTCGATCAAGTCGATGAGTTCCTTCAATCGGGGTGGAGCGTGTTAGTCGTAGGCAATGCCCAGCCGCTCGACGAAGCGTCACTGCTTCTGCTCGATGTTGGGCAGTCGCCGCAGCCCTGGCCGGAGGGCCGACGATCGTTGGTTGTGCAACTACCGCTGACGATGATGACTGGACGTCGGGTCCACCCGGCCTAGCAGATCAGGGAGGAGCCCAGTTCATGATCAGCCCATCCAAGTCCGGCAGGTACGACTCCGATGACAGGTCACAGCGCCATTTCGAGGCATTGGGCCGCCAGCAATGCCTTGATCTCATGGAGTCCCATCATCTGGGCCGCGTTGGGTGGCAGGCCGCCGATCTTCCGCAGATCCTTCCTGTCACCTACGCCATGCACCAGGGCTCCGCTTACTTCCGCACCGCCCCGGATAGCATCCTGGCGGAGCTGGCCCAGCCGACGAGCGTGGCGCTTGAAGTCGACGAGCTGGACCAGCAGAACCGGACCGGCTGGAGCATCGTGATGCACGGACGCACCAGCGCCGTGAGTGAGCCAGACGCGCTGGCCGATCTTTGGGCGTCGGATTCCCTCGTGCCGTGGGCCTCTGGTAACCGAACACTGTTCATCCGTATCCGTCCTGAGCGCGTCTCGGGCCGGGTCGTGCGGCCGCCAACCTGACGGCCGAGGTGCCGTTGTCGGTCGAAGGCCGCCGGACAAGAGATATTCCGGCCGTCGTACCCTGTCTGGGAAATGGCGTCTAAGCGCGGGGACAGCGAGCCGGGACCTGCAGTCTCGATGGGTTCCGACCCTGACCAACGGCTCTCGGTTGAGCTGCTGATGAGCCAGCTCGTCGAACAAGCATCGTTGATCATGACAGCTCAGGAACGGCTCCGGCGCCTGCTGACCGCCAACCGTTCAATCGTTCAAGAGCTGTCCCTGCCGGCGGTGTTGCACCGCATTGTCGACACTGCGCGAGATGTCGCGGATGCCCGGTACGCCGCGCTGGGTGTCATCGGCGCTGATGGCTTGCTCGAACAGTTCTTGCATGTGGGTGTTGACGAGGAGACAGTCCAAGCAATTGGCGAGCTCCCCAAAGGACGCGGTGTGCTGGGGGCATTGATTGAGGATCCGAAGCCGATCCGGCTGACTCGGATTGCCGACGATCCGCGGTCGTCGGGTTTCCCGGATGGCCATCCGCCGATGACAACTTTCCTCGGTGTACCCATCCGCAGCCGCGACTCGGTGTTCGGCAACTTGTATTTGACTGACCGCATCGACGGTGGCCCTTTCACCGCCGAGGATGAAGAGCTCGTCCTGGCCCTGGCCGCGACCGCAGGCATTGCCATCGAGAACGCGCGCCTCTACGAGGAGTCCCGGCGACGCCAGGAATGGCTGAGAGCCTCCGGTGAGATCAGCCGCCAATTACTCGATCCCGAAGCCGAGTACTCCGACACCCTGCATCGCATCGCCACGAGCGTGAAGCGCCTGGCTGCAGCTGATGTGGTCACGCTGGTGAGACCAACCGACGATGATCCAAGCCGGTTGGAGGTCGTCGTTGCTACCGGTGCCGCCGAACGTGAGCTTGTCGGATTTCGTTACCCGAAGCACGACAGCGTGGCTTGGCAGGCGATGCAGCAGGGCCACGGCGTGCGACTCGAGGCTGTGGACCAGCTACCAGGTGTCTATCTGCATCTGCGGCCGTACGTTCCGGTGAGCCAGGTAATGGCCCTTCCTCTGAGAGGTGAAACGGGTCCTCGCGGTGCGATCGTGGCTGGTCGGATCACCCCCCAGACACCGTTCACTGACGCCGACCTCGACATGGCTGAGACTTTCGCGGGTCAGGCTGCCATCGCCTTGGAACTCAGTGAGGGTCGAGCTGATCAACAGCGGCTCGGTGTCCTCGTGGATCGCTGGCGCATTGCGGGCGACCTCCATGATCACGTCATTCAGCGGCTCTTCGCCGCGGGACTGAGTTTGCAAAGCATCGCTGC
Source organism: Actinomycetota bacterium (assembly GCA_046723505.1). Lineage (GTDB taxonomy): Bacteria > Actinomycetota > Actinomycetes > Propionibacteriales > Propionibacteriaceae > Microlunatus. The sequence goes on from JBKOUS010000111.1 coordinate 16,354, forward strand.
GACTGTGAACGATGAGATCGTCGAGCAGCGCCTTACTCGCACCGTCGACGAGCTCGACGAGACGATCCAGCAGATCCGGTCCACGATCTTCGCACTGCGGGAGAATTCGTCCCGGTCGCTGCGTGGTGTCGTCCTCGCGGTTGTCGATCAGCTTGCGCCTGTGCTGCCGGTTCGTCCGGACATACAACTGGTTGGGCCATTGGACACAGTCGTTGACGACGCGATCGTCGGGGATGTCGAGGCGGTGCTGCGGGAATCGTTGACCAACGTCGCCAAGCACGCTCAAGCGTCGAAGATCCGAGTCCGGATCCAAGCCGACGGGCAGCGTCTGGCCATCACCGTCACCGACAATGGAATCGGTATGGATTACCGCACGCGCCGCAGCGGCTTGGCAAACCTGCACGGTCGCGCTCAGCGTTATGGCGGCGACTTCAGTGTCGGCAATGCACCGGAAGGGGGTCTGCAGCTGCAATGGTCGATCCCGCTTCACCCGTGACGGGCGTCAAGCCCATCCGAGTCTTCATCCTTGATGATCATGAGCTGGTTCGGCGAGGACTGATCGACCTGCTCACGGCGACCGACGATCTCACCGTCGTCGGGGAGGCCGCGACCGCCGGTGAGGCTTTGCGTCGCATCCCGGCCGCTGCACCCGATATCGCGCTGCTTGATGCCAGGTTGCCCGATGGCAGTGGTATCGACGTCTGCCGGGAGATCCGCTCGTCTCATGAGAACATCCGGTGCTTGATTCTGACTTCATACGATGACGACGAAGCGCTATTTGCCGCGGTGATGGCGGGGGCCTCGGGATATCTGCTCAAGCAGATCGGTGGCAACAACCTGGTGGAGGGCATCCGGCAGGTGGCGGCTGGGCGTTCGCTGCTGGATCCGGCGGTGACCGAGAAGTTGCTCAACCGGCTCCGGAATCCCGTTGAGGCCGATCCGCTAGCAAGCAGCCTGACCGCGCGGGAGCGTGAAATCCTGGATCTGATCGCTGACGGATGCACCAACCGGCAGATCGGTGAACGGCTCTTCCTGGCAGAGAAGACCGTCAAGAACTACGTATCCGGCCTGCTCACCAAGCTGGGCATGCAGCGGCGGACACAGGCCGCGGTGTACGGAGCCACCCTGCGGCGACGGACGGGTGGGAAATCTCCGGGCAACGCGTGAGGGTCGCATCCGGCTCGGCCGCCAGAATGACGAGTGACCTTCGGCCCTCGATACTGCACCAGGCCCGTAACAGACTCGATGTGTGACTGTGGAACTTACCCGCGACGAACTCGCTGCCTTGTCCGATCGCCAGCTGGCCGCCATTGATGCGTGGTGGCGTGCCTGCAACTACCTCACAGTCGGGCAGATCTACCTGAAAGACAACCCGCTGCTGGAACGGGCGCTCAGCGCGGAGGACATCAAGCCACGGCTGCTGGGCCACTGGGGAACCAGCCCGGGACTCTCCTTCGTCTACGTCCATGCGTCCCGCCTCATTGCCCTCACCGGCCAGCAGGCGATCTATCTGACCGGCCCTGGGCACGGTGGCCCTGCCCTTGTGGCGGCCTCCTGGCTGGAAGGCACCTACAGCGAGATCTATCCCGAGGTAGGTCAGGATCGGGCAGGTGTCCAGCGGTTGTTCCGGCAGTTTTCTACCCCAGGCGGGATCCCAAGCCACGTGTCGGTCACCACCCCAGGATCTATCCACGAAGGAGGTGAGCTGGGCTATGTGCTGGTGCACGCCTTCGGATCCGTCTTCGACAACCCCGACTTGCTGACAATTGCTGTCGTTGGCGATGGGGAAGCAGAGACTGGGCCGCTCGAAGGGTCCTGGAAAGGAATCTCGTTCCTGAACCCGGTGCGGGACGGAGCTGTACTGCCGATCTTGCATCTCAACGATGCCAAGATTGGGGGACCGACCGTTCTGGGGCGAAAGTCACACGCCGAAGTCCGATCGCTGCTTGAGGGTCACGGTTATGAGGTGATCGAGGTTGAAGGGTCCGATCTCCCGGGCATGCATCATCGCTTCGCTGTCGCGCTTGCCACCGCGTACCAGATGATCATTGAGATTCAGCGCAGCGCCCGCGCCGCAGGAAAGATCGACACTCGACCCCGTTGGCCCATGATCATCTTGCGCAGCCCGAAAGGCTGGACGGGTCCCGAGGAAGTCGACGGTATTCAGGTTGCCGGCACCTTCCGATCACATCAAGTGCCCTTGTCTGGGGTACGGGAGAACCACGATCATCTGCGGCTGTTGGAGGAGTGGATGCGCTCCTACCGGCCCGAGGAGCTCTTCGACGCCGACGGCGTGCCAGTGGAGCTCGTCCGGGAAGCGAATCCGCCGGCAGGATTGCGGATGGGTGCCTCACCACACGCCAACGGCGGGCTTATCACCCGCCCACTCGATCTGCCTAACTTCGGTGACTTTGCCCTGTCGGTCGACTCACCCGGCTCCAAGCGCGCCGAGTCCACACGACAGCTCGGCTTCATGCTCGCGGAGATCTACCGCCGCAATCCCGACCGTTTCCGGCTGTTTTGTCCCGATGAGACCAACAGCAACCGGCTGGGTGCGGTGTTCGAGGTGTCTGATCGTGCGTTCATGGAGCGCATTGAACCCGGCGACGTGCAGATCTCACACAACGGCCGCGTGATGGAGGTGCTGTCGGAGCACAACTGCCACGGGTGGCTCGAGGGTTACACGCTGACTGGGCGACATGGCATGTTTGCGACCTACGAGGCCTTTGCCATGGTGAGCGCTTCGCAGACCGTGCAGCACAGTAAATGGCTCGAGGAGGCGACGCGGCTGCCGTGGCGAGCCAGGATTCCCAGTTTCAATGTGCTGCTCACGTCCACCGCATGGCGGAATGATCACAACGGGTTCTCCCACCAAGGGCCCGGACTGATCCAGGTCATGCTCACCCATCGCGGCGAGGTCGCGCGGATCTACTTCCCGCCTGATGCCAACTGTCTGCTTTCGGTGGCCGATCACTGTTTGCGATCAACGTCGTATGTGAACCTGATTGTGATCGACAAGCAGCCCCAGCTGCAGTGGCTCACCATGGACGAAGCAATTGAGCACTGCGCACGTGGCGCAGGCATCTGGGAGTGGGCGGGGAACGACGACGGCAGCAACGAGCCCGACGTCGTCCTGGGCTGCGCCGGAGACATCGTGACCATGGAAACTGTGGCGGCAGCTCAGATCCTGCGTGATCGTCTGCCTCAGCTGCGTACCCGAGTCGTCAACGTCGTCGACCTCATGGGATTGATCCGGCCGAAAGATCATCCGCATGGCATGAGCGAGATCCAGTTTGCCGAGCTCTTCACCGACTCGGTCGACGTGATCTTCGCGTTCCATGGATTCCCTGGTGCGATTCATCAGGTGGTACACGGACGTCCGGATGCGGACCGATTCCATGTCCGCGGCTTCATCGAGCAGGGGACGACCACGACTCCGTTCGACATGACAGCACTTAACCGGGTAACGCGATATCACCTCGTCATCGACGCGATCAACAAGGCGCGTCGCACTCCAGCCGGCTCGACCGAGCTGCTGGCGTGGTGTCAGGAGAAGCTGCGAGAGCACAGCAGCTACATAGTCGAGCACCTCGAAGATCTACCCGATATCCGGGACTGGCGTCTACCCAGAGCGTGACGGCATCCTCATGAGAGGACGCTCGCCCACCACTCGGATGTGGACTGAATGACGGCCGGTATAGCCAGCTCCGCTGATCCGTTTTGCGGGTATGAAGTAAGCGTGGCGCACACGACTGGCACTTCCCGGGTCATTGTGGTGCCCGGGCTGGCGGTGCACGCGTACGCTGAACTACCCGTGCGGCACCTGCGAGACAACGGCTATGACGCCAGGCTCTTGTCGCCGCCGGCCTGGCGAGGCATCGATCATGATCTTGAGCGATACGGTCGTAATCTGGCGGCCGACATTGATCGCGAGGGCAAGCCGGTGGATGTGCTCATCGGTCTGTCGGCTGGCACCCAAGCGGCTGCGGTCGCCGCATCCTCGACTGACTTGGTGAAACGCCTCGTGCTGGTCAGCCCAACGATCGATCCGGCGTACCGTTCCATGATCAAGCAGTCCCTGGTGTTCGCACGGGGGGATCCGCACGACAAGGCGGCCTTCGTCCGCCAGGTGCCGGACTGGTCTCGTGCCGGCATCTTGCGCATCGTCCGCGGGTTTGCATCGGCCATCCCCTTGCACCTCGAAGACATCCTGCCGAAAGTGCAGGCTGCCGTGACGATCATCCACGCCGAGCACGACCCGCTCACCACCCATAGTTACGCCTCCTCATTGGCCGAGATCAACGGCGCCAGGCTTGTGCTCATGCCTGGCGTGAGCCACTCCTGGCCGAAAGCTGATTCGGCGAGGTTCCTGCGGTTTGTCGACGAGTTGGTCAGCTGAGCGCCGCGGACGCGTGCGAGCGCGAGGAAGACAGGCTATGAGCCCGACCCGGGCGCGAGCCCGCAAGGGCAGGGCGAGTGTCAGGTAGGGAGGGGCGAGGATGCTGTCTGGACGACCAAGTGAGCACGACAGCCAAAGAGCCTGCGAGGCTGGCGATGTGAGCGATCTGGACCCAACGCAGGTGGTCGCGGCCTTCGATTCGGCCAGCGTGCTGCATGCTGCCACGGTCGCAGCCCTTAATGGCCGGCCTTTTCCTCACCTCGGCAGCTCCGCTCTGGCCGGTCTCGCCGTGCGTGCCGCTAGCCGGCTGCCGTGGTCACTGCTGCGCGGTGTCTATACCCGAATCGGCGCCTCGGAGGGGATCAATCCGAAGCGGCTGGGCGATGTCAACTTGGCCGCCGTGGCAGAGTCGTTCGCGGATCCCTATCCGAGGCGGCGCTACCCGGCCATACTGCTCGGATCGAGCAACGGGGCGCTGACCCACCTCAGCGCGGCGATGCAAGTGCCCTGGCTGCCCGACACGGTCCTGGTGCCGGTCGCCCGGGTCGGCGACACTGACCGCCCGGACCAGGCGATGGAGTTCGGTCGTTCAGTCGCCCCAGCGCTGCTGGACCGCAATCCCGACATCGTGCTGCACCACATGCACGACCAGTTGCAGGACGTCTTGATGGCGGAGCGGATGAGCTACTTCCGCGTCAAGTGG
>JBKOUS010000208.1:0-14691 GCA_046723505.1 Actinomycetota bacterium
CCGGATCCGGCAGGCGGAGGGCGATGTGGCCGGAGCGCTGGAGGCGATCGCCCAGGCGCAGCGGATCCCGCTGAGCCCACAGGTGGTCGCGCTGCACAACCCGGTGCCGGTGTGGCGAGCGCGGCTGCTGCTCGCCAAGGGCGAAGTCGCCGAGGCAGCTCGCTGGGCTGACGCTCGCGGAATAGCCGTGACCGACCAGCCGGGCTACCCGCGTGAGAGCGAGTACCTGGTGCTGGCGCGCGTGTTGATCGCCCAGCAAAAGCCTGATCAGGCGCTCGCGCTGCTTGCGTGGCTGCACACTAACGCGGAGGCCCAGGGGCGGATCGGTAGTGTCATCGAGGTGCGGGCCCTGCAGGCGTTGGCGTTCGCGGCTGGGGGCGACCAGACCGCGGGCCTGAGCGCCCTGGCTGAAGCACTTACTGTTGCAGCGCCAGAGGGGTATGTGCGCGTGTTCGTCGACGAGGGCGCCCCGATGGCTCGACTGCTCGGCCGGCTCGCAACCGCCCGACGCGACGGTGAAGGTGTCTCTCCCGTCGTGCCGCGGACATACATGGACCGGCTGGCACAGGCATTCCAGCCAGCAGGACGACCCCACTCCGTGCGCACGACCCGCAGGTCTGCTGTTGGTGCGGACCTTGTGGAGCCGCTCAGCGACCGCGAGCTGCAGGTACTGCGGCTGCTGGCGGCTGGAAAGTCTAACCAACAGATCGCCGACGAGCTCGTAGTGGTAGTAGACACTGTAAAGAAGCACGTCGGCCACATTCTCGACAAGCTCGAAGCCGCTAACCGAACCCAAGCGGTTGCCCACGCGCGGGCGCTGGGCCTGCTGCGCTAGGCGGCTCTCCCGCCTCATCTGAGACCATCAATGCCGGCCGGCCGGTTCAGCCCGCAGTGTGTTGCACACCCTCACCACTGCCGGGTGTGGCCGGAAGGCGGCGGAGCCCGGCGATGATCTGCTGTGTCTGATTCAGATACGTGCTGCATCCGTCACAGCCGGCAAGATGCTCCTCGAATCGGGCTTTCATGTCAGGCGAGAGCGTGTCGTCGAGGTAGTCGGCGACCAGTTCGACGAGTTGCTTACACGCCATTTCCTCCGCATGCCGCGTCACTTGCACTGCCTCCTCCTTCGCGGTCGCGGCAACTTCGACCGGTATCGTCCCGCGGCTGGCTCGGACGCTGAGGATGAGCAGGGCGCTGAGGATCAGTGCGGCGCCGGCCAGCATGAATCCGGAACTGTCGATGCCGTTGTCCCGGGCCGTCCAGCCGAATACCAGGGAGAAGGGCAGGAACAGTACCCAGGTGAGTGTTCCGGCGCCGGAGGATACGCCGGCCCGGATCGAGGAGGGCACCGCATCGTGCAGGAACCGGCTGGCGTGGATTCCGATGATCGCCAAGACCAGCGCGAGTACCACTTGTGCTGCCACGACCCCCGGCAGCGTCCGGGTCCAGGTCAGCGCCAGCGCTGTGGCCAATGACAGAATGATCAGCACCGCAACCATCAGCCAGCGCTCCAGGTGCAGCTTTCCAACCAGCAGCCCACCGATGCCAAGGGTGGAGACCAGCACCGCCCAATACGGCCCGTAGAGCACGGCCGGCGCCGCCAGCGCGACCAGCCACAGCGGCCCGAACTCGAAGACGGCCTGGGACAGCAGCCCGGCGGATGCCACCAAGAGCAAGACGCGCAGCACCGCCGGAGAAGTGATCATGGTCTTCAACGTCAGGGCGACGTGGCTGCGCAAGGTTTCGCGCTCGGCGGGCTTGTGCAGCCGCGGCTCGTCGAAGCGTAGGAACCCGATGATCGCCAGCCCGACGAGCGGGATGGTGGCGAAGTAGGTGAAGCGTGCCGAGGTGTATTGTGCGAGCACTCCCCCGGCGAGCGCGCTGAGCACGAAAGCGGCGCTCTCCACGGCACGAATCCGGCCGATCCACTTCTCATACAACTCGTTTGAGCCGGTTTCCTCGACTACAGCGTCGTAGACGATGCTGTCTACGGTTCCGGAGCTGAATGCGAAGTAGATCCCGAGAATCATCGCCGCGATCACATATGCGATCACACTATGGCTGAGGCCGCCCAGCAGGGAGCTGAGCATCAGCGCCACGCAGGCCAAGACCAGCAACCGGCTGCGGCTCCAGCGATCAGCCAGAATCCCCGATGGCACTTCCAGCAACGGCACCACGGCGGCGTAGGCGGCCGCCATCGCACCGACCGACGCGGCGTCGAAGCCGATCTGGGTCATGAACAGCTTCTCGATCGGAACCCACAAGATCAGCCCTTGCAAGGCCATGCCGATTTGCAATGGCAGCAGCCGACGGGCCAGCGTGCTCGGCGCCGCGGCACGTTTCATGATCATGACCCACGCCCGTCTCGCTCCGGCGTGCGGCCAAGGGTCTCCCGAAGGTGTGCCCGCGCCCGGTTGAGCACATCGCGCTGCTGCTCTGCGGTCAGCCCGGTCACAGCCGACACCTCGGCCGGCGGGCGGCCCTCGACATCGCTCAAGATCACCACCCGGCGCCACGGATCGGGCAGCGCGGCCAGCGCAGCCTTCAGCGCTTCGGGCCCTACGGCCTGGCCAGTAGGCCAGGGCCGCGGGAATTCCCTCCAATGATCGGGGTAGGGGTCACGCTCCCCCTGGAAGCGGTCAGCGGCGACGGTCGGCGCCGGCGGAAACCACCGGCTCCACCACGCGAAGCGATTTCCAAACGCCCGCCCCCGGGCGGTGAGATTGGCGATCATCCGCGCAATCGAGATCTTCATGACGCCAGAACCTCATCGAGCTCGGGCTGATCAACATCCTCCTCGCCAGAAGGTATGAACCAGCCTCCGCCGGCATCAGTGACACCGTCCGCCGTGATGTGATCGGCGACGGCCAGCTTTCTCATCCGCGTGCCTCCGTCCTAGGCTGCCTGCTTCACCAAGAAGGACCGCGACCTGCCCGCAAACTAATCGCAGGCCACGCCCACAGCTACGGACAGTTGATCATGATCACGCAACACCTTCATCGCGTTCATCATTCGACCAGGTTGAGTGCCACGGCCAGAGCCGAGCCACCCTTGAAGACCCATCGGGCGACCATGACCGGCAACAGCCGCCGGCCGAAGGGCGTAGTAAAGGGCGATCATACGGCCAGGAAGGCAACACCGATACCACGCGGTAACAGGCGAAAACGAGGTCAAGGCCCCCGTCTTCTGTCAAGAGCGGGGCGAAGGCGTGCTCGGCTGCCCAGATGACGACCACCGCCGCGGCGGCCAGTCAGAACCGGCCGATACGCCGTTCCAGCTATGGCAGCAAGCCGCTGAGGCAGGCGACGGGCTCCGCCAGCTCGGTGAGCGCCGGTACGACGAAAACCGGTCCCGGGTGGCAACCAGCAATGGAGCGCCCGCAGCACGACGGGTGCGGCCTCGACGCCGGTCGCTGCGTTCTCCGATGGCCGCACGGCAGGCGGCGTTGCCGCGGTCATAGCTTGCCTTCGGCATCTGTAGCAGTCCGGACGGTGCGCCGCTCCCGGTGCTGCTGCCACCAGACCCGGGTCTCGTAGAGAGAGGTGACGGCCAGCACCGTTACGAACGTCACCAGCAAGACGAAGGCCAACCAGCCGGCGATCGGCGAGTCGTACCCGTGGAGGATCATCGCCGGCGGCTCCACGGCATACGGGCCGAAGTGAACGAGGCTGACGAAGACGGCGCCGCCGCCGGAGACCAGCGCCCAGAAGCCCGGCCCGACCCGGCCGGCTCGGTACAACAGCAGACCGGTGATGATGATCGGATAGATGATCAGGCTCATGGTGAACGCGTTGACCTCGTCGGTCAGTGGCCAACCGACGGCGTTGTGACGGATGACGTGGTCGATGTGGTGGGCCAGCGACAAGGTCGCTGCCAGGTAGGTCAACCCATACAGGATTCTGCGATGCATTTGACCTCACTCGAGTTGCTCGGTTTGCGGCTCGTCGTGGGTATGTGTCAGGCTCAGGGCGTTCTCCCGACGGCGCAGCCGTTGTTCACATGCCCTTGGGGCGTGCAATGTGGGTGAACCGTTGTTCAACGGCGGCCGCACCGCATTGCTGCACAACCTCGAGTTACGGCATCCGAGTGAAGGTCATGTCCATCCAGTCCTGCCAGGTGGCACCGTCGTCGGAGCGTTCCCACCTGGCCGTCATGCTGCCTCTGTCGGGACTCACGGTCAGCGTGGACCGCACCGCGCCGCCCGCGTCGGCCGTGGAGGGCCGTGCTACCGCGGCGACGTCGCCACCACCGGTGAAGGTCCACACACCGTGCTCGTCAACCCTGGCATGCAGGATCGTGATGTCGCCCTGGTTGTCATAGGCGCGGCCTGTGAACGTATCAGTAGTCGGGTCGTATTCGATGAGCTCAATCGCCTGGACTCTCTGATCCCCGATCATGACGTCGACGTGGTGGACAAGGAAGAAGCCGCCCGGGAGCCATTCGTAGATGTCGGTTCCGGTGATCGGGATCGGAACCTCGCCAACGATGTGGCCCTCGGACCGCCATCGGCCCACCAGTGCGCCGAGACGCTGGATCTCTGGGCCGGGCGCTGGAGCGGTGTTGGGGGTGTCGCTTGATTCGGCCATAGTCTCTCCTGCTGTTGCTGCGCTGATCAGTCCTGGTGGAGGTCGACCAGGTTGCCACAGGTGTCATCGAATACCGCATCTATACCGCCGTAGGACATGCTCGAGGGCTCCTTGACGAATACCACGCCCTTAGCCTTGAGCCGCTCGGCTTCGCCATGGCAGTCGTCGGTATGCAGTGCGAACACCGGTCGCCCGATCTCGCGCCTGGTTGCTTGGAACGCCCGCGCAGGTTCGTCGGCGAGGTGCAGCGTCAGCTCCAACCCATCAGGCTCCTCGGGGGAGACGACACTCAACCAGCGCTCGCCACCGTATGCAGCGCTGGTCTTGACCTGGAATCCCAAGGTCTCGGTGTAGAACCGCTCGGCCTGATCTTGATCGTCAACATAAATTGCTATCAACCCAATTCGCATCGTTCGTCCTTTCTCGTCGCCGGTCAGCTTGTATCCCCGCTTGACTTCCTCTCATTTGCTCTCTCGGCCGTGTCCGCATCTCTGCTATCGGTGGTGCCCGCAGCGACAAGTTCGGAGATCACTCTGAGCAGTTCCAGCCACCCGTCGAAGCGCAGCGGCTCGCCTCCCTCGATCGCCGCCGTTCCAGCCAGCGGTTGGCTGTCTTCAATCCAAACACGGACTAGCACGGCGGCCGCTCCCCAGAGATCCATCGACCCTGCACCCACGGCTCCTTCCCGTGAGAGATCCTTACTGCTCGTGGGGCGTTCATTTGGGTTGCACGGTTGTTCAGCTGGGCGCCGATGGGCCTGGATCAACGGTTCAGGTGATCGGCGCGTGCGGATCGGGGGTGTAGGAGCAATACCGGCCGGTTCGGATCGTAGCGGCGAAATGCCGTCCCAGGGAGGGGTTGTCGCGGGCCAGATTGGCCATTGCCGCGCGGATTGCCCTAGTTACATTCAACCGAGCCCGTTCGGCGTGAGAGGCCGCCCTGCGGTCGCGGCCGCCCAACCCCACTCCCCTGGCAAGCTCCCCCACCACAAAGTCCAGCTCGGCTCGTGCCTTGGCGGCGCGGGCAGGGTCGTGGAATGCTTCGGCCTCCGCTGACTCTGCGCGTAGCTCCTTCACCCGCGTCCGGTAGGCCGCCTTGGCTGCGGCATCCAGTAGGAAACCGGCATCCCCCAGGTCTCGGCGTATCGTCAACTCGGGTTCGCCACTCCCGGGCCTTGACCCGCCGACTGCTGCTGGTGCTGCCTCGCGGTCAGCAGCCTCGAGGTCGATGGCGTGGAACTCCCGCCCGGGATGGGTCAGCAGCTTGGCCAGATGGTGCAGCCCTTTGGTGTCCCGCAGGCGCACTACCAAGCCGTCGTAGGCAACGGTTCAGTACTCGCCTTCGCGGCGAAACAGGTTCCTCGGGAGCTCGGGCGCGGCAACTTCGGCAGCCGGTGGCGCTGCTCGTCCCGCCAGCACGGTCTCGGCGGCAGGCGTGACCTGGAGCCTCCGGATCTCTTCGGCGACGGCGGCCATTCCCAAGGTGCTGGCGGTGGCAAGCGCCTGGTCCAGAAGCCCCGCCGCCCGATCTCGGTCGGCGGCCTGGCCCCGAGCCAGCAGCATGCGGGCATACTCATAGCGCGTGCGGGCCAGAAATGGCCCGGCCGCGAGCCGCTCATGGGCTCGGATCGCGGTCTCGAAGTGGTCGTCAGCCACTGTCCATTGCGCCGTGACCGTGGCCAGCAGGCCCAGGTAGAACGACGCCGACCCGTAGCAGGCGACCGGCTGTGACGCGGTGAAAGCGACGACGTGCCCCGCGTAGGGAGCCAGGAGTGAGTACAGGCCCGCCGCGATTTCAGGCTCGTTCAGGCGCGCTGACAACATCGATGCGAGCGCCACGCCAGGCAGCCAGATGCCGTCTCGAGGTCGCTGTGGAAGCTGTTCGGCCAGTGCCCGGAGTCCTCTGTGCGCGTCATCGTTGTGACCCACCTCGGCGTGAGCCAGCGACTTCCATGCCCTCGCGAACCCCGCCCGAGGAAACTGGTCCACGACTCCCTGCAATGTATTCCGGAGCTCCGCGAGGCGCCCCTGGTCCCACCGGAGCAGTGCCACCTGGACCAGGTGGGTGAACATGACGTTGGGTCGCTCCGGCTGCAGAGACCGGGCCTCGTTGGCCAGCCGCTCGGCGTCCTCGAAGGAGCCGGACAGCAGCGCACTGAGCGCCCGCATGGTCGTCGCTTCCCACTTGTGGATGGCCGCTGGGAGCTCCTCAGCCAGCCGCGCGTGGGCTGCGATGTTGGCCTCGACGGCCAGCGCATCGCCCGACTCGAGCGAGCTGGCCGATAGGCGTGACCGCGCAGTTCCAGCTCGAGGTCGCCAGTTTCCTGTGCCAGCCCAAGGATCTCTGCAGCCAAGGCGGTACGTTCATCCAGCCCGTCTGGACCCCAGCGCGCCATCCACCTGGCGTCGATCGCGCCGCGCAGCGCCGCCGGGTCGGCTAGCCGACGGGCCATGGCGACCGCTTGCCGGCTCAGCGACTCGGTGCGCTGTTGCTCGTCGGCGAACGTGAGCTCCAGGGACAGGCGCCCCAGCAGCTGCGCGCGGAGCGCCGAGTCCTGAGAGCCCAGGCTGTCGAGCGCCTCTTGCAGTAGCGCGGTGAGCTGCCGGTTGACCAGGCCGCCCTCGACTTGCCGTTCGCCGAACACCAATGCGGAGCGGGCCAACAGCTCGGGCATTCCAAGCCGTCGGCTGATCTCGGCAGCCTGCAGGCAGCTCTCCATAGCCTGCTGATAGTCGCCCGCCGGGACTGAGCAACGCCCAGCCGCAGCAGCAACTCGCACTGTTCAGGCTCGTCCGGGCCGGCGAAACTCAGTGCTTGCAGGGCGCGCTGATACTCGGCAACCGCCTCCTCATAGGCATACATGCCTAGCGCCCGATCGCCGGCCCGGCGGGCATACTCCAACGCCTTGCTCGCCTCCCCGCCGGCGCCCGCAATTTCGGCGAAGTGGCGTGCCAGTTCGGCGACGTGGGTCTCCGATCCGGTGCCGTACTGGCGCTCGATCGCCTCGGCAGCCAGCTGGTGCAGCTGGGTTCGGGCTGGGATCGGCAGCCGCTCGTACAGCACCTCTCGCATCAGGGAGTGCGAGAAGCGGTACGCGCCGGAGGTGCCTTCATCTTCAGTCACGACACCGAGGGCAGCCGCCTCCGATAGCCCGCCAAGTACGCGCTCGACCGGCAGCTTGCACATGGGTTCAACCAGCGCCACATCGAACCCCCGTCCCACCACCGCACCGGCGGACAGCACCTGGACCGCATCCGAGGACAGCGGCGCCAGCCGCCGCCAGATCACCGCCCCCACGCTGCCGGGTATTGGCACCCCGCGGCGCCCGGTGCGTTGCAGGGCGGGCTCGCTGGCGAGCAGGCGTACGACCTCGCGGACAAACAGCGGGTTGCCCTCGGTCTGCTCATGGACAGCGGACACATGCGCCTCGGAGGGCACGGCCCCCGAGAGCACCTCGATGAGGTCCTTCACCTCGTTGCGGCCGAGCCCTCGAACGTTGAGTAGCTGCCCTTCACGTACCAGCTGCCCCAGTGCATCGCTTGTGTCTGGCGCCCAACTGCCTCGAAATCGCGGAACGTCCCCACCACGAGGAGCCGGGCACCGCGCAGCTGCCGCGCAAGAAACTCCACCAGCAACCGGCAGGGTTCATCTGCCGCATGAAGATCGTCGAAGATCAGTAGCACGGGCTGGACCGAAGCGGCATGCCTGAAGAGGGCGGTAACGGCCTCGACAGGTAGAAGCGCGCCGCGTCGGACTCACGCGAGACAACTTCTGGGATTGTGCTCGTACCAAGGCGTTCGGCGAAGCCGGGGGCTAGCTGAGCGACACGGGCCATCTCCGCACCGAGCCAGGAGGCAAGCGTGTGCTCGTCGTAACCCTCGGCGAGAGCACCGATCACCTGGCCCCACGGCCAAAACGGCGGAGCGCCCCCACCCTCCCAGCAGCGGCCCCAATAGACATGGATGCCTCGAGTGGTCGCGTGCGCTGCAAGGTGCTCAACGAGCCAGGTCTTGCCGATCGCCCAACGCAGCCATCGTGCCAGTCAGCGTAACGCCACAACGCTCGCCGAGATACTCTCCTCGACCCGAATCCAGCGGCCTTCGAACGCCCACCTAGCTGAATGACGCTTCACTCCATTGGGTCTGAAGGCAGACATCCTTGCGTTCTCGCTCGAACCGTAAATGACGCGGCTGGTCAGGCTGTCGAACCCTGGTGCTCCGGCCGGTGGAAGGTTCAGTTTCCAAGCGTGGCGGCCAGTTTGGTCCTGATCGGCGGCAGGACGCTCATCGTCCGCAAGGCACCTCGGAACATGATCCGGCCAAACCTGTTCGCCGAGCCCGCTTGCTGGGCGTTGCGCAGCGACCGCTTCACGGCGGCGAGGCCGTAATCGAGCATCTGTGCCTCGTACGCGTGGACGGCGGGGATCAGTTCCTGCTCGCCGTGGCTCACCGCGATTAGCCAGCGGCGCAGCAGGTCGGCGTCCCGCAGGGCGGTGTTCGCGCCAATTCCGCCCATCGGTGTCATGCTGTGGATAGCATCGCCCAGAAGTGTGACGGGGCCCGTTAGCCAGCGGTCGACCGGCGTTGCGCTGCGCACTCGTACGACGTTGACGGTGCTTGGATCGGAGCCGCCGATCAACTCCCTCAGTCCGGGCGCCCAGTCAGCGGTCTTGTCCATGATCCGGCCCATGAGGCGCGCTCCAGCGTGCTCGCCGACGTCTGGCGGGAACTGACCGGCGGCGTCGGCGTACGCCCAGAATGTGTAGTCAGCGGTGTTGTCGAGCAGCAACCCGGGCGGCAGGTCGCCGCCTGCCGCAACTCGGCTGCGATCGTGCCGCCACACCGCGGTGAAGAGAAATCCGCGCCGGGCTGGGATAACCATGTTGGCGTCCCTGGTAAGCACAGTCGGCAGCGTGGTCATGCTCTCTTCGGTCAGCTGGTGCTTGCCGGCGACTGCAACGATCCCGGTGTCGATGCGTTCGGCCTGGGGGAGCAGCTGCCGGCGGACGCGCGAATTGGCGCCGTCGGCTCCGATAAGTAGATCGGCCGTGGCGGAGCTCCCGTCGGCGAAGTGCGCCCTGACGCGGCCGTCGAGGAGCACTTCGTAGGACTCGAAAGTCTTCTCGAGCCGGACGACCGCATCCATTCCGGACAACAGCACTTGTCGCAGGCTGATGCGGCTGACTCCGTAGTGCCGATCGGCTGGATCGACTGTGGGCGCGGCGATCTCATCCTCTCGAAAGCGCAGCAGATCGTGTAGCTGTTCGGTTGTGAAGCCGAACCCGCCTCCGCTGCGGGAGACCGTATCGAGGAACCCCTGCCAGTTGGCCGGTTCCAGGCAGTCGTGCAGCGCTCGGCTGCCGTGCGGATTGATGTGGATGCGGTACCCCTGCAGCCAGTCGGTGCGCGTCCGACTGCGCTCGTAGATGGTGACGTCGATGCCGGCGCTGCGCAGCCCTTGGGCGAGGCAGAGCCCGCCGATGCCGCCGCCGATGATCATGATGTGGAGTCCCCGGGTGATGGTCATGTTGCTAGTATCACTCGTATTTATGCTTATATCAAATATTTGATTGATTCAGTCAGGAGTACGAATGACACAGCTCAGAGGTGGGATAGGGTGACGACATGAGCCCTGCGCGCCGGTCGCCCCGCGCCGAGGACCGTAAGCGCGACCGAGAACGTACCCGCGAGCGGATCCTGGACGCAGCCCTCGTGGAGTTCAGCGAGCACGGGTACGCCGGTGCCCGCATTAGCACGATCGCCAGCCGTGCGGGCGTTAACCAACAGCTGATCTCCTACTACTTCGACGGCAAGGAAGGCCTCTACCGAGTGCTATCAGGGCGGTGGCAGGCGCTGAGTGCGGCGTTCAACCAGCCGGACATGCCCATCCACGAGGTTGTGAACAACTTCCTGCAGGCCAACGTCGACCACCGTCCGTGGGCTCGGCTCCTAGCCTGGGAAGGGCTCAGCGGGGACGGCGACGACGAGGATCCGGACGGATATTTTCGGGCGATAGTCGACGACGCACGCCGCCGCCAGCTGAACGGTGAGCTGGCCGAGGACCTCGATCCGGCGTACGTGCTGCTGGTGCTGTTCGGCGCGGTATTGGCGCCGACGGTCATCCCGCAGATCGTGCGGCGGATCACTGGCGAGCGTGCCGACTCACCCCAGTTCCTCTCGGCCTACGCCGAACAGCTGCGCCGCATCATCGAACACCTGGCTGGCAGACCGAAAGCCGAATAGAGAGTTACCCAACGCAGCCCCGTCCGGGTTGCGATGGTCGATGACGACGCGCGGGTACGAGCGGGTTTGATCATGATGCTGGACGGCGTCGATGGCATCTCCATCGTCGACGAGGCGGCAGACGGCGATCAGGTGATGCAGCTCGTTGACGCGCATGCACCGGATGTGATCTTGATGGACATCCGGCTGCCGAAGGTCGACGGGATCGCGGCGACCGCCAAGGTGCGGCGGCGACCAAATCCTGCCGAAGTCCTGGTACTCACCACCTTCGACACCGATGATCATGTGGTACGCGCCCTGCGCGCCAGTGCCACCGGATTCTTGCTCAAGGACACCCCGCCAGCCAAGAACGTCGCCGCGATTCACGCTGTAGCCGATGGTGCGATATCACCGCAGGTCATGCGCCGACTCATGGATCGCGTTGCGGTGGCAGCCGATCAATACCAGAAGGCCCAAAATCGACTCAAGGCGCTTACCGAGCGAGAGGTGGAGGTTGTGCGGGCCGTCGCGACCGGCCTCTCGAACGCCGAGATTGCGACGGCTTTGCACATGAGCGTCGCCACCGTGAAGGCTCACATCAGCAGCATTGAGCAAGCTTGGCTTGGACAACTGGACACAGATCGCGCTGCTGGCTCCACGATGCCGGGCTCGACTGAGGAGGACGGCCGCGCGGCAGATCACCGGTCGCCGCAGAACTCAGAGCGTATTACACAGTATATGGTCAACTTTTTGTATATAATATATACTCAGTTTATGACTGATACTACTGCTCGCCGGCTGACCGGTTTCGCCGGAATCCTCGCGGCGATCCTCGGCATCGTCCTGGTGCCGCTGTACTTCACCTACTCCGGGCCGCCGCCCGCCTGGAACGTGCTGACCCGGAACCTGATCAACATGATCGCCGCCGTGGCCATCCTCGTATTCCTCCTCGGCCTGGCCCATCTCGTGCGCCGGGCGGGTGCCCGGTACGACTGGTTCGCCAGCGTGATCTCCGGCGCCGGCGTGCTGTACGCGGCCATCACGCTGGTGGCCATCTCACTCGAGACGGGTGTGGTGCTCCAGACCACAGACGGCACGGTCGACCCGACCGTCGACGGTCCAGTCGCCCACGCGAACATGCTGTTGCACGGCTCGATTGCGCGACTCCTTACCGCGGTGACGCTGTTCGCGGCCGGGGCGGCGATCGTGCGGTCCGGCATCCTGCCGCGATGGATCGGCCGCGCCGCCTACGTGGTCGCCGTGATCAACCTCGCGTTCGTACCAGCAATGTTCTTTGGCGACACGCGGCCCATTTCTACAGCGCGGTCGGCTGGGGCACAGCGGCGACGGCCGCGACGCTATTGCTCTACTGGCTCTCGCAGCCGGGATCGCGGCTTTGCGCCACCGCCGGCCCGTGGAGACCCCGGGAGTCCGACACGACTGGCATCGCCCAGTTGCAGCAGGCTGAGCAGCGCCTTGGTATATGAGATATGCGGTGCTTAGTTTCTATACTCCGAGGTCATGAGCCCCGCGCACCCAGCCGACCCGTTAACCGTCTCCCAGCTGTTGTGGCGCACGGAGGGCGCGCCGGCCAAGGCGGAACGACCCCGGTTGGAGCTCAACTCGATCCTGGCGTCGGCGATTGCGGTCGCCGACGCCGAGGGCCTTGACGAGCTTTCGATGCAGCGGATCGGGAGCGAACTCGGCTACACGCCGATGGCCCTCTACCGACACGTGCCCAGCAAGGCGCATCTGCTCGCGGCGATGACGGATGCCGCATACGGGTCGCCGCCGATCCCAACAGGCCGCCGACGGAGCTGGCGGGTGGAGGTCGAGTCATGGGTGACTGCACTCTGGCGGGTGTACGGGCTGCATCCGTGGTTGGTCAAGACGCCCACCACGACGGCGCCGATCGGGCCGAACGCGCTCGCCTGGACGGAGGCCCTGCTGCGCCCGCTCGCGCGCGCCGGTCTGTCCAGCGGGGATCTGCTCGCCGCCGCGACGTTCGTGTCCAGCGCCGTGCGGGATCTGGCGCGCATCGATCGTGAGCTGGATCCAGCAGCAGCCGCCGCCTACGGGCGCGTGCTCGCGGAGCGGCTCGACCCAACGCGATTCCCCGTTATGGCCGAGCTGACGGCGAACGCAGTGTTCGAGGATGACGAGGGAGACGTCGCGCCGATGGTGTGGTTCGGCCTACGTCGATTGCTGGACGGCATCGAGGCGTACGCCAAGGACCTCCGGACCTGAGCCGGCAGGGTCCTGCCCGCCTTGGTGCTGACATCGGAGGGTGGCGGGGACCGGGTTGGCCTTCGGACTGTGGTGGATGCAATTCACACTCGAACCGCCGGACGTCGTTACCGGCTAGACGCGAACACTGACCGGGGCCAAGAGCGACCCGTCGGGATTGCAACTGCCGGGCGAGACCGTCGTGCTCGGGTGGGGTCTTGCCGCCATGCAGGTGCACGAGGACGGGTACCGGCAGCTCGCTACGGTGGGTGACGACGGTAATCCGCTCCACGACGCGACTCGATCGTCGGGCGGGAAAGATCCTGTTGTATCCCCAAACCTCGGTTCTCACCGGGACCGCCCTGGCCACGAACGTTCTCGCTCCGGCTGCCCGAGCGCGCCCGGTCGAATGGCCACGTTCGTGGCGGTCATCGCGATGATCGCCTTCGCCGTACGCGGGTGCCCGCTGGCGGCCGGTGTCCTGACGTGATGTGAGGTCCGTCCAATAGAGGTGGCGGTCGCCCGCGTTATCTGACCGCGTCCGCGGCGGTCGATCATTGAGCTTCGCAATCATGAGTGCGAGTTCAGTGGACTTTCGCACTTTCGGGCTCGCTGGTGAGGTGGCGAACTCGGTCTCTTGGCGACACGCCGCGCTAAATGATCATCTTCGTGGAGTTGCAGACCTCTATCTGAGTAATGGCCGGAGCAGGTTCGGGTGGCAGCCGGGGGATGATTCGTGGCCCGGTGGTGGTGCAGCGCCGTCGCTGCGGCAAGCCGAACTGCCGATGCGCGGACGGCGAGCAGTTGCACGAGGCGACAGCGCTCAGTTACATCGAGCGTGACCATCTTGAGCGGTTGCGGGCTATCGGGCCACGGATTCGAGTACAACGACGGGAATCCGTCGATTGGTCTTGGCCTCGTACTCGGCGAACATCGGCTGCATGCGTCTCTGCTCCGCGAGGATGCGCGCGCGCTCCTCACCGGTTGCGACTCGTGCTCGATAAGTGCGCCGCTCGGTTCCGATTTCTGCGACGACCCTGGGATTGACACGAAGGTTGTGGTACCAGTCGGGGTTGGTGGGCGCGCCGCCTTTCGACGCGAAGACCGCCAGGACCCCGTCGCCTAGGTCTTGGTAGACGAGGGGGTTGATGCGCTCGGCGCCTGTGCGGGCGCCGGTGGTGTGCAGCAGCAGCAGCGATACGCCTTCGAACGCGCCGCCAACCTTGCCGCCGTTGCCGCGGAACTCGTTGATGACCTTGGCGTTCCAGGCACTCACAACGGGGTCCTTTCGCGCGTGGGCTCACTGGGTCAGGGGCGCCAGAAAGTGGCCGTCCACGCGGACCAGCTCGCCAGTGATGTTGCTGTTCGCTGCTGAGCAGAGGAACACGATGGCGCGCGCGACATCGTCGGGTTCAGTGACGCGCTTCGTTGCGGCTGCATCCGCCGCTAGCGCAACTATCTCGGGCGGGAACGGCTTGCCCGCTGGGGTGAACCCGGCCATCACCAGGTTGGTGAAGATCCCCGCCCGGGCCAGCTCACGAGACATGAAGCGGGTCAGGCCGTGCAACCCGGACTTCGCGGCGCCATACGCCGCGTTGGCGGGAAACCCATCCTCGACGAGCCCGGTCGAGACGTGCACGATGCGTCCCCAACCGACT
>JBKOUS010000058.1:0-5746 GCA_046723505.1 Actinomycetota bacterium
TGCAGTTCCGTGAAGCGAGCCTGACCACGAGTGAGGAGCTCGCGCACGATCAACAGGGTCCAGCGATCGCCGACGACGTCGAGGGCACGAGCCACAGCGCACAACTGTCCGTACGACCTCATGGTCACTCCTACTTGACAATCAGGACCTGCTCACTAGAGATTTTATAGTGCCTCACACCCGACTCGCCATGGAGGCCTCTCATGTCGCACATCTCGTCCTCGGCTCCGCCAGTGCTGCAGAGCTACTACCAGATCTTGTCCAGCGGCGCGGAAGCGTACGGGCAGGGCGACGAACTTCGCCAGCTGCTGTCGGAGCATTTGGAGTTCAGCGGCGCCCTGGCAGGTCACCGCACAGATGCCACCGACGCTTTCCTCCAGGGAGTCGCCGGCTTCATCGCCACCGTGCAGAGCATCGACGTCTTGAGCGAGGTCCACGACGACCACAGATCCGCCGTGCTCTACGACGCCGTGATGCCGGGTGGAACGGTGCGCTTCGCTGAGTTCTTCACGTACCAGGACAACGTCATCGAGCGCCTGTTCCTGCACTACGACGGCCCGGACTACATCAACAAGGGTGGCCGCTGACCGACCGCCGCAGCCAGTAAAACCCTACCGGCGTCGACAATCTGCGCGGCCGAACCCGTGTCAGTCAAGGAGTAGTCATGACCGAACAACGTCAAACCCTGGTGGCTCGCGTCCGGGCCGCCTTATCTCGGGATAGGGAGGTGCGGGAGGTGTCGATGTTTGGCGGACTGTCGTTCATGCTGGACAACCGCATGGTCGTGTCTGTCAACCGCGACGGCAGCCTGCTAGTCCGCATCGACCCTGGCCGATCTGCGGAGCTGCTCTCTGTCCCCGACGCCCAACCCGCGGTCATGGGAGCAGACCGCCCTATGGGGCCAGGATGGATCACCGTGACCGCCAACGGTCTGACCACTGACCAGCAACTGACCGACTGGATTGAGGTTGCACTCCAGCATCACAACAGCCGAGCGGCAACCTGAGTGACCCGTATGCTCGGAGGCTCTGAAGCTGCTGGCGGTGGTTCCTCCCCCTCTCCCTCGTTGAGGAGATGAGAGCGCTGCTTGCGCGCGGCTGGGTTCACCACGCTCCTGGCGGAGACCGGGCTCGGAAGATGGCGGCGACCTGGCTTCGGGCATCACGCAGGCGCACTTGCTGGACCTGCCCGGTAGCGAGCCAGAACTCGCTGGTCTAGGCAGCCGAAAACCGCTGCTCACGCCCGATCGTGTGTGCTTCTTCGGCCAGCCGTCGAGGTCGCCGGACGCTGCGGGCGAAGACCGGACGCTTGGTTCCTTGCCAAGCCGAAAGCTCGGTGCAGCCGACGTAGGCCGCGATCCGAGCGCGGCCGCTCGGAAAGCTATCAGCGTGGTCTCGCCGCAGCCCTTGGCCGGCGATCCGCCGGGGCGACTGATCCATCATGACGCCGTAAGGTGACTCCAAGGCCGTCACTCGAGCGCGAACTCGCAGCCAACACCTGCATGAGGCGAAGGTGGTGTCGTTCTGCCATCGGCGTCGAGCAGCGGGCTTCGCCAGTTGTTCCGCTTGCGATCAAATTGCAGTGCAAATGCGTTTCGGTGAGCGGTCCGGTTACGGGACGCTGCTGGCCATTGGCAGTCCCCGTTGACCGCGAACCCTCCATTTCAACCAAAAGTGCAGCTATGGAGATGAGGCATTACGATTCCGCGATTTCCGGTTGTCCAGGAAGCCGTCTCGGGCTAGCACGCAGGACACCGCGGAAGCTCAGAACGGCCATTGTTGCGATCAGCACCACAAATAGCAGCGGCCCCACGGCTTCGAGAGCCCCGCGAGTCTTGCCGGCCGCCTCGAGTATGAGACGGAGCAGGCAGGCGACAGCGACGATCAAGGCCAAAATGCCCAGCGCTGGATTGTTTCTACCGAGCCGAACCGCAACGGTCGAGGCGAACACCACGATTCCGACGAAGAGAATGTCGTCTCCGCGGGGTTCAAGCATGTTCCATTCGGCGGCAGTCTCGACATGAGCGGGATCAGCGACGATGGCCAGTACCAAAGTGATCATGGTGGGCGCCAGGGCGCAGAAAGCCGTGAGTAAGCCTGCCCCGGCAACAAATCGGTCGACTGCACGTAATCGCCACGCGTAGCCGCCCAGCAGTAAGGCGTCGAGGACTCCCAGTATCTGCAGTGCAATGATGAATGTCCGATGCTCGGTGTAGAACTGGGCAACAAAGGACGGGCTGGCTGCCTCATCAGGCAGTGTGAGGACCAGTTCGGTCGCCAAGAGGAGGACGATAAAGGCGAAAGCGAGCCCGGCAGCCAAACGATCCGGTGTCTGGCCCGGATCGTTTGTGCCGAAAGCCTGGGCGGCCACATCTCTCCTACTGCCGATGAGGGTGCTGGCTGGCGTCAGTCGCGCCGAGGTCACAGTATTGATAGTTGACTGATCCTGTCAGCTAATTGAGAGCGTTGACGAGCTTTTACACCGGCAGATGTCTCAGTCATTCCCAGAGGAAGTTCGTCATGTCGTTAGACACCGCGCCGCCTCCGCTTTATCCCGCTCCGTCCCCACAAGGAGACCTCGAACTAACGGGTTGAGGGGTTGGATGGCCCGGCGGCCTCTGGCCGGGTTCTTGGTGATCGTGCTCGGCCTAAGTTGGCTGCTCTTTTCTATACCGGTTCTTGCCTTACCTCATTGCAGTGACGGGGAACTTTGGTTTCCTCGCCCCGATTTTGGCCAAACAGTGACCGGCGGTGCTCGACTCGATTAGCCAGTACCTGCCGGTGGTGATCGTCAATGGGTTGGCGGCGATCTTGTTCATGATTGGTTATGTCTTGTTCGGCGTCGCCATGATCAGGGATTGCCTCGCTGGCTCGGCGTAGCGGGGTGTGGCTATACCTCGGATTGGTCGCCGCGCTGGTCTCCCACACTCCCCGCGTCCTGGGGCCCGTCGGCGGCGTCGCGGCACTTGTAGTCGGCGTCGGATTCGGCACCGCCGCATGGCGCGGACGCGAACGTGAAATGACACCGAGTCCAGCTCCGTCGCCGCCCTAGAAAGGCTTGTCGGTCCTGGCTACCCGCAGTGCACTCCTGCATGGTCTTCGAACCGTCGCCTTCCATAACGAACGGCCACGTCTTGAGTGTTAGTCGTTGGCCTGTTCCAGCGGCCAGGGCATGGCGTCTGGGACTTCGATGCCCCGAGCGTCGACTTCTTGGCTGAGGAAGCGGAGGGCCGCCGCCATTGCCAAGGGTGGCTCCCGGCCTTCCAGCTGATCCTCATAGGCGGCTCGGAGCGTGACGTACCTGCTGATCGCCGCATGGCCGTTGATCGGTTCTGTTGGACCCTCCAGCGGTCGCCAATAGATCCGTGTCCGGGTGATAGCTGGCTTCGGGTTCACATCCGACCACTGGACCAAGAACACCAGCGATGATGTGACGGCCAGCTGGTGCCTCTGCCTGTCCCGGACAAAGCGCAGAGCGGGCAGCACGCGGCCATCATCGTCGGCATCGCGGCGCGCGGCGTAGGTCGCGTCTGTGTCGTCCAGCCGTTGGTCGAGCGCGCACGCCCAGTTCACGAAGTCGCCGATGGCAGCTGCGGCGAGGTCTTGATTTGGAACGGTCTCGCGATAGGCGCTCAGGCAGAGTTGCAGGCCGGCGCGTAACCCGATGATCGCGCGTTGATACTCAGCGTCGGACAGAAGATCCCAGAAGAGTTCCCATTGATCGAGCTTCCCCAGACTCACGGTGTGCAGATTGGCGCAGTGCAGTTGTTCGCGTCGGGGATATGAGCGCATCGTGGCTGGATCGTTACCCTGACCTCTGGGTGAGAGCTCACTGACATTGAGTCTTGATCTCGCTCGGGTCACGCGATAGGTAGTGGGCTTTGACGCCGCCCATGATCCCCTGCCGCCACCAGTTCTGGATGACGCCCTCGGAAACTGTCGCCCAGTGCGAATCGGTAACACTTCATGCTGGATGAGGAGCCTCTAGTCGAGGGAGCAGCGGGCACTGCATCCCGGTCAGAACCGGTAACACTCATGATGGATGAGGCAGGACGGTTAACCTCGTGGAGTTGAGCGTCCGATCACCATGGCGGACCCAGCGGGGGTCAGTGGTTGCACTGCGTGTTACGCGCGGGGGTCACGCTCCCATAAGCCCATCGGCGTTGTTTTCTGGGCGTGGCAAGTCGAGGTGAGGGCGCTATTCTGCGGTGCTGATGGTGAAGCTTCAGCGGAGGCCCTTCGGGGAGCCGGACGATGTCCGCGAGATCCCGTACGGCCGGCTCGAGACGTACGACATGGGCGACATCCGCATCGGCCGTTCGGTCCTCCAGTCCGGCTGGCGCTGGAGCGAGTCGATCAAGCCGATCGCGCAAACCGAGCTGTGCGAGTACCACCACATCGGCCTATGCGTCTCCGGCAGCGCACGGATCCGGATGCGTGAGGGTGCCGAGCTGCTGATCGAGGCCGGCCAGTTCTATGAGGTTCCGCCCGGCCACGACGCCTGGGTGGTGGGTGAGGAACCGTGGATCACGATCGACTGGCAGCCGAGTACGGCGTTCGCGCGTACCGAGGGCGGTGGCTTCGACCGAGTGGTGGCGACGCTCCTGGTAACCGACATCGTGGACTCCACCGCCCGTGCCCTCGAGCTCGGCGACGGCAAGTGGCGCGACCTGCTGGCCCGGCACGACCAGGCGGTGAGGGCGGTGCTCGACCGATTTCGGGGCCGCGAGGTCGCGACGACCGGCGACGGGTTTGTGGCTGTGTTCGACGGCGCTGAGCGAGCCATCCGTGCCGCTCAGGAGATCGGTCGGGCGACGTCCGGCATCGGCCTCGAGGTCCGGGCCGCGGTCCACACCGGCGAGATCGAGGTGGAGGGCGGCAACGTCCGCGGCGCGACGATGCACATTGCGGCGCGGATCGTAGACCTGGCTGAGCCGGGCCAGGTCTACGCCTCATGGGCGACCCGAGAGCTCCTGGCGGGCTCGCCGATCGGCTTCACTGATCGCGGCCTGCGCGAGATGAAGGGACTATCGGAAAGGCGCCGCGTCTACCTGGTCGATCCGCCCGACTGAGCAACCGCCTCAACCCGCTGGGCGGCGGCTCACACCCCCGATCTGGTTCGCAGAACCACTTCTCCCCTCATCCGGCGACCGGGGGATGCTATCTGGTCAAAACCACCATCCACCCCATCGCCGACCGAGGGAGACCTTGCCGCTACCGCATCAGCACTGCGAGGGTTGAGACTGCTGGGCACTGACTCGGCTCAACGACGATCTGTTTAGCGGCAGTGGCTGCAGTTGCGCGAGCTGCAGACGGCTGACCGGACCGCCGGCCGCCCAGGTGTACTGCAGGGAAGCGTTGTCGAGGCGACAACCGTGAGATCTATCCGTGCCCGGTTAGCGGGCGTGCTGCAGGTGTCGGCGTGAACTGGCAACCGCTGATCGAGTTCCTCGTCTCGGTCGGGTACGGCCTGCTGTCCTCACTTGTACCGGTCTTCAACAGCGAGATTTACATTGTGGCGTCTCAGGTCGGTGGTTTCACCGAGGAGGTGACGACAGCGGTCGGGTGCGCCGTCGGACAGACCATCGGCAAGGTCGGCACTGTGCTCGCCCTCCGCGGCGGCGGTCGATCCGATCTGGCGCGACGGCTACGGCAGCGACGCGAGCGCCCCCGCAAGCCGGTGGGTCGCGTGCGGACAATGCTCAGGGAGTGGTCGGACCGGCTGCTGAGACTCCTGGGTGGACGCT
>JBKOUS010000016.1:0-10124 GCA_046723505.1 Actinomycetota bacterium
AGACCGAACAACACTGACGTAGCATCCGACATGCTCGTGGCTCCGCTGCTGGACGTTGTGAGAGACCAACAGCATGTCGGGGGCCACGAGCCCCTCACCCGCCACGACACGAGCCTCAACGCACCCCGCTCAAGTTCGAAGAACCCGATTGACATGAGCAGTTTCAGGGCCAACGGCAGCGGACAATAGGTCTGAGCACCAAGAAATGGAGCAAAGGATGACTGCGTCCCAGCCACGTAACCACTCCGCCAGCAGGGAACACGAGGCCCGCAGCCTCGACCTCGTGCAGCGCGTTGTTATCTCGACTTTGGTTGCCGTGGTCTTCGGCACCTTCGCAGCAGTCCTCGCCGCCTACCTCGCTATCGTCGGCGATAGGGACCTTCCGCCAACCAGCGTCACTGGCCTGTGGATTATGACTGGCGTGATGGGTTTGGCCACTGCCGCGGCAATTCTGCTCATCAATCGCCGGCGACCCTACAGCCCGTGGGTCCTCCTAGGCCTCCTCCCGATGGCAATCTCTGCTCCTTGGGTTTTGGGCTGATCCCGACACCCGGCAGGGGTCGTTACCGGCTGCCGCCCTGAAAGTGCGCGAACGTACTGATGGCGTCGCTCGCCGCCTGAGGGCCTTAGGGGTCGATGTCTGCTTCGGATCGCTCGGCGAAGGTCGCCGCATAAGCGTGGGTGACCGTGCGCGTCTGGCTCAAGCTGAGATCGTCCCAGCGCTCAATCCCTTGCACGTCGCGCATTGAGGAGGTGATAAACACCTCGTCAGCGCGCTTGGCCTGATCAAGCGTCAGATCTCGCTCCTCAACCGAGCTCCACTCCATGATCAACTCTCGGGTGATGCCGGCAAGCGGGCCGGAGCTGAGTGGTGGTGTGACGACTGCGTCTCCGAAAACCAAGAAGATGTTGCTGCCAGTCCCCTCACAGATATGACCGCCGGTATTGAGGAAGATCGCCTCACTGGCCTCGCGCTGGGCCGCATATCCAAGAGCGCGAACGTTCTCTGCGTAAGACGTGGATTTCACACCGGCAAGCGCACCGCGTTCGTTGCGGGCCCAGGGCGCGGTCACGATCGAGGCGAGCGGCGCTGCCGCATCCGCCGGCGCCGCCGCCACGAGCAATGTGGGCGCCCCGTACGCAGCCTCCGAGCCCATTGGGCCGCGTCCGCCGGTGTAGGTGATCCGCAACTTGCCGCGCCGGAATTCGCGCCCGTCCAGTACAGCGTCGATCGCCTCGCGAATCTGCTCATGATCTGGGGCCGGAAGGTGCAACGCGGCTGCTGAACGACTTAGACGGTCCAAGTGCCGCCGTACAGCAAAGGCGCCACGCGCGGTCACTTTGAGCGTTTCGAAGACGCCGTCTCCAACCACCAAGCCGTGATCAGTTGCGGCGACGGTGGCCCGTTGCGGATCGTCGTAAACGCGGCCGTCCAGCCAGATCCTCAGCTGCTCAGTCAGGGCTTGTGGAGCAGATGCGGTGAGTTGCACCACGTCAGGTTACCGGCCAATGGTGAGCATGGTTCGGTACTCGGCACGCTGGTGCTGTACTCCCCGAGACCACGTTTGGACTCGGGCCTTAGCCTCGGCTATGGTTTCTGATCGCACCCGAGCCGGTTGGTTGCCGGATGCGCGGACGTGGCTCAGCTGGTAGAGCATCACCTTGCCAAGGTGAGGGTCGCGGGTTCGAATCCCGTCGTCCGCTCGGAGCGAGTCTCGCCCAGTCCCTATGGGGAGAAGTGTTCCCTGGTGGAGTGGCCGAGAGGCGAGGCAACGGACTGCAAATCCGTGTACACGGGTTCAAATCCCGTCTCCACCTCGGGCGATTGGCGCAGCGGGAGCGCGCTTCCCTGACACGGAAGAGGTCACTGGTTCAAATCCAGTATCGCCCACCAGCATCCTGGTCAGACAGGCTTTCGGCGGCGTCGACGCCTCCGGTCCCCACGTCGCTGCAGTCTAAGCAGCCAGCTGGACGCCCACCGAACAACGCATCCAGGGCCGTAGGTCCAATGGCTCAGCACAGGCCCAAGCTCCTTGCAATAGCCGTTCCTGGTGAGACCTTCGTGCTGGCCAGGCCCCACCGCAGCTCGATCCGTAGCGCAGCGTGCTGCTGGTCCACCAGTCAGGGAGGCGGGTGCGAGGCGAAACTGTGCCGCAACTGGCGGGGCGCCCACTTTGAGGCCTCAAAGCTGGTGCAGCCGCCATGTCCAGAACGCACGCCACAAGCGCAGGTGGTCGACCCGGCCCTCCGCGTTCAGACCGCGCTGCAGCTGCATGGGTACGAGCGGTGGGTATTCCAATCCTTCAAATTGCAATAGGTGGTCACGGACGGCACCGAGGTCCTCGCGGCCCTGGCCCGGCGCTGCCGTCCACCCAGTGGAAGGCGCCTTTCGGTACACGGCTGTTGAGGCAGCACACCCGGTGGGCGCAGAGGGCCCGCCCAGCCCGAGACCTTCACGGTCGAAGGGTCCCGATCAGTGACCGGACCTTCCCCGTGGCCACATCCGTCATTGCGCGGCTCTGGGCCACCCGCCAAACGAAGCGCGGGCGCATCATCACCGTGGGAAGCGCGAGGAGGTCCGTGACTCTGCCGAAGACTTCTGAAATGTAAGGGTCGTGCTCGGCTGCCTTGAGTATGCGCTCGACCCAGGCGTTGGAAAGCCCCTTCTGTCTACCCACGCCCAACTCCTTGACCAGTTTGCTCAACAGATTGGCCTGGACCAGTCAGCAGCGTTCGGCCAGGCCTACGAGCAATGGGATGGTAAGGGCGTTCCGCTGGGCTTGCGCGGAACTGAAATCGCGCTTCCAGCTCGGCTTGTGCAACTGGCCGCTCCGGTCGAGGTCTACGCCCGTCGCCACGGAGTCGATGCGGTCCGCAGCGCTGTCCGCCGGTCCAGTGCCGAGTTCGATCCCTCCCTTGTCACTTTTTTCTGCGCGAACGCTGACCAAGTGCTGGCCGGTCTGGATGAGGCATCAGACTGGATCGCAATCATCGAGGCCGAACCAGCGCTAACACGGTGGGCGGAGGGCGAGCGGCTGCAGGCGGCGTTGGAGGCGATGGCGGACCTGAGGGCCGGTCGCCTGGATGGATCAGCGGTCGAGGTGGTACTTGAGACAGCTGGACGCCCATCCCCGGGCAGACGATCCTGGCCCGACGCGTTGACTTCCCGCGAGGTCGAGATTCTCAGCCTGTTGGCGCGTGGAGTAACGAACACGCAGGTTGCAGAACGAAGGGAGCCAGAACCATGTCGAAAGCATCCAAATCCAGCGCATCTGAGCACACGCAGCTCGAGGGCTACGAAGGGCACTTCGAGGATTTCGGTCCCTATACGGTCGGTTTCGAGACTTACACTGCAGACGCCGAGCTCGCGCCGCTGTTCGCCGGCCTTCCCGATGACCATTGCGGTTCGTCCGGTCGTGCGGCCTGCACGGCTGAGAACGCGTGCCTGGCGTCGTCGCTGCCCGCATGGACGGAAACGTGCGGATATGCAAAATGGCCGACGGGCAGAGTTCTTCTGCTCCCTGCTGGTAGTCCTCCCACAATCGGTCGGTGATCTCGCTGACCGCACTCTTGGAGATCAACAACTCACCGGTCGCGTCGCGAAACGCACCCTCCACATCGCGGGTGGACAGACCCCGGGCAATACATCTCCTTGACCAGCGACTCCAGCACCTCGCTGTTGCCGTCCAGAAAGCCCATCAGGCTCGATCGGAACGGCTCGCCGGCCCCGCGGACCTGCGGCCCGCGACATCGACGAACCCCCTCAGCGGTGCGCAGCCGGGCCCCGCGCATAGCCGTTGCCTGATCCGACCTGGTCCTCGCCGCGGCGGTCGTAGCGGCCCCGGCCGCCGAGAAAGTCGCGCTGCTCACCCTCCACCAGTCCCTGCACCACCAGCCGGGTCACGATCCCCACCAGGGCAGAGACGATGTTGGTCTCACGGTCGGCGCCGCCAGCCAGCAGGACTTGCAGCTGCTCACGAGCGATCACGGATGGGGCTACCCTTCTCATCGGCCTGCTCCTTCAATCGTCGGTCTCTATCACCCCACATCATCGAGCAGGCCACCACCATTTACAGGAACGCTAGGACGCCACCTGGACGGAGGTCCTGCCCTCTCACGCAGTGGTAGTGACGTAGTAGTTGTTGAATATGTCGCCATCGACTCGTTTGATCTCGACGGACCTGAAGCCAGCTTGGGCCAACATTTGGCGGGCTCGCTGTTCTCCCCACATTGCGCCCAGCCCGAGAGCGCCCGCGGCAAGCGACACAGTCATGCAGTGCATGCACGAGATTGTGTACGCGAACGGCCCCAGGGGATGGTCGAGATCGCCGGCCAGCTCGCTTGAGGCGGCTACGTCCACGCAGAGATAGTGTCCGCCCGGCCGCAGCAGTCGGGCGATGTTGCTAAGGACTAGGTCGGGATGCGCCTGGTCATGGATGGCGTCGAATGTCGTGATGAGGTTGTACTGTTCGGATCCGCCGAGACCGGCAGCGTCCTGGTTCTGGAACTGGACGTTGGTGAGACCTACGTTCACCTTCAGCCCGTGCCGGCGGCTAGCCCGGTGTCGGAGATGTCAATGCCGATGAAGCGGCTCCCTGGATACGCCGTCGCCATCAGGTTCACAGCATGGCCTGAGCCGCAGCCAATGTCAGCCACGTCGATCCCAGCATGAAGCTCGTCCACAAGCCCAGGGACCAGCGGAAGGATGACGTCGATCAGAGCCGCGTCGTGCGCAGCGCCGCTGTCTTGGGCCATAAGTGCCTGGAATTTCGGGTATGCGGAGTACGGCACGCCACCACCGGCGCGGAAGCAAACAACGATCTTGTCTTCCACCACGGCGAGCAGACCGACGTATTGGGCCTGCAAGGCCAGGTTGGCTGGACCGGCCGCTGTGGTGAGCCAGGCGGCGCGTTCGGGTGGAAGAGCGAAGGTCAGCCGATCAGGGTCGTGATCAACAACCCGGCCTGTGGTCATCGCTCCGAGCCATTCCCGCACGTATCGCTCATCCAATCCCGCGGCCTCCGCATTCTGCGCAGACGTCGACGCGGGCAAGGAAGCCATGGTGTCGAACAGTCCTGTTTGGTGCCCGATGCTGAGCATCAAGCAGAGTGCACCATCGTTTAGGACACCGGTGAGCCGTTCAGCGAACTCCTCTGACCCGGTGACGTTGTCAATGTCGCGATCATTCATAGGTACCTCCTTTGCTCCTTGCATTCGCCACCTCCGCAATATGGTCGGCGGCCTGGTCGACATCGGCTTGGCTTGTCCAACGGCCGAGGGTGAGACGTAACGCGCCGAGGGCGTGGTCGGCGTCGTGACCCATGGCGCTCAGAACCGGCGAAGGTTCCGGGATTTCCGGTGTGGCAGGCGGATCCGGTGGATGCCGCGATTTGTGGGCAGCTGGAAAGAAGGTCGTTGCTGCGAACACCAGTAATCGTCACATTGAGGGTGTTCGGCAGTCGCTGCACCGGATGCTCGTTGAGCTGCATGCGGCCGGGCAGGCGGTCGATAGGCGTTGGTGCAGGCGGTCGCGCAGCGCACGAAGGCGGTTGCCTTCTTCGATCAGCTCAACGTCTGCGATGCGGGCGGCCGCGCCGAGCGCAACCGTCCAGGCGGTGTTCTCGGTGCCCGCCCGAAGGCCACGCTCTTGGCCGCCGCCACGAGCAAGCGGCTCGGGGCGTACGCCGGGGCGAACATAAAGCGCGCCAATGCCCTTGGGTGCGTACATCTTGTGCCCGACGATGGTGAGCAGGTCGACGTCCAGTTCGGCAACGTCGACTGGAATCTTGCCGACCGCCTGGGCGGCATCGGTGTGCAGCAGGGCGCCGTGCTCATGGGCGATGGCGGCGAGTTCGGCGATCGGCTGCAGCACACCGGTCTCATTATTCGCGTACATGATCGACACCAGGCTCGTCGACTGGCTCAGCGCTGCCCGCAGATCGTCGAGATCTATGAGGCCATACGCAACAGGAAGATAGGTCGTCTCGATGCCATGTCGGCGGCTCAGCGTCGCGCATGCACCGAGGACAGCAGGATGCTCGGTGGTCTGAGTGATCACGTGCCGGCCGTCGACAGCGAGAACCCCCCTTGAATCGCGAGGGCGTCGGCTTCTGGACCGCTGCTGGTGAAGACGATGTTGTCCGGCTCGGCGCCGATCAGGTTGGCGACCTCCGCGCGTGCGGCCGCCAACGCGGTGCGCGGCTCATCGGCGTAGCGGTGGCCGCTGGACGGGGTTGCCGAACTGACGCGTCAGGTACGGCAGGGCTGCCTCGGCCACTCGTGGGTCTACCAGTGTGGTCGCGTTGTAGTCCAGATAAATCGGCCGACCGACGAGGCCCGGATGAATCCTCTCGGCCCGCCCGAAGGGCGCCCCGTTTCGGCCTTCGCTGGAGCTGCCATCAAAGATCGGTGGTCTGACGTGATTTCAGTATCGGCTTGAGTGCGAGGACGGCTCCCACCACGAACACTGCTGTCGCCAGGTAAATGAGCCCAAGGTGGCCGAGGGTGTCGAGGTGGTACGGGTAGTGCGCGGGTAGCGCGACGGCGAGCCCGAGCACCGGTACGGCGATTGCGGTCACATAGGCCCACAGCTCGCCGCGCCGCACCCCGTACCAAGCCAGTGCCGCGGTGGCCAGTCCGGTGGCGGCGATGAACCCCGAGACCGCGATGTGCAGGTGCGCGATGTAGTGGAACAGCGGGAGGCTGAACTCTCGAATTTCGGTGCGGCCCACGTCGACCTGTCCCGGTCCAATGCCGAGCTCGAGAAAGGCACCGGTGAAGTTGCGGACGAAGAAGATGATCGCGTAGCCAATGAATCCGAGACCAGCGAGCGCCATAAGCGCGGAACCAGCACGCAGCGTGCCGGACGCGGCGACCTTCTCGGGTCGTTGATTGATGGTTGTCATTTGATTTCCCTTCGATGTGTTGACGAATGATGCGGCTCAACGGCCGGGTTTGACCGCTAACAGGCTGATGCTGTGCACCCCGTAGGTGACGCTGGCGTTGCGCGCCTGGGTGGACTGGAATCTGTACGGATTGACCCGGGTCGCCCTGATCGTCAGCCCGGCGGCCTCGATGAGGTTTCGGTAGATGTCTTGCTGTGCGGCGCCGCCGATACAGGAGGCCCACAGATCGGCGTTGCTGACGATTGCCTCGGTCAGCGGTCGCGTGGTGACGATGTCGGCGATCGCGAGCCGGCCACCCGGCCGTAGCACGCGCGCTGTCTCGGCGAAGACCCGTTGCTTGTCCGGGGAGAGGTTGATGACGCCGTTGGAGATCACGCAGTCGAAGCTTTCGTCGTCGGCGGGCAGACTCTCGATGCGGCCCTCACGGAACTCGACGTGCTCGATGCCGGCCTCGGCCGCCAGCCGTCGCGCTTTGGTCAACTGCTCAAGCGTGAAGTCAACACCGACCACGCTGCCCGTTGGTCCTACCAGATCAGCCGCGATCAAGGCGTCCATTCCTGAGCCGCTGCCCAGATCGATGACGGTTTCCCCCTGCTGAAGATCCGCCAAGTCAAAGAAATAGCCGACGCCGGCGAATGACTCCACCGCTTCGGAAGGAATCGCTGCCAGCAGAGCATCGGGGTAGCCAAGCCGCTGGGCAAGCACTCGGCCCATTTCGAAGTGATAGGAGGCGTGTGGCTGCTCCGCCACCTCCCGGTACATCTGCTGGACCTTGCCCTCAAGATCACCGACGTCCACAGTGGCCATGGACGCTCCTTTCAGTTCTGTTCCTACACGAGAAGACGTCGGCCCGCTCCCGGGTATTGCATTCCAGAGCGGTTGACGGGCCTACCGCGTTCACAGGCGGTCGACCGCCGTGTCAGAGTGCAATAAGGCAAGCCTCGAAACCGTCCTAAGGAATGTGGTGTCCGTGGCGTTCGCGGATGTAGAGACGGTGGACAACGCCGCCGATGAGGCCGAGCGGTTCCGTATGCTGGCGCGGGAGCAGCTGCCCAAGCTGTATTCCATCGCGCGACGGCTGGTTGGGGTCGACGCCGAGGACGCGGTGCAGGACTGCCTGTTGAAGGCGTTTCAGGGATTCCACCAGCTGCGCGAGACTGCTGCGGGACCTGCGTGGCTCACCAGGATCTTGATCAACTGCTGCCGGGACCGTGGCCGTGCCATTGGGAGGAGCGTGCAACAGGTCGAGCTGGACGAGCTCGAACGGTTCTCGCTCTTTCGCAAGATCGCCTACGAAGATCCGTTTCCCTACTCGGACTCGCTGCACTTGGACTTTCTCGACGAGTTTGGGCCGGAGGATGTGCGGGCCGTCGTGATGAAACTGCCCATGTTGTATCGGATCCCGATCGTCATGGTGTACATGGATGGATATCTGGCGCGGGAGGTGGCCGACATGCTCGATATTCCGCTTGGCACGGTACTGGCACGGCTGCATCGCGGACGCAAGTTGTTCGAAAAGCAGCTATGGGACTACGCCGAGACTCACGGCCTGTTGCGAAAGGCAGCGCGATGATCACGTGTTCGGAAGCCACCCGGCACCTCTGGGAGTACCTCGACGCCACCGCGGATCAGGCGACCCGGGAGGCGATCGAGGAGCATCTGGCCCGGTGTAGAGCCTGCTGCGGAGAGCTTGAGTTTGCTCGGGAGCTGCGGCGCTTCCTTGCCAGCTCGGCCCGTGACGAGGTCCCGGATGCAGTCCTCCGCCGCTTGAACGAGACCCTGGAGGAGCTCGGCCCATGAGCCGCGATCTGATGCACAGCAGCGAGATCAAGGATCTGGTTCGCGACGCGTATCGGCAGGTTCCTGCCTCGACGGCTGCGGTCGCGTACAAGCTATACAGCGCAGAGGAGTTGGCACAGGTTCCGGAGTCGGCTATCAATCGTGCCCTGGGCGTGGCGAACCATCTGCGCTTCGCCGATATCCAGCCAGGTGACACGATTCTCGACATTGGCTGCGGCGGCGGAATCGACACTATCCTCGGCGCCCGGCGCACCGGACCAACCGGCAAGGTGATCGGGCTGGACTTTCTACCGGAAATGCTCCAGCGCACCGCCTACGCGGCGCAGGAAGCCGGCCTAGACAACATAGAAACCTTGTATGGAGAAATGGAGGCCATTCCGCTCCCCGACGGCAGCGTGGATTTGATCATCTCCAACGGCGTCATCAACTTGTCTGCCCGAAAGGCCCGCGTCATGGCCGAATGTGCCCGGGTGCTCCGGCCTGGTGGGAGACTCTGCGTGTCCGACTTCACCGTTGACCAAGATCAGCTTCCGGCAGAAATCCTCACCCAGCCGGCGGCCTGGGCTGGCTGTGTCGCCGGCGCCCTGGCCGAACCTGACTTCATCTACAAACTTGAAAAGGCGAGATTCATCGATGTCCGGGTGCTGCATCGGGAACCGGTGAGCATCGATGACTGCGCGCTCTACCCCCTGTTCACCGATGAGGTGATTTCGCTGATGCGCCAACTCATCCCGCCGCAAAAACAACAAGCAGTTGCCATCTCTGTCGTGATCGGCGCATCAAACCCCCTCTGATCGCAACTGTGACTCTGCCGCCGGCCAGCCCTGTCGAGTTGCTCACCGCCTACTATTCGGCGTCCGCTCACACCTACGAGCAGTGGTGGGCATCGGCAATACATCCGGCGGGTGTCCAGCTGATCGACAAGGTGCCGCTTCACTCTGCGGACCGGGTCCTCGACCTTGGCGCAGGTGTGGGAACGCTGCTACCAGCGATTCGCCGCGCCGCTCCATCGGCCCTCGTCGTTGCTGCGGACCGAGCCGAGGGAATGCTCCGTCGCATACCAGCCGGCTATTCCCGGGTCATCGCCGACGCGGCCAAGCTGGCGTTCAACTCGGCTTCCTATGACGCTGTGATCATGGCGTTCGCACTGTTCCACGTGCCGGAGCCTGAGACGGCGCTCGTCGAGGTGCGGCGGGTACTCCGCGCCGGAGGCAGCGTCGGCCTCACTACCTGGTGCTACGACGGGGGCGCTCCCGCATTGGATATCTGGAACTAAGAACTGAACCGCCACGGCGCGCCACCGATCGGCCTTTGATTGCCCAGCACGAGCTCATGAACACTCCAGACAATCTGCGAGCCATGCTGCAGCGCAGCGGATTTCAGCACGCCGAGGTCAAGGTCATGCCCTGGTCACATCAA
>JBKOUS010000199.1:0-12926 GCA_046723505.1 Actinomycetota bacterium
AGCCCAGGCTTGGGCGAGGCGGTGGTTTCCGGTGCTGTCAACCCTGACCACTTCGTCGTGAACTCTGTCGACCGGAGAATTGTCAGCCGACGTCTCGGCGACAAGCGGGTCATGATCACCAGCGTGCCCGGCGGCGGCACCCAGCATCGTGAGCTGGCCGACCAGAGTACGCAAGCATGCCTGGACGATAATCAGGTGCTACGACTGGTTGATCTTGGCCAGCAGGTGCAGCGGCTCTACGGGGCGCCACAGGACACTGAATGGGCTCTCGACTCCGTGGGGCGCTTCTGGTTGACCCAGGCGCGGCCCATCACCACCTTGTACCCGTTGGCGCGAACTCATCGGCCGGGCCTGCGGGTGCTGATGTGCTTCAGCTTGGCGCAGGGTCTGACCAGGCCGATCACTCCAATGGGCATTGCTGCCAGCCGGTTGATTGGCACCTCGGTCGCAACAGCGATCAAACTTCCACTCGCCCAGCCGTTGGCGGGACCCCCCGCGCTGCACGCCCCCGGTCAACGGCCCTATCTTGACGTGACGAGTGCTCTACGCAACCGGATCGGACGCCGGGCCATCTTCGGAGTGTTCGGAATGATGGAGTCGCGGGCGTCGGCAGTGCTGAAGACACTCGGGGAGTGGCCTGAGTTTTCGATCATCGACTCCGGTGACCACACGGTGCTCAGGCACATTGCCGCCGCCGCGCTGCGCAATAAGATACCGGTACGCTTGGCCATCGGGCTTGCCAACCCGGAATGGGCTTACCGCGGAGTCGACGCCACCGAGCGGCGGCTGCGGCGATCACTGATCTTGCCTGCCAATGCGACGGCGTCCCAGCGCCTTGACTTTGTGGAGCGGCGGCTCGGCGAGATGCCTTTCATGATGCTGCGAACTGTGCCGTACGCCATGGGCGGCTATTTGATGCTCGCCGCGTCTCGCCGGCTGCTGCGTGATGTGGCCCGGCCCGGCGAACTCCAGGAAGTCCTGCGTGGCTTGCCGCACAACATTACGACCGAGATGGATCTCAAACTCTGGGAGTTGACCGAGGAGATTCGTAGCGACGAGGCGTCCCGAACGGCCTTCACTAGCCTGGCGGTGCCCGACCTACTCCAGCGCTACCGCGAACGGACGTTGCCGGCCGTTGCGCAGCGCGGTCTTCAGGGGTTTCTGCGCCGCTTCGGGCATCGGGCGGTGGCCGAGATCGATCTCGGTATGTCGCGCTGGTCAGATGATCCGAGCTACCTACTTGGCGTGATCAGCAACTATCTCCGGCTCGATGAATCCGACCTTGACCCAGCCTCGCAGTTCAGGACTGGCGCGGCGAAAGCCGAATCCATGATCACTAGCCTCACCAGCCGTGCTGCCGAGCGCAGTCGGCTTCGGGCCAAGCTGGCTGGTTGGACGCTGCGACGGGTACGCCAGCTCGCCGGCTTACGCGAGGCGCACAAGTTCCCGCTGGCACTGGCGTTTGCAGTCATGCGGGAGTATCTCAAGGCGATCGGACGCGAGCTCGCTGCCGTTAAAGTGCTCGATCAGGCTGATGACGTGTTCTTCCTGGATCTGGGTGACGTACGCCAGGGTCTTGCCGGCGAGGATTTACGAACGCTGGTCTCGGAGCGGCGAGAGGCGTACGAGCAAGAGCTGAAGCGGCGGCACATTCCACGCTTGCTCCTGTCTGACGGAACCGAGCCGGAGGCGCTGGCTACGCAGGCCGCTCGAGCAGACGGCGCCCTCGTCGGCAGTCCAGCCTCGACGGGTGCCGTGACGGGCCGGGCGCGAGTCGTGCTCGACCCGGTCGGCGCACATCTGGAGCCAGGGGAGATCTTGGTCGCACCTTCGACCGATCCTGGCTGGACTCCACTGTTCCTGACCGCAGGCGGGCTGGTGATGGAGATGGGCGGCTCGGGCTCCCATGGCGCGGTGGTGGCGCGAGAGTATGGGATTCCGGCCGTCGTAGGGGTGCCCGAGGCGACACAGAAGATCGAGACCGGCCAGCTGATCACAGTGGATGGCAGCGCTGGGCTGGTGAGTATCGCCGCTTAACGCCTACGTGGGCTCGACGAGCTCAGAGGTTCGGCGCTCGCGGTGAGCGTCCAAGGCAGCGAAGACTCGCTCAGACACCTCGTCGACCTCGCCGAGGCCGTCGACCTCGACAAGCAACCCGCGTGAGCGGTAGACATCGAGCAACGGCTCGGTCTGCTCGGCGTAGACCTGCAGCCGTACCCGGATGGTTTCCTCGTTGTCGTCGGCTCGGCCGTCGATCTCCGCGCGCTTGAGTAACCGTGCGACGACTTCATCAGTGTCGGCCAGCAGCGAGATCACCGCGTCAAGCGGGCGCCCCGTCTCGGCGAGGTAGTTGTCGAGAGTCTGTACCTGCTGCAACGTACGCGGATAACCATCCAGCAGAAAGCCCTTCTGACAGTCAGGCTGCGCCAGCCGTTCCTTCACAATCTCATTGGTGATCTCGTCGCTCACGTACCCACCGGACTCCATGATCGCCCGCACTTGACGGGCCAGCGGGGTGTCCGCGTGCTTCATGGCTCGGAATATGTCGCCGGTCGAGATCGCGGGTATCCGATAGTGCTCAGCGATGCGCGTGGCCTGCGTGCCCTTGCCTGCACCGGGAGGGCCCATGATGAGGAGTCGCATTAGCGGAGGAACCCTTCGTAGTTGCGCTGCTGGAGCTGGCTCTCGATCTGTTTCACAGTGTCGAGCCCAACACCGACGATGATGAGAATTGAGGTGCCGCCGAAGGGGAAGTTCTGATTGGCGTTCAACAAGATGAACGCGATCGAGGGCAACAGCGCGATCAGCCCCAGATATATGGAGCCGGGGAACGTCAGGCGAGACAACACGAAGCTGAGGTAGTCCTCGGTCGGTTTCCCGGCTCGGATGCCGGGGATGAAGCCGCCGTACTTCTTCATATTGTCGGCGACTTCGTTGGGGTTGAAGGTGATCGCGACATAGAAGTAGGCGAAGAACACGATCAGCAAGAAGAAGCTGATGATGTACACCGGATGGTCGCCCTTGACAAAGTTCGCGCTGATCCAGGACGAGACCTTGCTATCAGGTCGGAACTGGGCATACAGAGCCGGCAGATACAACAGGGAGGACGCGAAGATGACGGGGATGACGCCCGCTTGGTTGACCTTGATCGGGATGTAGGTGGTGGTGCCACCGAACATCCGGCGCCCGACCATCCGCTTGGCGTACTGAACGGGGATCCGCCGCTGTGACAGCTCGACGAAGATCACCCCGAGCATCACCAGCAAGCCCAATCCGATCACAAGGAGGAACACCACCCAACCCTGTGAGCCCGGGCGAGCCACTTTCAGACTCCACAGAGCGCTGGGGAATGTCGCAGCGATCTGAGTGAAGATCAACACCGACATGCCGTTGCCGACACCGCGTTCGGTGATCAGCTCGCCCAGCCACATGATGACGCCGGTGCCGGCCGTCATAGTCAGAATCATGACGACCACGGGAAAGATGCTCTTGTCGTAGACCAAGCCAGGGCATCCGGTGAAGAGCCGGTCGTTCACCGCCACCGTGACGAAGGCGGTGGAGTTGAGCACGGCCAGCACCAGAGTCAGGTAGCGGGTGTACTGAGTGATCTTGGCCTGCCCTGCCTGACCCTCCTTCTTGAGGGCTTCTAGCCGCGGAATGACCACTGTGAGCAGTTGCAGGATGATGCTGGCCGTGATGTAGGGCATGATGCCCAGCGCAAAGATCGCCAGCTGAAGCAGCGCGCCGCCAGAAAACAGGTTGATCAGGGAGTAGAGCCCCTGCTGCTCGCCGGTCCGGGCCTGCTCAAGGCAAAAGCTCACCTGTTTGACGTTGACGTTTGGCGTGGGAACGATCGAACCGAGGCGGAAGACCGCAAGGATCGCAAGCGTAAAGAAGATCTTCTTGCGTAGGTCCGGAGTCCGGAACGCGTTGGCGAACGCGGCGAGCACCCGTGCCCTCCCTTTCTCGTGACAATCCTGCACGCGACTGAACTGCTTGCGCCTCGCAACGTACGGCAGCTCACGCGAACAGGACCGACCGACTTTATCAAGAACCGACCACGAACCCCGCATCGTCTCGGTCGCACGAACCGTTCCCTCGAAACCTCACTCTAGGTGACGGCACCAGGAGCGATTTACGCCCAGCAGGCCCTGCCCGCTTCCCGCTCGAGTGAGCTTTTGAGGGATCAACGCCGTCTTACTAACGAATCCGGTGGTGTTGTGGACGACCCTCTTGCGATGATGTGTGCCTGGATCTGGTGGCCGTCACCGCGAGGGGCCCGACGGATCGCCACCGCCAGCCCATGCACTCGACCGGAAGGCAGGTGCAGCAGTGTCGGGTGGTCGCCGAGCTGCACGCGGAGCCCGCGTCGACCTGCCCCGAGCGAGCGCACTCGCCACGTGGGCTGCCACCACGCTGGCCTGTCTGCTCGTGCTGCTCGCCCTGCTTGCTCCGGACGAGCTCAGCCGTCTGACACCCGGCGCGTTTGTCAGCGTCCCGTTGGAAGGACTTCTCTGGGTCGCGCTGCTGCTCGTCCTCCCGACAAAGGCACGGTCGGTTGCAGCGACGCTGTCAGGCCTGGCGTTGGGTCTGCTGAGCATCGTCAAGCTGCTCGACATGGGGTTCTTTGCAGTACTCGCTCGGCCGTTTGACCCGCTTCTTGACTGGAAGCTGCTCGACGACGCCATGAGGTTCCTCGACGGAGCGATCGGCGCGGACCGGGCGATCGGTTCCCTCGCGGTAGCGATAGCACTCAGCACGGCGCTCGTCATCTTCATGACGCGATCAGTGCAGCACCTGAGCCGCGTGGTGGTCCGTCACGACTCGGCTGCGGCTCGCGCAGTCGTCGTAGTCGCCATCCCATGGCTCACCTGCGCCATGCTTGCCGTCCAGATCGTGCCAGGCGTGCCTGTCGCAGTTGAGGCCTCAGCGGCATATCTGCACACCCGTGCGGAGCCAACCGGTACTGACGCCCAGGACCGCCAGTCGATTGCGACGGAGGCCTCTGCTGATGCCTTTGAGAACACCCCGGCAAAGGATCTGTTGGCCGCGCTGCGCGGCAAAGACGTGATCATCGCTTTCGTCGAGAGCTATG
The DNA here is from genome assembly GCA_046723505.1 of Actinomycetota bacterium. GTDB lineage: Bacteria > Actinomycetota > Actinomycetes > Propionibacteriales > Propionibacteriaceae > Microlunatus. The sequence goes on from JBKOUS010000199.1 coordinate 5,096, forward strand.
GCCGCGATGCCGTCGAGGATCCAGAATTTGCCTCTCAAGTCGGAGCTGTCCTCGACGCTGGCGATCGTCGACTCCATGCGGCGGGATTCAGTTCTCGGAGCGCCTTCCTCACCTCACCAACAGCGGGCGGCAGCAGCTGGCTCGCTCACGGCACGTTGCTTTCCGGCTTATGGATCGATAACCAGCAGCGTTACGACGACCTAGAGGCCAGCCATCGCTTGACTCTCACCAGGGCGTTCCAACGCGCCAGCTGGCGCACAGTCGGCGTCATGCCAGGCAACGACTCCGCCTGGCCAGCAAGCGGATCCCTCGGCTACGACCAGATCTACGGCGCAATGGACATGGGATACCAGGGCCCTCGGTTCAGCTGGGCCAGCATGCCCGATCAATACGCCCTGTCAAGGTTCGAAGCCACCGAGCGCTCACGTCGGGGCCACCACCCGGTGATGGCAGAGGTCACCCTCGTCTCAAGCCATGCGCCCTGGGAGCCCATCCCCCGACTCGTCAGCTGGAGCGACGTTGGAGACGGCTCAGTGTTCGACACGATGGCCGCGCCGGGCGATCCGCCGGAGGCGATCTTGACCAGGAATCAGATGCGGGTACGTGCCGACTACCGAGCCTCCATCGAGTACTCGCTGAACACTCTTATCTCTTATGTGGAAACTTGTGGCGACGACAATCTGGTGCTCGTCTTCCTCGGCGACCATCAACCCTCCCCGATCGTCACTGGTCGAGGCGCCAGCCGCGACGTACCGATTAGCATCGTTGCCCGCGATCCGTCTGTTTTCGAGCGGATCACACCGTGGGGGTGGGAGAAGGGCCTGAAGCCCGATCCGCAAGCCCCGGTCTGGCGGATGGACGCCTTCCGGGATCGATTTCTCACCGCATTCGGCGGCCCGGAACCGGCCAATCAATCACCACCCGTGAAGGCGGTCCACGTGGGAATCAGAGTTCGGTAGTGCTGCCACCCGCGGCGGCGATCTTCTCCTTCGCTGACGCCGAGAACGCGTGTGCGCTCACCTGGAGCGCAACCGACATGTCGCCATTACCGAGGATCTTGATAGGCGCCTCCGGACGCACCGCCCCTGCCGCCACCAGATCCGCGACGCCAACTGTGCCACCCTCGGGGAAGAGCTGGCTCAGCCGATTTAGGTTCACCACCTGGTACTCCACACGGAACGGGTTCTTGAAACCACGCAGCTTCGGCAACCGCATGTGCAGCGGCATCTGGCCGCCCTCGAAGTTCTGCGGCACAGTGTGACGAGCCCCTGAGCCCTTGGTGCCGCGGCCGGCCGTCTTGCCGCGCCTACCGGCCACCCCGCGGCCCACCCGGATCTTCGCTTTCTTGGCTCCCGGTGCCGGCCGAAGGTGATGAATCTTCAACGCCATGTCAGTCGACCTCCTCCACGGCCACCAGATGCGTGACCGTCTTGATCATGCCGCGAACCTCCGGCCGATCGTCGCGAACCGACTCGTCGCCGACCCGCTTCAGACCTAAGGTCCGCAGGGTGTTCCGCTGGTTCTGCTTGCCGCCAACCGCGCTCCGCACCTGGCGAATCTTCAGCTGTGTCATGACAAGCCAGCCGTCTCACGTGCCCGCAGCAGAGCTGCTGGCGCCACATCCTCGACAGCCTTGCCGCGGCGTTTGGCCACTGACTCCGGTTGCTCGAGACTTTGCAGCGCAGCCACCGTCGCATGCACCACATTGATGGCGTTAGCAGAACCGAGCGACTTCGCGAGCACATCGCGTACGCCGGCGCACTCCAGCACCGCACGAGCCGAACCACCGGCAATCACCCCGGTACCCGGCGAGGCCGGCCGGAGCAGCACAACACCGGCAGCCTTTTCGCCCTGCACCGGATGCGGGATGGTGCCTTGGATTCGCGGCACGTTGAAGAAGTGCTTCTTCGCCTCCTCGACACCTTTGGCAATCGCCGCGGGGACCTCCTTGGCCTTGCCATAGCCGACGCCAACCGTGCCGTCGCCATCGCCCACCACCACAAGTGCGGTGAAGCTGAACCGTCGACCGCCCTTGACGACCTTGGCCACACGGTTGATCGCGACTACGCGTTCGATGTAGTTGCTCTTCTCAGCGGCCTGGCCACGACGATCGTCACGGCCGCGACGCTCCCCACCGGCGCCGCCAGTGCGGCGCTGGGTTCCAGTCAATTCGCTCTACCTTTCATTCATCATCAAAATCCCGCACTCCGAGCGTCGGTCGCGCAAGCAGTGCGCTAAAAACCCAGTCCGCCATCGCGGGCGCCGTCCGCCAACGCTGCAACGCGTCCGTGGTACTTGTAGCCCGCGCGGTCGAAGACCACGCTCTCGATGCCGGTCGCCTTGGCACGCTCGGCGATAAGGCCACCAACCTGCTTAGCCTTCTCGGACTTGTCCCCGGTCGCGGCTCGCAGATCTGCCTCCATGGTGGAGGCGGAGACGAGCGTACGGCCCTGCGTGTCGTCGATGACCTGTGCGGAGATGTGCCGCGACGAGCGCGTCACCACCAGCCGGGGACGCTCTGGTGCACCAAAGACCTTCTTGCGCACCCGAACTTGCCGGCGTTGTCGCGCTGCGCTCCTGGGCGACATGCGCCTGTGTTGGGATAGCGAGACCGCCATCGTCACTTACCAGCCTTTCCAACCTTGCGACGAACCCTCTCGCCCGCGTATCGGACGCCCTTGCCCTTGTAAGGCTCGGGCTTGCGCAGCTTGCGAATGTTGGCGGCAACCTCACCCACCCGCTGTTTGTCGATGCCGAGCACCGAGAATCGGGTCGGCGTGTCGACGTTGAACGTAATGCCCTCTGGCGCGGCCACCTTGACCGGATGGCTGAATCCGAGCGCGAACTCAAGTTCCGTCGGACCCCTCGAGACCACGCGATAGCCGACGCCGACGATCTCAAGCTTCTTCTCATAACCAGTGGTGACACCAGTCACCATGTTGGCGACCAAGGTACGCGTCAGGCCGTGCAGCGACTTGCTCACCCGCTCGTCATCAGGGCGGGTCACGTGCAGCTCGCCGTTCTCACCACGCGTCACCTTGATCGGTTCCGCCACGCGGTGCTCCAGGGCGCCTTTGGGGCCGAGGACTTTGACCAGCTGACCGTCGACGGTCACTTCGACGCCAGCCGGAATCGCTACCGGCAGCTTGCCAATACGTGACACTTCTCTAACCTCCTCGTTCCACCACTCACCAGACGTACGCCACGACTTCGCCGCCCACGCCGTTGTTGTGCGCCTGCTTGTCGGTCTGCAGGCCCTGAGACGTGGAGATGATGGCGATGCCGAGCCCGCCCAGCACCTTGGGTAGCCCCGTCGCCTTGGCGTACACCCGAAGGCCAGGTTTGGAGATCCGGCGTACCCCGGCGATCGCCCGCTCCCGGTTCTGGCCGTACTTCAAGGTGATCGAGAGTGTCTTGCCGACATGGCCTTCGGCAGGCTCGTTCACCGTGTACCCGGCGATGTAGCCCTCGTCGGCCAAGATCTCCGCGATCCCCACCTTGATCTTGCTGTGCGGCATGGTGGCGGTCTCGTGATACGCCTGGCTGGCGTTCCGCACCCGGGTCAGCATGTCCGCAATCGGATCAGTCATGGTCATGGGTTGGTGTTCTACTTTCTCGGAGTGGTTTCCGTCAGGACCTGTTCCGTTGAGGTGTTGTCGGGATTTGGCAGGTTCGCGTCCTTGGAGGACGAGGCCCCCCGCCTGTTCCTCGGTGGCGGTGCCGCCCAGGGACGAACCTGTCCGTCGGCCCGACTCCGTCGAGTCCGACCGCTTGCCCCAATCGCAGCGATGATGAGAGACGAATCAAGCATGCACATCACCACGACGATTTCGTGATACCGGGCAGCTCGCCCTTGTGCGCCATCTCACGCAGGCAGATGCGACACAGGCCGAACTTGCGGTAGACCGCCTTGGGCCGGCCGCATTTCTGGCATCGGGTATAGGCGCGTACGCCGAACTTCGGCTTGCGAGCCTGCTTCACTCTGAGTGCTGTCTTGGCCATGGTCCTCCCCTTCTCAGTTCGCCCGGAACGGGAAGCCCAGATGACGCAGCAGCGCCCGGCCCTCGTCATCGTTAGTAGCGGTGGTGACGAACGTGATGTCCATGCCGCGGATCCGGTCGATCCTGTCCTGGTTGATCTCGTGGAACATGGCCTGCTCGGTGAGACCAAAGGTGTAGTTGCCTCTGCCATCGAACTGCTTGGGCGATAGGCCGCGGAAGTCACGAATGCGGGGCAGTGCGAGCGTCAGCAGACGATCGGCGAATTCCCACATCCGCGTACCCCGCAGAGTGACATGCGCCCCGATAGTCATACCTTCCCGCAGCTTGAACTGCGCAATGGATTTGCGGGCCCGGGTGACGACGGGCTTCTGTCCGGTGATCGTCGCTAGATCGCGGACTGCGCCTTCGATCAGCTTGGAATCGCGAGCCGCCTCCCCTACGCCCATGTTCACCACGATCTTGACCAGATTAGGAATCTGCATCACGTTCGGGATCGTGAACTCTTCTCGCAGCGCGGGGATGACCTCGTCCCGGTAGCGCTGCTGAAGCCTGGGAATGTTGTGCCCTGAGCCGGTAGCTGGGCGCTCAGTGGTCCCGGTTGTCATCAGACCTCCTCTCCGGTTACTCGAGCGATCCGTACGCTTCGGGTCGACTTGTACTCCGAGCCGTCGGGGCGACGTTTCGTCACCTCGACCCGGTCGTAGCCGATCCGAGTAACGACTTCTTCACCTTCAGAGTTCTTGACGACCAACTGCACGTTGGAGGCGTGGATCGGCGCCTCCGAGGAGACGATGCCACCTTTGGTGGTTTGCCTCGCCTGCGGCTGAGCGGAGGTATCGCGGAGATGCCGTTTGACGATGTTCACGCCAGCGACGGTCACCCGATTGCGCTCGGGATATACCGCGATCACCTCGCCAATCAGTCCACGATCCTTACCGCTGATCACCTTGACACGATCGCCCTTGCGGATGTGCAGTGTGGCTTGAGTCTTCTTGGACATGGTTCAGATCACCTCCGGTGCGAGGGAGATGATGCGCATGAAGCGCTTCTCCCGCAGTTCCCGTCCCACAGGGCCGAAGATTCGGGTGCCGCGCGGTTCGCCGTCGGCCCTCAAGATCACCGCGGCATTTTCGTCGAATTTGATGTACGAGCCGTCGGCGCGGCGCCGCTCCTTCGCGGTCCGTACCACCACTGCCTTGACGATCTCGCCCTTCTTGACGTTTCCGCCGGGGATGGCGTCCTTGACGGTTGCGACGATGATGTCGCCGATGCCCGCGTATCGGCGACCGGATCCGCCGAGCACGCGGATGCACAAGATTTCCTTGGCACCGGTGTTGTCGGCGACCTTGAGCCGCGACTCCTGCTGGATCATCTCTGCTCTTCCTTACTTGGCCTTCTCGAGGATCTCGACGAGGCGCCAGCGCTTGGTGGCGCTCAGCGGTCGGGTTTCCATGACGCGTACTCGGTCACCAACGGCGGCGCTGTTTTCTTCGTCGTGCGCCTTGAGCCGGCTGGTCTGTCGTACCACCTTGCCGTAGAGGCGATGCTTAACACGGTCCTCGACTGCGACGACAACTGTCTTGTCCATCTTGTCGCCGACCACGTAGCCCTCGCGGACCTTGCGCCTCCCGCGCTCCTGGCTGACGTTCTCACTCATTTCTGAACCTCCTCAGCGTCCGGATCCTCGATGATGCCGAGGTCGCGCTCGATCAACACGGTGTAGATCCGAGCGATGTCCTTGCGTACGGCGCGGAGCCGGCCATGCGACTCGAGCTGCCCGGTGGCTGCTTGAAACCGGAGCGTGAATAGCTCCTCCTTCAGCTCGGTCACCTTGGTGTTCAGCTCGCTGCGGGTCAGGCCGCGCAGCTCGGCCGCGGTCGCAGCCTTCGCCATTAGATCTCACCTGCCTCACGCTTGATGAAACGCGCCTTCATGGGCAGTTTGTGGATCGCCAGGCGCATCGCTTCGCGCGCCACATCCTCGTTGACCCCAGAGAGCTCAAACATCACGCGGCCGGGTTTGACGTTGGCGATCCACCACTCAGGCGAGCCTTTGCCGGAGCCCATTCGGGTCTCGGCCGGCTTCTTGGTCAACGGACGGTCGGGATAGACGTTGATCCAGACCTTGCCGCCACGCCTGATGTGACGAGTCATGGCGATACGCGCGGACTCGATCTGGCGGTTGGTGAGGTATCCACCCTCCAGCGCCTGGATGCCGTATTCGCCGAAAGCAAGCCTGGTGCCGCCCTTGGCCGCACCCGTCCGCTTGGGGTGGTGCTGCTTGCGGAACTTAACCTTGCGAGGAACCAACACGGCTCAGCCCTCCTGTCCCGACGTCTCAGGCGGCGCGCCCGCAGCGCCAACCTCACCCGGAGCGGACTCCGGTACACCTTCGGCACGAGTCAGCTCGGGCGCTTCGACCGGAGCGGATTCCGGCGCCCCTTCGGCGCGAGCAAATTCAGGCGCGCCTTCGGCGCGACGCCGGCCGCCACGCTCCGGACGCTCGCCGCGGGCAGGCCGCTCGCCACGACCGGGACGGCCAGGACGGGTCCGACCGCCAGCCGCGTTGCGCGCCGCCTTCTGGGCAGCGCGTTCGGCGCGGGTGCCGGAAACGTCGCCCTTGTAGATCCAGACTTTCACCCCGATCCGACCGAAGGTCGTCTTGGCCTCATGGAAGCCATAGTCGATGTCGGCACGCAGAGTGTGCAGTGGCACCTGACCCTCGCGGTAGAACTCCGAGCGGCTCATCTCAGCACCGCCCAGACGACCAGAGCACTGGATCCGGATACCCTGCGCGCCGGAACGCATCGCACTCTGCTGAGCCTTACGCATCGCTCGCCGGAACTGCACCCTGGAAGCAAGCTGCTCAGCCACACCTTGCGCGACCAGCTGGGCATCGGTTTCGGGGTTCTTGACCTCGAGGATGTTCAGCTGGACCTGCTTGCCGGTGAGCTTCTCCAGGTCGCTGCGAACGCGCTCCGCCTCGGCGCCGTTGCGACCGATGACGATGCCCGGGCGCGCGGTGAAGATGTCCACCCGGACCCGGTCTCGAGTGCGCTCGATCTCCACCGACGAAATGCCTGCCCGCTCCAAGCCCTTGGTCAACAACCGGCGTATTTTGACGTCCTCGCCGATGTAGTTGGAGTAGAGCTTGTCTGCGTACCAGCGACTCTTGTGATCAGTGGTGATACCAAGGCGGAAACCGTGCGGGTTGATCTTCTGACCCATGCTCACTTCTCCTTCGAGCGGGTGGTTGCCTGCCCGCGGGTTACACGTTCAGTTCTGGGTTCGACGACAACGGTGATGTGACTGGAGCGTTTGAGGATGCGACCCCAACCGCCCCTGGCGCGCGGGCGGATCCGTCGAATCGTGACCCCCTGGTCCACGAAAGCCTGCGACACATAGAGGTCGGCTCGCTTCAGGTTGTCGGTGCGCTCCGCATTGGAGGCGGCGCTCGCGATCACCTTGTAGACCGGTTCGCTCGCGGCCTGAGGCGCAAACTGACACGTGCTCAGGGCATCCTCGACGTTCATGCCGCGGATCATGTCCACGACGCGGCGCACCTTGGTCGGGGACATCCGGACCTCGCGGGCCATCGCGTAGGAACCAGGACGGTCGCCGAGCAACGCCTGGCGGCGGCGGGGACGTGAGTCCTTGCTCATCTATTCAGATCCTTCTCTGTCAGACCACCGCGCGTCAGCGCCGGCGAGACTTCCGGTCGTCCTTGACATGGCCACGGAAGGTACGCGTCGGGGCGAACTCCCCCAACTTGTGACCCACCATCGAGTCGGTGATGAACACCGGCACATGCTTGCGGCCGTCGTGCACCGC
>JBKOUS010000224.1:0-8849 GCA_046723505.1 Actinomycetota bacterium
TCGGCCTTCGGGTGATTGGCCCGGATAACTCGAAATAGCGGATCGAGCGCCGGCGTCTGCGGTCGACTGGAACCGAGGCGGGCAATCCGCTGCCGCATCTTGACGCGCTGCTGCTCGGCACCGGCACTAATCCTGCCCGGAAGGCTCGGTCCGGACTCGGTGCCGGCGCCCTCAGCGTCGGGCTCGGGCACGATAAGGGCGCGCCGCGGCTCATGGGCGACGTGGCCTCTCGGCCCCGACGGCCTGTCCTCCTGGATAGGCGACCGGATGGCCGCCCCATGATCGCTCACAGCCGCGTTCCTCCTCAGCAGAATGCCATTCTAGACAACGAGTTGCTTCGGTCGGCGGAAGTAGCCGCTCGCGCAACGGTCAGGCATCCCGATGGGGACTATTTCTTTGTGAGCTGTTCGCGTATCGCGCTTTGGATCCGCGCGATTCCCGACGCACGCAGGTCGCGTTAATCAACTCCGTTGCGCCGCTCGATTCCGCCTACCTGCGCTGTTGGTCTGCTGTTCAGCCTCCTCGGTCGCCTGCCGGACCACAACAACCTGGTCGCCCCCCTCGAGTGTCGCAACCGTGGGGTCGTAGAAGCGGCGCAAAGTCTTGTTACGCACCACGGCAATCACCCGTTCTCCGTCTACCTGACTCGGAGAACGGCCGATCTCCTCCTTAGTCACCGGCCGTTCCCACACCTCGAGGCCCTCATTGCTGGTCAACAGATCCTCAATGATCGTGCCGAGGTTAGGGCTGACAGCTGAGAGTCCGAGGAGCCGGCCGACTGCTTCAGAAGATGTCACGACAGCGTTTGCCCCTGACTGACGCAGCAACGACGCATTCACGTCCTCACGGACCGCCACCACGACGTGCGCACTCGGGTTGAGTTGACGCACCGTCAGCATGACGAGGATCGCAGAGTCGTCCCGGTCAACGGTGATCAGTACCTCGCGCGCCTTCATGATCTCAGCCCGACGCAAGATTTCACGTCGGGTGGCATCACCCTCGATGGCGGCGTACCCGCGCACGTTGGCATCTATGATCGCCGACGGCCGGCTGTCGATGATGACCATCTCGGTCGGGTTGAGGCCGTTGTTCTTCAGCGTTTCGACCGCACTCTTGCCCTTGGTGCCAAATCCCACCACGACAACGTGATTGCGCATCCGATTCCTCCAACGTGCGTCTCTGAATACGTGCCGGCTCTGGTAGGCCAGCACCTCGAGGGCCGTCCCGATCACCACCACCAGGAATGCGATCCGCAGCGGCGTGACGAGGACAGCAGTCAAAAGCCTGGCGTGCGGCGCCATCGGCGTGATATCGCCATTGCCCGTCATGGTGATAGTCAGCGTCGAGTAGTAGATCGCGTCGATGAGCCCGACATGGCCGTCCGAGCTGTCTGCATATGAGTTCCGATCAAACCACACCAGCGAGAACAAGATCGCCAACAGCAGCAGGGCCAGCAGGCCGCGGCGCAGCAGATGGAGCGCTGGTGAGGAGGAACGGGCGGGCAGACTTACCAGCGCCTCATGCGTCCGGGACCGACTCAACCCGTCCCAGCGGCGCCCCGGCTCGGTCAGGCTCATGTGCCTACTTCTTCCGCTGGCTGCGGGGTTTGTTCTGCGGCTGGGGACGTTTGGCCGCCCCGTCGCGATGCGATCGTGCGTCGGGTTGGAACGCTACAGTGACCCGCTTGGCGCCGTTCCCGGCTGCCGAACTGGCCTCGTTGAGTTCTGCCTTGCTGGGTTCGGCTTCATCAGTGGCAGTAGTGGCGGCGACTTCCGGCTGAGGGATCGACGCCGAGCTTGTCGTCTCGACCACTACCCGCTCCTTTTGGGTCTCTTTGGCACGACGTGCCTGAACCCGTGCCGCCAGCTTCTTCATGTCGGGCTCGCGCTCCTTCATCTGGGCCAGCAGCGGCGTTGCGATGAAGATCGAGGAGTACGCACCGGAAACCATGCCGACGAACAGCGCGAGAGCGAGATCTTTCAGCGGACCCTCGCCCAAGATCACAGCTCCCGCGAACAGCAGCGCTACCACCGGCAAAACGCCAATCACTGTGGTGTTGATGGAGCGGACCAGCACCTGATTGACAGCCAGATTGGCTGCCTCGGAGTACGTCCGCGTGGTGCTCGAGCGAATGTCGCGGACGTTCTCACGCACTTTGTCAAATACCACGACAGTGTCGTAGAGCGAGTAGCCGAGGATCGTCAGCAGGCCAATCAACGTTGCCGGCGTCACGGTGAAACCGACCAGGGCGTAGATACCGATGGTCAACATCACGTCGTGAGCCAGCGCAATGAGCGCGGCAGCCGACATCTTGGCATCTCGGAAGTAGATCCAAATCACGAGCGCGACCAGTGCCAGGAACACCGCTAGGGCTATCAGTGCGCGCTCAGTGATCTGGCCGCCCCAGGAAGCGCCGATCAGACTGTATGCGACCTGGTCCGGATTGATGCCGACTTCGTCGGCGATGGCGGCACGCACTTTAGGCACTTCTTCAGTCGCATCGAGCGTCCGAGTCTGCACCCTGACCTGATTCGCGCCGATGGTGTTGACCGTCGCTTCGTCGAGTTCCGGGACGCCGGAATTACGGAGCGCCTCCCGCATCGAGTCGACGGTCTGCGCGGTGACTTGGGTGGGCGCTTTGAAGTCGGCGCCGCCTCTGAATTCGATGCCGAAGTCCAGTCCCCGCGCCGCCAAGGAGATGATCGCGATGCCGATCAGAATGGCTGACAGGATGTACCAGCGACGACGATGTCCAATGAAGTCGTAGGAGATCTCGCCGGTATAGAGGCGGTGCCCGATCTTGCTCAGCTTGGACATCAGGCGCCTTCCTCGCTCACGGCTGCTGGATGCGCGATGACCGGCCGGCGAGAACGGGAACCAGGCAGTGCTTGAACCCCCAGGTGTTCCGGATCGAGCCCGGAGAGTCGGTGTCCGCCCCCGAAGAACTTGGTCCGCGCCAACAGCGTCATCAGCGGTTTAGTGAAGAGGAAGACCACCACTACATCGATCAGTGTGGTCAGGCCGAGTGTGAACGCGAATCCCTTCACCGATCCGATCGCGAGCACGAACAACACCAGTGCCGACAGCAAGGACACGGTGTCCGCGATCAAGATCGTCTGACGGGCCCTGCGCCACCCCGTCTCGACAGCCGTACGCAAGCTGCGGCCGTCGCGCACCTCGTCACGGATCCGCTCGAAAAAGATCACGAAACTATCGGCCGTGATCCCGATGGCAACGATGATGCCCGCGATGCCTGGAAGGTTCAGGGCGAAGCCGACCGAGCTGCCGAGCAGGACCACGCAGGCGTAGGTGAGGATCGCGGCGATGCCGAGCGAGGCGACCACGACGATCCCGAGGCCGCGGTAGTACCAGAAGCAGTAACCGACGACCAGAGCGAGACCGACGATGCCGGCGATGATCCCCGCTCGTAGCTGCTCGCCCCCCAACGTGGCGGAGACGTTGTTGACTTCCGAGACGTCGAAGGCTAGCGGCAGCGCGCCATACTTCAGGACGTTGGCCAGCTCGGTGGCGCTCTTCTGGGTGAAGTTGCCAGAGATCTCCGCTCGGCCGCCTGGTATGGGCTCGTTGACCGACGGTGCCGAGATGGAGACTCCGTCCAAGACGATGGCGAAGCGGTTCTGCGGTTCGTTCTTCTGTGAGATTTCCCGCGTTGCCTGCTCGAACGCCGCCGCGCCTTCTGAGTTGAACTCGAGGTTCACGACCCAGTTGACATTGTTCTGTGGAATACCGGCCACCGCACTCGCCAGCTGGTTTCCCTCGATCAGCGTCGGCCCAAGCAGGTATTTTTCGTTCTTCTCCTGGTTGCATGCGAACAGGCCCTGGTCGGCGACCTCGGTCACTTTGGTTTCACAGTTGAATTCGGCGAAGGCGGTCTGGCAGGCTTCAGTCGGCTGCCAGTCCAGTGCCTTGTCTGGCGGAGTCCCCTGGCCGTCCGCTGCAGCGCAAGCCTTGTCCAATGGGACCGGCGGAGCGGTCGGCAAGGCGGGTAGCGGCTTGTTGTTGCCGGTGCCGCTTGGCTGTGGGCTGGCGGGCTCGCTCGGCTCCTCTGTCGGTGCCTGCGCGGTCTCTGAGGCGCCGGCAGTGGGCTCACTGCTCGGCGCCGGAGTGGGTTCACTTGTTGGTGCAGACGTCGGTCCCGTGGGTTGCACCTGCTCCGCCGCGTACACCGCCCGGAACCGCAGAACGGCAGTCTGGCCGACGAGCCGGACGAGCTCGTCTTGCTGCACGTTCGGCACGGTGACGATGATCTGGTTGTCACCGGCTGTGGTTACCTCGGACTCACCGACGCCCAGGCTGTCCACACGACTTTGAATGATGGTCTTGGCCAACTGCAGACTGTTGGGATCCACCGTCCCGCTACCAGTGGTGTTCTTCGCCGTCAGGGTGATGGTGGTACCTCCCCTCAGGTCCAGACCGAGCTTAGGGAGCCAGGTCCCGCTGACCGCCATGAGGGTGATCAGTCCAGCCACCAACACGGCCAACACGATCAGGGTGCGGCCCGGGTGACCAGTCGTCGTTGCCACTCGCGTGTGTTTCCTAGCTTTCGGGAAGGCTCAGTCGGCAGTCGGAGGCTTCGAGTCGCGGGGGCTTGATGGCGACTCAGGCTCGACGGCAGCCTCGTTGACATTCGCCGTCGTCGGCCCCTCCAGCGGCCGATCACTTTGCATCTCAATCCGCGCATCGGAAGGGGTGGCTTCCTCCTCGAGTACGTCCTCCTCCTCGAGGCGGTCCTCGTCCTCCTCGGTGACCACCTTTGTGATCGCCTGCTTGAGCACTGTGAGCTCGGCGCCAGGGGAGACCTCCAGCACAACTTGTCGCGGGCCCACTGACACGACTGTGCCGAAGACGCCGCTGCCGAGCATCACCCTGCTGCCCGGGGTGAGCGCATTCATCGTGCGTTGCATGGCTTGCTGGCGCTTCCGCTGTGGCCGCAAGATCAAGAAGTAGAAAGCCGCCACCAGCAGGGCGATGAAGATCAGGGTCGAGTATTGCTGCATTGCTCCGGCATCCGATTGTGAGGGTGCTGCGCTCTAGCGCAGTACCGATGAGTTATTCCCTGCGGCTCAGTCTTGCGACCTCAGCTGAAAGAAACCGACCGCCGTACTCTACCTAGTCTGCGACGAAAACCTGCATCGTACGACCGCATCGGCAGCCCGCATTGATGGCAGCGCCGCAGCTCAGGCAAAGAGGTCGGGTGTGACGTCGACGCCAACTGCCGGATTGGGCGGTGCCAAGCCGAGGTGGCGCCAGGCAGCAGGCGTCGCAACCCGACCACGCTGAGTGCGCATCAGGAAGCCTTGCCGGACGAGGAATGGCTCTGCGACCTCCTCCACGGTTTCGCGCTCCTCACCGACCGCAATGGCGAGCGTGGAGAGTCCGACCGGACCACCAGCGAACCGACGGCACATCGCGTCAAGCACCGAGCGGTCCAGACGATCGAGACCAAGCTCATCCACCTCATAAAGCTCGAGCGCAGCCCGGGCGACCGAGAGGTTTACGCGGCCATCCGCCCGGACCTGACCGTAGTCGCGTACCCGACGCAGCAACCGGTTGGCAATGCGCGGAGTGCCGCGCGAACGGCGGGCGATCTCGGTGGCACTGGCAGTCTCCAGCTGGACTCCCAGCAACTCTGCCGAACGGTGCAGGATGTGCTCCAATGCTGTGGCGTTGTAAAAGTCAAGCTGCGCGGTGAAGCCAAAGCGGTCGCGCAATGGGCCCGGCAGCAGACCAGCCCGAGTGGTCGCCCCGACCAGTGTGAAGCGCGGGATTTCCAAGGGGATCGCAGTTGCCCCTGGGCCTTTCCCGACAACAACGTCCACCCGAAAGTCCTCCATCGCGAGGTACAGCATTTCCTCGGCCGGGCGGGACATCCGGTGGATCTCATCGAGGAAGAAAACTTCGCCTTCCACAAGCCCGGAAAGGATCGCAGCGAGGTCGCCGGCATGCTGAATGGCCGGACCGCTTGAGATCCGTAGCGGCGCATTCATCTCGCTCGCGATGATCATTGCCAGGGTCGTCTTGCCGAGGCCGGGCGGGCCGGACAGCAAAACGTGGTCGGGTACCCCCCCGCGGTGCCGGGCTGCCTCAAGCACCAAACCGAGCTGGTCGCTAACCCGGGGCTGGCCCTCGAACTCAGACAGGGTGCCAGGTCGGAGCACTGATTCGGCGGCGCGCTCCTCAGGATCGGCGTAGGGGCGCACCAGTCCGGCGAGGCCGTTATCGCTCACATGACTCACCAGTCACCGTTACTTGCGAGCCAGGCTCTGCAGCGCGGCTCGCATCAAGACCGCGACGTTGACCTGAGGATCCTCACGCGTCAAGTGCTCCACCTCATCGCACGCGGACTCGGCGTCCCTGGCCGACCATCCCAAGCCCTGCAGTCCCTGCGTCACTTGTGCTCGCCATGCTGCAGATGACCTGACCGTGGATACCGGTGGATCAGCCTGGTCGACCGCGTTGATCTTGTCCTTGAGCTCGATGACTATGCGTTGCGCGCCCTTGCGACCCACACCAGGCACCTTGCACAGCTGCACCAGATTCTCGGTGGCGATCGCAGCGCGCAGCTCATCGGGACTGAGCACCGCCAGCGCTGCCTGAGCCAGCTTCGGCCCAACCCCCGTAGCTGTCAGCAACAGCTCAAAGAACTCCCGCTCGTCAGCCGAAGCAAAGCCGTACAGGGTGAGCGAGTCCTCCCGCACAATGAGCGACGTCGCCAGCGTCGCGCGCTCTCCGAGGCGGAGCGCGGCTACCGTGCTTGGGCTGCAGACCGCCTGAATGCCGAAGCCGCCAATCTCGATCACCGCCGATGTCGGGCCGACCTGAGCAACCACGCCTGTCAGCTGCGCGATCATGTCCCTCCCCCGGAGGGTGCACGGGACCGGCCAAAAGCCCCCCGCTGCCGCTCCGCGTGCTCGGCCGCGGCCTCTACGGCCGCGTTCAACCGAGCAGTAGTGCTACCACGCCATACATGACAGATCGCAAGCGCCAGTGCATCTGCTGCATCCGGCGGCTTAGGCGGATCGTCGAGTCTGAGGATTTTTGTCACCATCGCCCCGACCTGATCCTTGGGCGCACGGCCCGAGCCCGTGATGGACGCCTTGACTTCGCTCGGGGTGTGCAGGCTCACCGGAATTCCATGCCTGGCAGAGACCAGCATCGCCACCCCCGCAGCCTGGGCGGTACCCATCACGGTCTGCATATTGTGCTGGGCAAACACACGCTCAATGGCGACCGCGGTGGGTCGGTATCTGCTGACCCAGTCTTCGATGATCTCCTCGATTGCCAGCAGGCGACGTGCGATGTCGAGCTCTACGGGCGTACGGATGACATCGAAGGCGACGAGCAACGGCTGTCGGCCGGGGACGCCATCGACCACGCCCAACCCGCATCGGGTCAGGCCCGGGTCGATTCCCAGCACCCGCATGCGTTCCCCTCGGTGTCGCGTGACCGGATCGCCCACGCGATCCCCCTTACACCTCAATAAACGAACAGATGTTCGGCAGCCTATGTGGCGCTCCTGACCTTGACGACCACGACACGCTGTCCGTTCGCAACTAGTGTTGCAGCCACCCGCCCGGTAGGCGGCGGGTGCCCTGAACTGCCGGCGGTCGAGCCCAGGCACTAGCTGATTGCGGCCAGCACCTCGTCGGAGGCCTCAAAGTTCGCGTACACGTTTTGTACGTCGTCGGAGTCTTCGAGGGCGTCAATGATCCGCATCAGCTTCTCGGCTGTTGCGGCATCGATCTCTTGGGTGTATTGCGGCACGAAGGAGACCTCGGCCGATTCGTAGTCGAGCCCTGCCTGCTGCACCGCGGTGCGTACCGGCACCGTGTTGCTCGGATCAGTGATGATCTCGAAGCTGTCACCTAGATCGTTGATCTCTTCAGGATCGGCATCCAAGGTGGCCTCCAGCAGATCATCCTCGGTAAGGCTGCGGCCGTCCTGCTGCTTGGCGACGATCACTACGCCCTTGCGGGTAAACATTCGCGACGTCGAGCCGGCGTCGGCCATGGTGCCGCCGTTCCGAGTTACCGCGACCCGAACATCCGACGCCGAACGGTTCCGATTGTCAGTGAGGCACTCGATGAGCAACGCAATGCCAGCTGGACCATACGCCTCATACATCAGGGTCTCGTAGTTGGCACCGCCACCTTCGGCCCCAGAGCCACGCTTGATAGCCCGGTCGATGTTGTCATTGGGAACCGAGCTCTTCTTTGCTTTCTGGATTGCGTCATACAGCGTCGGGTTTCCGGCTGGGTCAGCACCCCCAACGCGGGCCGCCACCTCAATGTTCTTGATCAGCTTCGCGAACAGCTTGCCGCGCCGGGCATCGACCACAGCCTTCTTGTGCTTGGTCGTGGCCCACTTGGAATGACCGGACATGTGCGAAATCCTAACCGTCCTGTCGGAGGCGGGTCGTGTGTGATCACAAGCGTCAACACGACCGCATTTGGCCGGATGCGAAGGCCGTTTGTGATCACTTACGACCACATGGGAGCGCCGTCAGCGGCGCCAGATCGGCACGTCCTGGGACTTGCCACCTTTGACGGGCGGGTCGCTTTGCTGCCAAATCCGGCGCCAGCTCGATGCCGGCGGCTCCGCTACGTCCACAGCACCCTGCTGGGCCCTCCACCAGGTGGCTGCGTCCTCGGCGAGCAGCTTCTTGACTGCGTCAAAGATCCTGGACGCCAGCTCGCTCGCCATCTCGCCGGGGCGTGGAATGATCGGCGGCCCATACCGGACACTCACCCGCGGACGCCCGGGAACCGGCCAGTGGCTCCCCCGCGGCATTGCCGCGTACGTGCCGAGGATGCCAACCGGCATGACCG
>JBKOUS010000073.1:0-11654 GCA_046723505.1 Actinomycetota bacterium
GCCACACAAGATTAGTTCCGCAACTCCTCACCCTCGCTCATGGTCAATCAGACCAGCGCGACATGCGGTTGCGCGCCGTCCGCTCTACCTGACCAGCGCCCGCCACCTCGACCCGAGCCCGCACAGAATGTCAGATCGCTAAGGGGCGCCGAAAGGGGCCTTGACCAGGAGTGGAGCCCAGGGGACTCGCGATCACCAGGCCCTGCTCGGCTACAAAAGCTCTCAGATGGTTGGCTTGTCTGTCTTGTTGCGTTCGGACTCTGCGGCGGCGTTGAAGGCGTCCATCACATCGGCGATATGCGCGAGAGACTGGGTGTCCGGCCTTTGGAGCAGGCGTCGCTTGTGCAAGCGGCCGGCGTCATGGACGTGTTCCATCAGATGCTTGCCCTCGGCGCTGAGCTTCACCCGACGCGCGCGGCGGTCGTTGGGATCCTCGCCACGTTCGACGAAACCGCGGGGAGACGAGCCGGTTGATGATCCCGGTGACGGTGGAGATGTGCGCCCCGAGGCCGTCGGCCAGCTGCTGCCCGGATGCGCTGCTGTGAAACGACAGGATCATCAAGGTCCGTAGCTGCTGCATGGTCAGGTCGCCGACATCAGTGGATTGGCATGCCCGCTGGTGGTTAGCCGCAGGAACGCCTCGTCGGCCTCGGAGGCGGGCTGGTCGGGCTGTTCCTGGCCGCCGGCCACGATCTCGATGATTAGCGAGGGGACGCTCTCCAATGGCGACAGGTCGCGGTTGAACCACGTCGCCATCCTGTTCGGTCAACTGATGTCGCGTGCCGCGTCGTCGCCGCATCGCCGACTGCCGCCCCGCGGTGCACCGGCCATGAGCCCGGGAGTGTGGCCCAGCAGCATTTACGGCGTAGTCGCAGGCGAGTCGACCGTAGGTCTGTCGTCGGCTGACGACGCTCGCCTCCCATCAGTGAGCCTCGGAACTCTCGGTTAGGTGAGCGCTGGAGCGCCGGATTGAGAGTTCAGTGGGCAATAGCTGCAGTGGAGGGACTTGGCGACCGGGGAGCACGTCGATGAGCGCCTGGGCGGCGCACTCGCCTTTGTCGCGGCTCGGCTGCCGGACGGTAATCAGGTTCTCAGTGGCGGCGAGCGGGACGGCGTCGTTGAAGGCCACTTGATGGCACCGCCTTCGCACTTATGTCGGATCTCCTTGGCACCATCGGCGCATCCGATCTGCCAGTGCGTCAGCTCGACCGTCTCGTCTTGGACCTCAGAAATGACGGATTGATCACCAACATCGGTATGGGTGCAACCGATCAACAGGTTCGTCTCAGCTCGGAGGATCGCTGCGAGGTTGAGCAGTGGCTCGCAGAGCCAGACGAACCGACCGACGTGATCCCCTTGTGCGCCAAGCAGGTCTTCAGCATTGGAACCGTGAAGGTCACCGGTCTAGTACTCCAGCTGTCGTCCAGCTAGCTGTGACGATCGTGCAGCGCCGAAGGGACGGAGAGGTAGTTGGGCGTTGAGGTCATGTGATCGTGATCACATCTCTGCCAATCCGGGACGGATCGCTCCGCGCTCTCGCTACCTTTGCCGACAGTGACGAGCCAAGGGCGGGGAGGGCATCATGAGCACGGCGAAGCCGCTGACCGAGCCAGCCATCGCAACCCAAGATTCCGCAGCTGATGATTCGGAGCGCGTGCCAACCCATGGCAGCGCGGAAGTGATCGGCCCTGAAGCTTTATACGCGATCGGCGAGCTGCTTCGGGCCGCCTCTCAGTACGGGCTCGGCGTGGCCTTCGAGCCCGACGGCGAGGGCTGGAAGGTCAGCTACATCCCCGGCAAGCCAGTGTGGGAGGAGTATCAGCTTCCTTCAGGCGAGCTGTCGAATGCGTACGACTTGCACATCGCCGCGGCGGCCGCGTTGAAGCCACTCGTAGAACTTGGAGAGCAGGCGGCGAACTACTTTGCCGAGCAAGATCAAAAGCGGGCATAGTTCACCCTGCCGTCAATGATCCTTGTTTGCCGTCGGTTGTGCAGTGGGCTCGGGATGGTCAGGTGTGACGAGGTGAGTCAGATGAAGGGCGAAGGCGAAATCGCTGCGGCCGTGAGGGTGTGTATTGCAACCGAGGGGTGCGTCCCATGAGTCGTCGCGTAGTTAGCCGAGCCGGTGACTTTCCAAGGCCAGAGTTGCGCGACGTTTCAGCGATGTCCGCCGTTTCTAAATAGCCCGTCAACGGCGCTGGCGTGGTGCGGATCCAGTCGTTCAACTGCGCGCGGTGGCTCGAGGTCGATATGGCATTCGACGAGTTGTAGGCCGTCTGATTTGCCGTTGTCGCCGAGCCGTCGGTTGAGGTTGTCCTGGGAACGATCGTGCACGCGTAGACCTTGCGAAAGGGCGTCTCGCTCGCCGGTGGAGCTGCGACATTGGCCAAGGGATGCTCGCACCGCGGCAGAAGCGGACGCATCTCGTGGTTCCCGGAGCGACCTCAGCGGTGAGTAGGGAGAGTGCCTTTGGGATGCCGGGAAGCAGGGGAGGATGAAGGGCGTGGAGGTACTGGGTAGCCGCATTCTGCTGCGTCCGTCGGAGCCGGAGCGAAGCCGACAATTTTACCGGGACACGTTGGGGCTGGCGGTCTATCGAGAGTTTGGCGATCCGGATGACCCTGGCCTCGTGTTCTTTCTCGGCGGCGGCTTCCTTGAGGTAAGTGGCCGGTCGACTCACCCACTCGGGAGCGGCTTGGCCCTATGGATTCAAGTGCGTGACGTCGAAGCGGAGCGTCGGAGGCTGCTGGCCGCGGGAGTGTCTGTGGTGCGTGGCCCGCAGCAGGAGCTCTGGGGGCTGGTGGAGATGTGGATCGAGGATCCGGACGGCGTACGAATCGTTCTCGTCGAGGTTCCCCACGACCACCCGCTGCGTCGTGATAAGCGGTGATCGTTCGCCGAATCTGGCTCAGCCGGGCTCAGCCCAAACTGGCGGCCCACGACGGTCCTCTCCCCGGTCAGCCCCTCCCCGGTGACGGGCCGCAAACCTGCTGTTGGTTCAGCCTTTCCCGACGCCGGGCCAGCTGGTGGCGTTGGCCTACCCGCGAACTCGACCGCGCGGCGAACAGAAGCCCAGAGCAGATCCGGGCTCTTGTGATGCGAGTTGCTGCCCCGGCCGGGCGGCAGTGAGGTCGAACTGTGCTTCGAAGTCGTCCCTGGAGCGGTTCCAGCCTCTGAGGCGCACCGACAGCGCATCCTTGTAGTGGCGCCATGGAGCAATGCGTCCGCTTCTCATGGGTTCTGCGTGGGGCGAACGGCCAGGCGGTGCGGACGTGATTTGTTCCTAGGCACTTGCTAATTTAAGAACCCGGCGTCATCGAGGATGCAACATGACTTCGACCCAGTCCGAGATCAGAGCGTTTCTAGACAGTAGATCCGAGGCAATATCGACAGGGGACCTCGATCGACTGATGTCCTTTTACTCTCCCGACATCGTCTACTTCGACATCGTGCCGCCGCTGCAATACGTCGGCTCCGCCGCGCTCCGGGAGAGGTTTTCGCACTGGTTCGATGGCTTTACGGGCTCCATCGGCCAGGACGTCCACGACTTGACTATCGTGACGAGCGGGGACGTCGCGGTGGCATCCATGCTCATCAGAGCAAGCGGAACCCGGAAGAACGGACAAGAGGTTGGATTTTGGGTACGCGCGACCTCCAGCTTTCAACGGTCGGATAACGGGTGGCTGATTACGCACGAACACGTCTCACTGCCCGTCGACCTTGCGAGCGGGAGTGCGGTCACGAACCTGGCGCCCTAGATCGCCATCGAGGACCATTCGATGTGCGGCGTCAACATCTCTCCGTGGGTCCTGGCCGAGCTGGACAAGCTCGACGCCGGAGCCGGACTGCGGGTTGTGGCGTTCCGCGCAGACCGTCGCCGGCATCGCGAGCTGCACACGCAGCTCCGCGAGTCCGTCGCGGCAGCGCTGACCTGATCTCTCGCGGATCGTGGCGACGTTCGCGCTGATCCACGGCGACGGTGGGAGTGCGTGGGACTGGCACCTGGTGGTGCCCGAGCTTCGTCAACGAGGGCAGCAGGCGGTGGCAGTGGATCTGCCCAGCGACGACGAGTCGGCCGGCTGGTGGGATTACGCCGACGTCGTCGTCGATGCCGTCGGTTACTGCAGCGACCTGGTGTCGTGGGCCACTCTCTCGGGGGCTTCACTGCGCCGCTGGTCTATGCCCGCGTCCCCGTCGACCTCGTGGTGCTGCTCGCGGCGATGATCCCCGCACCCGGCGAGCTCTTCTCGGACTGGTGGACCAACACCGGCTATCGAGAGAGCGTGTACGAGGACGTCTTCTACCACGACATCGCTCCAGAGCTCGCTGCGAGGCGAGCCGGCGAGAACGGGACGAGAATTCCCGGGCGCTGCGCCAGCCGTGGCCGCTGCCGACGTGGCCGGAGGTCCGGACGAAGTACTTGCTGTGCCGTGAGGACCGCATTTCCCCGCCGAGTGGGCACGTCGCCACGCCCGCGAGCGGCTCGGGATTGAGCCCGACGAGATTGACGGCGGCCACCGATGTGCGGCTCGCCCAGACGGCTGAAGACGATCCGCAGCATCGCGTTCACGTCCGTCACGGTTCCGACCGTCGACCGGGCGTTGGCGCCCATCCGCTCCTGGTCGAGGATGATCGCGGCGTCGTCAGGCCCTCGAGCGAATCGACGTCCGGCCGGGCGAGCGTTGGCATGAAGCCCGCCGGAGCCCGAGACGCCGGTGAAGACCGTGAGGCGCCGCTTCGGGATGTCGAGGCTGACGTCGCGGGATTGTTCTCGCGCGCGCCCCTGACCCGAACGGCGCCCCACGGGGACGCGTGGCCGTTCAGCTTGCGGCCTACGTCACGAGCTCGGCGATGCATGCCTCGACGCCGGGCGTGAGCTCCTCACGGCGAACGCGATCGGCCAGAAATCACCCTCATCGAGCTTCGCGTCCGGCTGGAAGCCGAAGGTCGAGTAGCGAACCTTGAACTTCGACTTGGGCTGGAAGAAGCAGATGATCTTGCCGTTCCGGGCGTAGGCGCATCCCGTAGTACGTCCTCGGGATGAGGACCGGCGCCCTGGTCGAAACGATCTCGTGGATCCGCTCGGCCATGGCGCGCTCGTCGCCCGAGAGCTCCGCAATCTTGGCCTGCAGCTCGGCCCGACCTTCCGCGCTCGTCGCCCGGACTGCGACGCGCCGCCGCCTTTCGCTCTCGCGCGCTCTCCTGCATCGCGGCGCGCTCCTCCTCCGTCCAGACTTTCGCAGTCTCTGACTTGGTGAGGATCGCACGTTCTCCTTGATCGAATCTGAGGTTCAGGCGGTCGCCTTCTGGGCGGCCTTGCCCTGCTGGAGGATCCGGATCGGGTTGCCGAACGGATCGCGAACGCCCATGTCCGTGCCGTAGAAGTGTTCGGTGGGCTCCTGCATGAAGTCCGTGACGCCGCGCTCCTTGAGCGTTTCGTAGAGGTCCTGGGCATCGTCGGTGATGAACACGAGGCCGCCCAGCGCTCCCTTGGTGATGAGCTCGCGGAGCTGGGCCGCGGTGGCTTCGTCGTGGAGCGGCGAGCCCGGCTGTTCCAGCGAGACCTCGGTGCCCGGCTGGCCCGGGACGCGGATCGTCAGCCAGCGGTAGTCACCCTGGCGGACGTCATTGCCCTTCTCGAGCCCGAGCTTGTTGACGTAGAAGTCGAGCGCCTCGTCCTTGTCGAGGACGTAGATCGTGGCGACGTTGAGCCTGGTGATCATTCTTGTTCTCCTCTGAGGGTGTTGATGCGGACATCCCTCACCCTAGGTCGCGGTGGGCGCAGCCGCTTCTCCAAAACTGCTCGATTCGACCGTCTCTCTGGGAGTGTCCCGCGGCCGCATCGCCGCGAGCTGGACGCAGTGGGGCGCGACGACCGGCCCGTGCCCCAAGCGATAATCGGACGGGGTCTCGCCGACGATCTGACGGAACATCCTGCTGAACGTCCCGAGGCTGGTGAAGCCGACGTCGAGGCAGATGTCGGTGATACTTCGGTCGGTTTCGCGGAGCAGGAACATGGATCGCTCCACGCGGCGCCGCTGCAGATAGCGGCCGGGCGTCTCGCCGAAGACGGCGCGGAAGCTCCGACTGAAATGGGCGGGTGACACGTGGGCCACCGCGGCCACCGCGGGGACATCGAGCGGTTCGGCGTAGGCGCGATCCATCGCGTCGCGGGCACGCAGGAGGCGCCGGTTGAAGTCCTCGGCTTCGCGGCTCACCGCCAAAACGCTACGCGATCAGGGGGATTGGCGCGCCCGACAGTGGCTGGTTGCACGACATAGTTAGCAGGTGTCTCGGGACCTAGTTAGCACCTTCCTGATCTTGGAGGTGCGCTATGTCGCTGGCCCGGCTCGTGATCACCAGTGTCCTGCTGGAGGGGCGGAGTAAGAGTGAGGTTGCTCGCGAGTACCGCGTGTCCCGGGTGTGGGTGCAGAAGCTGGTGCACCGCTTTAACCGATCGCGATTCCCCTCGGTTGCTCCATGCCTGCGCTGATCCCGCTGGCTACTGTTCGTTCACACTCGGTCGGTTCAAGCCCGATGCGCTGGCCTTGTTCGATGAGCGCGGCAGCGGCCTCTTGCTCGCAGATGGCTCCGGCAGCTACTAGCCGGCCCATATTGAATGAAGCGGTATTGAGTTGGTGGTTGCGAGTGCCTTCCCTTGCCTGGGAGAGCCGCTGAAGTTCTCGACACAGCGCTCCAAGTCCATAGGCTCTGGACCCCTCCGGCACGGTTCTGGATCGGGCTGCACCGCGTTCTGGGACAAGAAGCTGAATGAGCCAATCCGGGGCCGGTGCCAGCTCTTCTCGCAGGGGGTTGATCCAGCGGTATCGATGACCCTTTGGATGGATAGAAGGCGGTCTGAGTACATAACCTCCTCGGCCCCGGAAATCGACTCCTGGCAGAATGCCGGCACGATTCCCACCCCGGTGGGCTTCACGTACCAATGGAAGCCGTGGCCTGTCTGAACAACCGAGCCTTGTGCCGGATTTCTGCCGGCCCGCGCGTCTTCGAGGGCATCGACGGCATCCTCGCTATCAAGATCAATTACATCGAAGCTGAGGCCGGTTCTTAGTCCGAGGTTGGCGGTCGGATGCGCTTGCCACCAGGACCTGATCACGTCCGGATCTGTCGTGGCGTCATGGAGTCCGTGGCCGCCGTTGCGAGCTGGAATCAAAGGCACCTTGGAACGCGGCGCCAAGGGGAAGACGTGGATGCCGGCCAATCCGTAGGCGAGTCCGGCGGCAAGGTGGTCCACGGGTTCAGTCTGTTTCGGCATTGGGTGGGCGCGCCACGAACGATGAGCAACGACGACGGGTCACCGCCATCCGCCCTCTTTGGCCCGAAGATCAGCTGCTCTGATCCACTTCTGACGCCCGTCTGCGACGCGTGGGCGACCCCACCATTCCCGGCGCTCTTTGACCCACCAATGGAGCGTGCCACCAGCGGACCAGGTGGCTGACTCCACCTCGATCGGCGGATTAACCTCGCATCGATCTGCTTCGGCATGGTCATCGACCTGCATATCTGATTAGAACATGCTTGCGATTCTGAAGGAAGAAGGCCACGCCGTGAGCTTCGTGCTCGCCCGCCCCGGAGCTGGCCCGCGGAAGTGCTCAGACCAAGCTGTTGGTGACCCGAAGCGCCGAGTCGAGGAATTCGCCGAGTCCCAGCTCTTCGAAGGCGATGCCAACGGGCGAAGTTCAACCTGACGAACAACCACGGCTGGGTGGCGAAGACCGTCCAGGAGCACGAGGGTGGATTCTTCGGCGCCAGCGGCCGTCTTGAGGTCGAGATCGTAAATCCGGATCCAACGCCCGATTAACCAAGCCATTCCCAAGGTGCCCAGAGTTTTTGTAATCGTGGCCATGTTTCAAAGGGATCCGAACTTCGGAAGGATCCTGGCCGCCGACGGCGGGGTGTTCGTCGCCGGATCGCTGGCCTGGGGCGTGATCGTCGACGAACCTAACCAGCTGCCGGTCATCTGCTTGAACGACACCACAATGCGCTGCTGGTTTCGGCGGCGCAGCAGGCACACCCGGCCTGGCACTGGTCCGCTTCGGCGTGCGTGTCGGGCGATCAGGGTGCGGAGCACGCGGTGAATGGTGCACCGGCGAAGACCGCTGCCTGGCTGGTCGTCTGTCCGCTGGTCATGTCCTCAGCGCCGCCCGTGGTCGAGGGCGGCGACGTCGCGTACGGCCTCGGCGATGGCCGGGGAGTCCCTTTTAGGATCGCACCGTGGTTGCTGGCGACCTTCGCGCTGATTTGGATGTTCGGGTTGCGGGCGGTCACCGTATCGAGGCTGGTGCGTATCCGTTCTTGCTCATCACCGCGGCTTCCGAAGGACCTCCCCGAAGCGACCACATACCGCACCGGAACGGTGATGGTGTCCAGCACGGGGCCCAGCTCGCGCACGCGCGAAATCACGCCGAGCTCGATGTTGCTGTTCGCCTGCTGTTCGGCGGTCATCCGGGGGGCCAGGCCCGTCGGGCGCAGCAGCGGCATGAACCAGCCCAACCGCCGAAACAGCTTCCGGATGCGCTGCTCCATGGCCTCGTCGAGCCAGTCATACGGGTACGCGCCGTCAACCAAGACCGCGCCCAAGGTACGGCCCGGATTCCGGCTGGCCCAGTGCGCCGCGACGAAGGCGCCGTAGGACCAACCGACCAGCAGCGCCCGGTCCACACCCCTGGCCGCGAGAACGGCATCGACATCCCGGACGGCGACCTCGAAGGAATAGTCCACCCAACGCTTCGATTTGCCGCGAGCCCGCTCGTCGTAGGTGATGTGCCGCCACCCCGTCCCCAGTTCAGCGATGACCCGCCGCCACTACCCCTGTGTGGCGAACTGGCCATTGAGGTAGACCAGCGGGATGCCAGGACCGCTAGTGTCGGTGACGGCCAGGGCCGTATCGTCAACCGGTACCATGCCGGTCCACTTCGAGTGTGTCGCCTGGGCTTGTTGTGCCGCCATCAGAGTGCCCTCTCTTGTCTTCCGGTGTTTTCTCCCGCGGCGCGTTCGATGGCGTTGGTCAGCCGTTCGCGCTCCCGGATGATCCACTGACCCTTCGGGTAGTTCTGGACGAACGTCTCGATGAACTCCACGGGGTCTTCCCGACGATCTGGCGGATCGGGGTTCCGCTCGCCGCGCTCTGTTCGAACAGGTCGATCTCCCCGTACATCGCAGTCCCGTCGCCGCCCTTCCCGAAGTAATTCAGGTAGCGCTCCAGCGCCTCGCCCGCGGTGGGATAGTTCTCGGGAAGTTGTCGTGTGTGCGCCTTGTACTGCCGCCAACGCCACTTGTCGCCGATCACCTTTGAGGTGAACTTTGAGATGGACATGGTTATCTGTCTCCTTCGTGGAGCTGTTCGAGCCGTTCCGCGAGGCGCTCCAGGTGCTCCAGAACTCTTTGAGATATTCCTGTCCCTGTGCGTTGAGTGAGTACATCTTGCGTGGCGGCCCCTTCTCGGACGGGGTCTTCTCCACGTCGACGAGGCCGCGCTGCTCGATCCTGACCAGCAGCGCATCGATGGTCTCTTCGGCGATGTCGGAGAAGCCCTGCTCCCGCAGCCAGGCCGTGATCTCGTAGCCGTATGCGGGCTCGCCGGACAGGATCGCGAGGACGATGCCCTCCAGCGTGCCCTTGAGCATCTCCGTGATTTGTTGCCCACGGCGACCTCCTCCAACTACTCAGCGTTACTGACTACTAGTAGATAGTAACACTGAATAGTAACGGCGCAAGGTCTGGCGGGCGGTGTCGGCTCCTACCACATGAAGGCCCGAACAGCGGGAACCGCTAGGCCATCAGCGACTCGAAAACGGCCCACACGACGCCGCTCGCGCGCGTTTCTGCCTCGAGGTGCGAAACTCGCTGCGACGCTAGTCGGACATCCCACGTCGGCGAACTGCCGAAAGCGCTACAACCGGCCCTGAACAGGGTGAATGCGGTTCTGCCACCTCCGGTCCGCTACTCTCAAACCGCCAGATCACATCAGTTCTGCAGGGGTTCGTAGCGGAGCAGGGTGACGCCGGAGTCGAACTGCCTCGCCTCGATCAGCCGCACCGGGACCGTCGCCGCCTCGTACGGGCGGCCGCCTGCTCCCTGGATGCGCGGATGGATCCAGAAGTAGAGCTCGTCCACCAGGCCGGCCTGGATGAGCTCGCGGGCCAGCTCGCCGCAGCCGGACATCACGAGATCCCCGGCGTGCTCGGCCTTGAGCTTGCGAACTCCCTCGACGGCGTCGCCCTCGATGGCGGTCGCGTTCCAGTCGAGCGGGCCGAGAGCGCTCCGTGATGCGACGTACTTCGGCATCGGGTTCAGGACATCGGCCCATGGTCCCGTCGCCGACGGCCAATAGGCGGCAAAGCCCTCGAAGCTCTTGCGCCCCACCAGCATCGCCGCATCGTCGGTCTCGAACAGGGAGCGGGCTGCGTCATCGTGGTCGCCCACGGCGACGAACCAATCTCCGACGTCGATGACGCCGTCGACGGTCATGGCGGTCGTATTGATCAGCTTCGCCATCGATCAGCCCTCCGCCAGGACGTCCCGGAGCTTGGCCGCGAAGGCATCTGGATCCCCAGTCTGTCCGTATTCGCCGCCGAGGAAGCCGCCATGGTTGCTGGGGAAGATCACCGGCTCGGTGCCGAGCCGCTCGGCGACGGCGAAGGCGCCGCGGTTCGCCAGCTCTCCCTCCGACTCCGCACCGGCGGCCATGATGATTCGGGTGGACGCGGCGCGCAGGGCGTCGACGTCGGGCTCGTACTCGATGGACCCCACGAGGACGAGCCCCAAGAGCGGGTCGGTCCGTGAGCCGTCGTCCTCGGCCGGCATGCCGAACATCGCTGGATCCGGCCCGGGCTGCTGCGCGAAGTCGACCGGAAACTCGCCGCGATGGCTGACGAGGGTGATGAAGTGGGCCATGCCGGCGCCCCATCCGTGCTGCTCGTACGTCTCGTGGACCGCCCGGGCGGCAGCCAGTGCGGCCTCACGGTCGGGGAGGAGGGTCGGGAGCGGTGGCTCGTGCGCGATCAGCGTCCGCACGTCATCGGGGTGTTCGGCGACCAGCGCCAGCGCGTTCACCGCACCGCCGCTGCTCGCGAACAGGTCGACCGGTCCGCCCCCGAGCTCCTGGATGATCCGATGCAGATCGGCGGCGTGCTCCTCAGGCGTCGGCGGGGTCGTCGGCTCGGTCAGCTCGCTGCGCTCGCTTCCGCGGGGGTCGTAGGTCACCACGGTGCGGTCGGTGAAGTGGCCGGCCAGGGTGCCGAAGCCGGCCGCGGCCATGGGTGCGGCCATCAGGAACAGAATCGGCTCGGTGCTCTCATCGTTGCGCCGGAGGTCGTAGGTCAGTCTCGCGCCGGGGACCTTGAGCGTTTCGGTGGTTGGCGCGGTTGCGGCTGCGGTCACGGTTCTCTCCTTGAAGGTGATCAGCTGGTCTTGCAGTAGGTGATCGGGAAGTCGAGCTCCCAGGCGGTGCCGTCGGGTGAGGACTCCCACCGGCCCTCGATCGTCCGGCCATCGTCGCGGAACGCGCCCACGAAGCGCTGGTGGAAGTCGGGGGCAGCCCGCCCGAGCCGCCACTCGTCGTCGGTCACGCTCCCGCGGTAGATCCGGAAGACGCCGCGGTCGTCGGCGTAGAGCTGGGTGACCTCGAAGGT
>JBKOUS010000052.1:0-13410 GCA_046723505.1 Actinomycetota bacterium
CAGCAGGCGACGTTGGAGACCCGCGACGCCAAACACGAACCCCGATCCATAGCTGAGCAACGAGCGACCTGGCTCAACGAGGCCGCAGCCGTGCTGGATGGGGCAGAGGCTGTCGCGTCGATGGTGCGGACTGCGCTGGCACCGTCCGCGGAGACCGCTACTATCGCCGACTCCCGCTGGGTGGCCCGGACGGCTGATCACATCCTGACCGTCATGGAGGACAGCCGATCGACCTGGCAAATGTGGCATGTCCGGGCCGAAGCACAACGCCAAATCCGCACCACCGACGTGCCCGCCGAGAGTGCGAGCACGTTGGTGGACCTGCTGGTCGATGAGGTGCTCGATCGCCGCTCCGTCGCCCTCGTCGCACCGGCTGACCACGTCGAGGAACCGGAGGTGTTGCGGCGAGACGATGGGTCGTCGGTCTATACGGTGGCCGGCGCCACCCTGTACACGTCGCAGCGGATCCTCGACGCCGAGGCCCGTCTCGTTGCGGCGGCGGGACGTCGCGGCGGTGCATCGGTCGAGCAGGCGATGGTCGACCTGGCCTTGCTGGAGATGGCGGCGAACGGCACTGCGCTCGATGCTGGGCAGGCGGCACTGGTCCGCCAGATGTGCACGTCCGGGGCACGGCTGCAGCTTGCGATCGCCCCGGCCGGCGCCGGGAAAACCACCGCCATGTGCGCCCTCACTCTCGCCTGGACCGAAGGCGGCGGTCAGGTGGTCGGCCTGACCCCGTCGGCCGCCGCAGCCGCTGTTCTTGGCGAGCAGACCGGCATTCGGGCCGACACCCTCGCCAAGCTCACGTGGTCTTTACGGCACGGCGACCTGCCGGACTGGGTGGCCGCGGTCGGCCCGTCGACGTTGTTGATCATCGATGAAGCCGGCATGGCCGACACTCTGTCCCTCGACACCGCCGTCCAGTTCGCCATCGGTCGCGGTGCGAGTATCCGCTTGGTGGGTGATGATCAACAACTCGCCGCGATCGGGGCCGGCGGTGTCCTCCGCGACATCACACACACCCACGGCGCCCTCCGCCTGACCGAGCTGCACCGCTTCGCCGACCCCGCCGAAGCGGCAGCATCACTCGCCATCCGCGAAGGCGACCCTTCGGGGCTTGAGTTCTACCTTGATCACGGTCGTGTTCATGTCGGCGACCTGGCCGCCACAACTGAAGATGCGTTCAACGCTTGGGTCCTCGACCGAGCGGCCGGACTTGACGCGATCATGCTCGGCCCCACCCGGCACCTGGTCGCCCAACTCAACCGCCGTGCGAGGGAGCATCGTCTTGATCACTCCGAGGCGACAGCCGAGGTGCACCTGGCCGACGGGAACGGGGGCAGCGTCGGAGACGTGATCATCACCCGCAGCAACGACCGCCGACTCCGACTCACCGCCACCGATTGGGTTAAGAACGGCGACCGGTGGATCATCACCGGTATCGGCCGGCGCGGTGAGCTGACTGTCCGGCACAACCGCAGCCAGCTGACCGTTCGGCTGCCTCCTGACTACGTCCACAACTCGACCGGTCTCGGCCACGCCACCACCATCCATGCCGCTCAAGGTGTCTCCGCTGACGCCATGCATGGCCTGTTGACTGGGCAGGAATCACGCCAGCAGCTGTACACCATGCTTACCCGCGGCCGGTATGCCAACCACCTCTACCTCCAAGTGGTCGGCGACGGCGACCCGCACACCGTCATCCGACCCGACAGCAGCTCACCCCGCACACCGACCGAGACACTGCAGCAGATCCTCGCCCGCGACGAAGGGCCCGTCACCGCCAGCACCGTGCTGCGCGAGCTCAACAACCCGGCGGCCCTGCTCTTCCAAGCCGTCGAGCGCTACACCGACGGCCTCCACATCGCAGCCGAACAGCTTCTCGGACCCCAGGTCGTCGCGGAGCTCGACCAAGCCGACCAGTACATTCCCGGACTCACTGACGAACCGGCCTGGCCGACCCTCGGGGCACACCTACTCGCGTTGGCGGCCGACACCGGTGAACATCCACTCCGCCACCTGCTGACAGCCGCCAGCGGACGCGACCTCCGCACCGTAGGCGACATGGCCGCCGTCCTCTACTGGCGGCTCCCAGCGCTCACACCGATCGACCCAGGTCCCCTGCCTTGGCTCCCAGGCATTCCACCAACGCTGCTTGCCCATCCCGTCTGGGGGGCCTACCTGGCAAAGCGATCCCAACTCGTCGCTGACCTCCGCGACCAGGTCCAAGACCACGCCTGCCAAACTGACGACCCGCCAGCCTGGGCTGCACCGGGAAGCCACCCGAGCCGCGCCCTCATCAGCGAAATCGCAGTGTGGCGGGCCGCCAACGGCATCAATCCCCAAGACCCGCAACCAACCGGAGGAACCCAACTCGAAACGCTCCCGGCCCTCTGGAAACAACGCCTCGACCGGGATATCGCGCGCGCCACCTACCCGCCAGCAGATGCGAGGGCCGACGAGCGACAGGCACGACTCACCGCACCTAGATACCGGCACGACGACAGGCAACGCCCGTACCACAAAGGCGAATGGCGTCCGAGCGGGCCGTCCGCGCCCAGCCGATAGCACACCTCAGTCGTCACATCGCGGCGCTCCGAACATGAGTTGCACCCCACGCTGCGATGGCAAGACAGGCAGCACACTGCCGAATCTGGCTCTTTTCAGATCACGGGGCCTCGCTGCGCTCGGCCGGCGGCGCGTGTCCTCGCTGCGCTGCGGGCCGCGCCGCTTCATGCGCTGAACCACGGTGAGGCGGTGCGAGCTTCAGAATGTCCATTGGATCGCCACCCCCGGCCGGAATGGTCTGGACGATCTGAGGCGAGTGCGCATCGGTGCTATGTCCTTCGAGCTCGACACGACGGATTCCCTGGTCGGCGAGCCTGCTGAGTGACGCGGCGATCGTCGCGGCCAGTAGTTGGTCTCCGTGCCGCTGTTCCTCGTGAACGGTTTCGGAAACGATCATGGTGCGCCCATCCCAAGCGTCTGGGGTGACCAGGCTCAAGGCCACGATCGCGTCAGTTGCTGTCTCGATGCTCAGCCTTGACGCGTCAGGATCAAGCCCGTCGCTGTATTGCGTCCAATACTGCGGGAGCTGGTCGGTGTGAACCGTTCCGAACGGCCGGTGGGCCCACTCGAAGTAGGTCGCCCACGCCTGCTCAACTCGTTCGATCGGTAGTTCATCCATGGCAACCGTTCGGTAGCCGTCGAGAAGTTGTTGTTGAGTGATCCATTCCTGCCCAGCCGTGCTGGTCGGGTCGATCCACGGTGCTGGGCAGTGGACGAGGGTGGAGCAGCCAATGGACTCCGCGAACCGCCGCCGGATTGGCCGGCTGCTCATGGCGCGCGTCACTACTGGGATGCTTCGCTCGGTGAGCTCGTAGACAGCGGCGTAGAGGCGCGTGCCAATACCTCGGCGACGGTACTCGGGGCTAACGGTCACCTCGCAGAAATACCAGTCGGTCACTGGAGCGAGCATGAGTGAGGCAGACCCCACTACTTGTCCGTCGGCGATCGCGACCCGCGTGCGTTGCCAGGTGTCGTCACCGGGACGAGGCAGCGGCACGCCGTCGACCACCGAATCGTCGTCACGCGGTGCACGGATCTCAACATCAGGTTTGTGTGACATGACGCCTGAGGCTATGTGCTTAGAACCCAACGTCTGGGGCTTGAGCAGAACAATTTCATAGCCTCAAGCAGAAAATTGGGCTGGTCCAAATTGGCATAGGATTGAATAGCCGATGCAGCCTCGGTGAGAGCCCCGTGGCGCCGCGGCTGCCACGTTGTGTGCTGCTCGTGCTGTCCCTCGTCGCATGGAGACGGTGAGGTTCGGTCGCCCTAGTTCAAGGGACTGGACGCTCGCCCTCAGTTCGAGACCGCCCGTCATCCGGGCGTCCCCGGCGGTGCCCGCGTCGTGCCCCCGAACACCTGACGCCACCTGTTGCCAGCCGTGGTCCGCCACACAGCCGACAGCCTCAGACAGGTCCAGTCGTCTGCGGCCGTCCGGCAGCGGACTCGCTTGTAATGCGTAGGTCATCGGTTCGATTCCGATAGGCGGCTCGGTCCGGGCCGGGGAGTGCGTAGGCGCTGCTGGGCTGGTCGCCGCACTAGTCTCGTTCCTCATGGGGTGGGAAGGTCAGCCCAGGACGATTGTTGTGGACGACTTCGAATCCGGCGCGATCACTGATTGGCAGGCTGTGGGCGGCGGCTCCGGGGGCTGGTTTGTGTACTCCGACGGCCAGAAGGCGCCCGATCCGTCTCAGAGCGATCCGACCGTTCCTTTCGATCTCCCCGATCCGCCCGAGGGCAGATTCGCGGCGGTGACGGACATGAATGGTCCTGGAACCCGCATCCTTTACCGGGACCTCAGACTGGATGGTCGATTTCGGCTGCACGTGACCGTCTTCTACGCAGGTACCGGCCCCTTCAGCAGCCCAAAGACCCTGGCTCACGACGCCGGTGGGTCGAACCAGCAGTTCCGGATCGACCTCCTCGATCTCTCGGCACCCATCGACTCCGTGGCGGAGGGCGATGTGCTGGTCAATGTCTTCCGCACGTTGCCAGGTGATCCGAAACGAAGAAAGCCAACTGAGGTGAACAGGGACGTGTCGGCTCTGGCTGGTCAGACGGTTCGCCTCCGCCTCGCCGTGGCCGACAATCAAGGACCTCTGCGTGCAGGGGTGGACAACATTCGTTTCGAGCCCGTCGGCAGGGACCCCGATGACCGGGTTGAGCTCTTGGTCACCCCGAAGCCGTCGAGCGCCGTTGATCTCGTCCTTCACAGGATGACTCAAGCGGACGCGTTGGCGGCGCTCAGGAAACACGCCGAGCAGCGTGCTCGGGCGGACGAGTTCTCCGGTGCCGTGCTAGTCGCCCGGCACCGGAAGGTTCTGCTCCAGGACGCCTGGGGCAGCGTCGACCGGAAGTCCGGCGCTGCGAACACCCCTGCGACGCGGTTCCGCATCGGCTCGATGAACAAGATGTTCACCGCCGTCGCCACATTGCAGTTCGTCGAGGCGGGCAAGTTGAGGTTGGACGACCCAATCGGTAAGTACCTGCCCGACTATCCGAACACCGACGTGGCTTCGAAAGTCACCGTGCAGCACCTGCTCAGCCACACGGGAGGCACCGGGGACATCTTCGGTCCAGAGTTCGAGCGGCACCGCCTGGCGCTGCGGGCGCACAGCAACTACCAGAAGCTCTACGGCTCGCGCGGGCTCACACACGAGCCGGGTGCTCGCTTCGAATACTCGAACTACGGCTTCGTCCTACTCGGCGCGCTCATCGAAAACGTAAGCGGTGTGTCGTATTACGACTACGTTCGCGACAACGTCTATCGCCGGGCCGGCATGACGTCCACAGGCTCGCTACCGGAATCCGAGCACGTCCCTAGCCGCGCGGTCGGATACACGAGGTCATCCCCTGATGGTGTTTGGATTCCGAATACCGACACGCTCCCGTGGAGGGGCACGGCGGCCGGTGGCGGCTACTCGACGGTCGGCGACCTCATGCGCTTCGCACAGGCGTTGAACTCGGGGACATTAATCTCGAAGGCGACGCTCGCCGACGCGACCCGCCCGCACCAACAGCAGTACGGTTATGGCTTCGCCGCGCGAGGACAAGGGCCGCTGCAGAGCTACGGCCACCGCGGCGGAGCACGCGGCATGAACGGTGAGCTCCGGGTATTCCCCCGACTCGGCTACGTCGTAGTCAGTCTGAGCAACCTCGACCCGCCCGCGGCCTCTGCGCTCGTGGACTTCTTCGCGCTCCGGATGCCCGACCACTAGGCAACACCGGGCGAGTCGCCGGATGGCGAGGTGCGGGCCTGTTTCACCGTTGGTCTCAGCCGCCTCTATGGACACCATTCTGGACAAGGGCCGAGGGTCGAAGGCCTACCGGCTCCGTGATTGCCGCTCAGGCTCCGTGTCCCCGCCATGTCTCCGTGTAGCCACACGCAGCCAATGCCCGGCCGAACCATGCAGCGCTGCGGCAGGCCGAAACCGACTCAGCCATCATCAGCCAACACCGCTAGGACTATCTCGTAATGCGCAGCTCACCAGGCGACACGCCGATCGGAGCGGGCTGGTTGGTCGTTCTGGGGATCAAGACTGCGGGCCGCATTCCGACTTCTCTTGGTCTCACTTGTGGTCTCATTCGTGTAGGTTCAGGGGCGTCCGCAGTGGGCTGCCGAGCCTCGGCTCAGGCGCGACCAGACCCAACCGAACGGATCTGAACCACCAGCCGCAGAACTCGAAAGCGCGTGAGGGGCAACCCTCCGCGGGTTCAAATCCCGCCGCCACCGCCAACTGACAAATCGAAACGCTGGCCCCGCCACGAGGCGGACGCCGGCGTTCGAGGTCTTGGTCTCATATTTGGGTCTCATCTGGCTAGATCGTTCTTTTGCGCTGTTTGCGCTCGACCAGAGCAGCACATCGAGCCGACTCGCCACGTCGCTGTGAATCGAAGCAACGACGTGTGCGAGCGGCTTACCATCGGCTGGTATCCTGCGCGGCCTACCGATTCGGACGGACTCAACGGCGCCCGAACTGACCAACGCGTACATCACGGTTCTTCCGACCCCAAGTCGATCGGCGGCCTCTTCCACTGTTAGGACAAGGGGCAATCTGACTTGCTGATCCTCTTGAGAGCCATGCTGGGCTGGGTCTCCGGCCTCCTTCGAAATCGAGGTGGCCATCAGAAGGGCAGGATCCGAAAGGATGCTGGCAACAAATATCGCGCGCCGACGTGCAGAGCTCACAAGCCCAACAGCGCCGAACGGCGTTGAGTGCCGGCCAGGCTTACCGCCTGATCGGTTTCTTCACCTAGAGGGCGACCGAGCGCGGCACATCACGTTCCAGCGCCAGCTCGGCCTGTGTCCCGCAGGTGGTTCTGCGGCGGTCACGTGCTGCTCGGTGGGGCGGGGCTCGGTTCGATGCTCAACACGTTGACACGGATCACGCCAGGCTGGTGCCAGTTGAGTTGGAGGCAGTCGACGATCGACTGGCGGACGGTGCGGGCGATCTGCCGCGCTGGGGCGAGGGTTGAGGTGGCGATGTCGACGCTGACCTGGGTTTCGGCTCGGCCAGTTGGTCCAGGACGGTAGGTGACCGTGATCCTGTCGGAGCCGGCGACCGTGGCGGAGGGTCGGCCCGAGCCGGGCCATCGTTGTTTGGTGGCAGTCATCCACCGGCGCAGCGAGCCTTGCAGCGTGGGTTCGAGCCGGAGCACCCCATGGGTGGCGAGCACGGCAGCGGTGAGGCTATCCAGCAGGGTCGCGTCGATGGCCGGGTGCCGGTGGTCAGGTTGCCGCGAGGCCGGCGAGGCGGGTATGCCGACGTCCACGGTCGGGGGTCCAAGCTCAGACATGGTGGATGTCCAAAACGGTGATGTTGACCACGGTTGCCGTGATTCCAACTTCACGGTCAATGGCTGTACGCACCCGGTCCCGTAGCAGGCGGGTGAGGGCACGGATGGCCGCGTTCGGGGCAACGCTGATTCGCAGATCGACGGTGATCTCAGCGGGCGCCGCAAGCGTCCCAGGCTGGCGCGTCTCCGGTCCTGGCGCACCCTCATTCAGCGGGTCGTATTTGCTGAGCGCGACTGCGGAGCGGCGGGCTTCGAGGCCGTCGATCTCGTCGCTGGTGCGTCGGATGAGGTTGGCGAGGGTTTGCTCGCTGACCGTCAGCTCGTCACCGGCCGCGCCGGGCCGGGGCTGTTCCATCGGGATTCGGCGGCCGCGGCGGACTTCGGCGCGGGCGATCTCGAGGATGCCGGTGATCGCCCCCGGGTTGAGCCTCAGTGCGGGATCGGCCTTGTCGGCGGCGACGACGCCGCGCGTGGCCGCGGCCAGATCGCCCAGGTCGTGCCGGGCCGCCTGGCAGTCGGGGCAGGCCTGTTCGTGAGGGTCGGGTGGTAGATCGACGCGGGCCCATACGTCGTCAATGCTGCGTCCGCAGCCGAGCCGGTTCGGGTCGGTCTGGCTGGGAGGGGTCGGGGTGGTGCCGGTTAGCGCCATGCCGTCATTCCTTTCGCAAGCTGGAGTCGTGCGCGGGCGATCCGACCCCGGACGGTGCTGACCGGGACCCCGATGGCGTAGGCGATCGCTGGGTAGGTCAGCTCGTGCATCTCGTGCAGCACCCAGCAGGCCCGCTGGTCTGGAGGCAGGGTGGCCAGCACCGCGGTCAGGCAGTCTTGCATGGCGTTAGTTTGGGCCGTCGCAGCCGGGTCGGTTGTGCTGCCGGCGGGCACGGGCCGGGCTTCGAGCTCGAAGTCGGGACCGCTGCTGACGCTGGTGTGTCGCCGGACGCGCACCCGGAGGATATTGAGGCAGCGGCGAGTCATCAGTTGGTAGATCCAGGCGCGGAACGCCTCCGGATCGAGCAGGCTCGGCAGCCGCCGCCAGGCCAGAACGAACGTGTCCTGCACGGCGTCTTGTGCCTCGCCTCGATCGGACAGCATCCGGAAGCCGAGCCGGAACAAGTCCGCTTCGTAGGAGCGGACCAGCTGCTCGAAGGCGTCGGTGTCACCGTCTTGAGCCCGGGCCACCGTGGTCGCTTCGCTGAACACCCGAGGCGGTGAGGGTGCCCCGGCGACAGGCGAGGATGAGACCGCGAAGTCAGCCAGCGCCGCGGGAACCGCGGGAACCGACGAAAGGGGGTCGCGGTGGTATTCCTGGCCGGGACCGGTACCGGTCGCACAGTTCACAGACTGAACCCCCTCTCTGAAACAAGCCCTCGTGTCCTTGCGTCGTCGCGTCGAGCCGTGGCATCTCGCTTCTGCCGGACGGGCTGCTGGCCTTCCTTCATCTAGATGGTGATCCGGTCGGCCGTATGCCGGCTAGGGGTGACGTCAACCTGGACGGCCAGGTGCTTCAGTGGCGTCTCCATGGCGCTGACCAGGCGGGCCACTGTCTCGGCCTGCAGGGAGTGCAACAGCCGCTGGATGTCGGTGTGATCGTTCACCGTGACCTTCAGGGTCAGTTCGGGCTGGCGGGCGGTGCCCCGCAGGACCGCAGACGCGTCGGCGACACCCAGCAGGCGCTCGGCGTCGGCTTCGACGGCGTCGGTCAGCACGTCTGCGCGGCAGATCGTGAGACCGCGGGCGGCGTCGTCTTGAAGCCGGAACGGCTTCGCCGCGTTGGTCCGCGGGATCTGGGCCATGAGCCACGCCAGGCCGATAACGCCCAGGAACACCCCGAGAAGACCGACCGCCACCACGACCACCGGCTGGTCGAAGAATGCGCCGACGCCGGACCCGAGAACCTTGTTCGAGGTAACTGGCACGCTGAGGCCGATGCCGATGGCGGTGGTGATGCGGGCCAGGAGCCCCAGCGCGATAAGCGCCGCCACGATCCCCGCCAACAGCACGACGAGGCCGGTCACGGCCAGCCATGCCCGGTTCAGGAGTCCCGAGCGTTGTCTCATCTCGTGCCTGCTTCCGTGCAGAAGGCCAACTCGAGGGTACTCATAGCCGCTGGGTGTGGACGGTAGTGGTGATCTTTGGCATCGGTTGCAGCCCCACACCCTGGAGGGCATCACGGACCCGGTCGGTGACCATATCGGCGAGCTGGCTGCGCTGTGCCGAGTAGGACTTGACCGACAGGGTGATCTTGCGCGATCTGGCAGTCGCCGACACGGAATCGACGCCGTCGACCAGTTCGGCGTGGCCCGCTGCCAGTCGGGCGACCGAGCGGCGGGTCATCACGAACTCGGTCGATCCGGCCACGTCACCGCTGCGGTCGACGTGGAGGACAATGGCGTTCGGTTGTCCGGGCTTCCAGGCGCAGAACAGCAAGATGAGCCCGACCGCGGCAGCTGCGAGGCTGATCGCGATGGTGATCGTGGACCCCCAGGTCAGCGTGGCCAACCATTCGTTGACGGCACCCAAGAACCTCGGCCACCTGCCGTTGAGCAGCCGCAACACCGTGATCCAGACCAGGCCGACGCCTACCGCCAGCACAATCACGCTCACGATGGTGGCGGGCGTGGTCCGGGTTGGGCGGCGGCGCAGTTTGTTCGAACGCGCGTCGGTGCGGCTCATCGAAGGGCCTCCGTGCCG
This sequence comes from Actinomycetota bacterium, assembly GCA_046723505.1. GTDB lineage: Bacteria > Actinomycetota > Actinomycetes > Propionibacteriales > Propionibacteriaceae > Microlunatus. The sequence continues at coordinate 10,057 of JBKOUS010000052.1, forward strand.
GTGTCGGTGTCGCGGTGAAAAGCGGCGACGGTGATGTCGACCCGGGTCACCTCGACCCCGGTCAACTCACCGACCCGGTCGATCAGATGCTGGCGGACCTGCTCGGTGACCTTGCGAATCGGAGTCGGATAGGCCACGGTGATCGCGAGGTCGACCGAGGCGGTCCCGCCCGACAACTCGACGTCGACCTTGGGGCGGGCCGAAAGGTCGGTGTGCGAGCCGATGCCGAGAAACCCGCCGCTGCTGCCACCCGCCCTGGCAACCTCACTGGCGGCCTGGCCGGCAATCTTCTCAATCACCTTGTGGTCCATGATCAGCCGTCCCCGACCGGGCGCTCCTGCTCGGCGGGGCAGGGCATCACTGGTGGATGCCACGGGGTCAGCGCCGTTCGGTGGACCGGCCGGCCAGCAACCTAAGGTCGAGCTTGCCCTCAAGCATCCGACCGACCACCAACCCGGCCGCTGCAAACAGTAAAACGATCACGAACGAGACAAAACCAGCGAAGACGGCCACGACGCCGAGCGCGATCCCAACGATCACGGCGAACTGGGATGTGGACATAACAGTCGGTGTTCCTTTGCTGACGAATGTTGGCGATCAATAGACGCCGGACCGACCGTCGGTGTGGCCGTGCCAACCTGGCGCCCAGAAGCCCCCAGAGCATCCGGCGGTCGGGTCGACTCAGGCGAGAGTTGCGGAGCCCTGCGCCGGGGCGGCGGTGTCGCTGGCACCTGTCTCGTACTCCTCGGGCAGGTGCACGTCGGTGACGTTCACATCGACCGAGACGACCTCCAGCCCGGTGCCATACTCCACACTCTTGATGACCACGTCGCGGATGTTGTCGGCGACCTGGACGATGGAGACGCCGTACTCCACGATGATCGACACACCGATCGCGGTCTGACGCTCACCCTTCTCGATGCTCACCCCGCCGGACACGCTCTGCTGCTGGCCAGGCATGCGCTGTGTCATGCTGGAGAATGCCCGCCCGACGGCGGAACCCATGGCGTAGACGCCGGGAACCTCACGGGCTGCAATACCAGCGATCTTCTCCACTACCTGGTCGGCGATCGTGGTGTCGCCGTACGCGGTGTGCAGGGCGTCCATCGGCTTCGGCTCCGGGCCGGCGTTGGCTGCCTCGCGGGCCTTGCTCTCCTCGGTGGCGGCCGGGGTCGTCGTGGTGCTCATACAAACTCCTCAAAACTGGGGGGAAACACGGGTAAGAGTGCCGTACATAAGTCAGGAGGACACCACCAAACTAACCGTCACAGGTGACTCGTCAAGGGTGAGGCGAAGGAAGTGCTCAGCGCCCAAAACCAGTTCAAGGAGCCCGCCGTCCACAGACGCGGTGTCGGCGATCGCCTGTCACCGCAGCGGCGTGCCCTAGGAACATGCAGACGGGATACGAGGCCGCGGGTGGTGCCGACGGTCTGCTGCGCCAGGCCAACGCATGGCATGCCCGGGTGATGGCTGACGAGGTGGTCAGCCACGCGTTCAGCCAAGCGTTCCATCCCGAGCACAGCCAGCGGCTCGCCGCCCTACTGGGCGGAGTCGCTCGGTGACCCAACGACGCATTCAGACTGCTACGGCGACGAGACCTCTGTGCGGATGCATAGCGGCAACGGTCCGCACCAGGAGATGGACCGTCGAGGGGTCGCCTGCTTCGATCGCTCATCCCCAGGTCGCCAGGAAGCAGATGAACATCGCCCGCGACTGGCGGTTCTCTTGTCAGCAGGTCGGCGCCCAGCAGCTTCGGGTTCAGCGTCGCCGTGACCGCGCGCCCGAAGAACGCGGCGTTGACGGGGTCAGTCGCGCTCGCTGGGTATCGCGGCCGACGCTCCAACGGCCGCCCGGCCGTGCACCCCGATCGGGATGATGCCCCTCTCAGCTTTGCTTGACGACGGCGTAGACGATGCGCTCGGCGACGTCGACTACGGCCTCGCCGATCCGTGAGGAGCGGCGGTACCGCTCGCGGCGGGTGATCCGCTCGGTGCGGTCCTCAACGCTGAGCAGCTCCACCATCCCGGCGTAGTAGGCGGTTTCGAGCTTGCGCTGGGCGGCGATGGCGGCGTCCGCGGACGCGGTCGCGTGGTCGCCGTCGGTGCCGAGCTTTGACAGCGCGTCGTCGAGGTGGCGCAGCGCGTCGCCGAGCAGGCCGGCCATCGTAGCGATCCATTCGTCGGGCGGGGAGGCCATCGCCTCGGACTCCTTCACGAGATCGGTGACGTAGTTGAGGATGCGGTCGATCCCGCGCGAGAGCGCGAACAGGTCCTCGGGCTCGATGGGGGTGACGAACGCCTCCCGGAGCGCGCTCAGCAGCTCGCGCTTGGCGACGTCGCCCCGCTGCTCGGCGTCGCGCACGGCCTGGGCCGCCGCCGCGTCGCCGCCCGCCCAGCGCGCGAACCCGTCCACCCCGTCGATCGTGACCGCCATCTGGCGGCGCAGCATGCCGAGCACATCCGGGGTCTCGGGCAGGAACCAACGCTTGCGGGTCACGTCACCAGCCGCCACAGCTCAAGCGCCACGACACCGAGCGCCGCCGACACCGGCAGGGTGATCAGCCACGCCAAACCCATGTTGCGCACAACCGCCCAGTGCAGGTGGTGCCAGCGGCGCCGGCCGACGCCGATCCCCACCACCGACGACGCGACCACCTGCGTGGTGGAGACCGGCGCCCCCAACAGCGAGGACCCGAAGATCACCCCAGCCGACGCGGTCTGGCTGGCCAAGCCCTCCTCCGGGCGGATGCGGTAGATACGGCGGCCCACAGTGGCAATGATCCGCCATCCGCCCAGCGCCGTGCCAACGGTCAGCGCCGCGGCACACACGACCTTCGCCCACGTCGGCGCCGCAAGCGCGTCGATCTGCCCCGCGGCGAACAGCAGCGCCGCGATCACCCCGATCGACTTCTGGGCGTCGTTGGCGCCATGGCTGAACGCGAGCGCGCCCGACATCCCCCACTCCCCGGCCCCCACCGGCGCCCGCCAGCGCCGAGTGGCCCGATGCGCAACAACGCGCGCCGCGCGGATCAGCAGCAGCGCCGCCACCCCGCCCAAGACCGGGGACAACGCAAGCGCAATCAAGATCCCGAACACACCAACCGGCCGCCAATCCTCAATCCCACCCCAGTTGATCGCGTGCACACCACCCTCGACAACAGCCGCGCCCACCAGCCCGCCGACAAGCGCATGCCCCGAGCTCGACGGCAGGCCGAGCCGCCAGGTCACCAGATTCCAAGTCACCGCCGCAGCCAGGCCGGCGCCAATCACCGCCACCGCCACATCCGGCGGGACGGTCACAATGCCACCGATCGTGTCAGCGACGGCTGCACCCAAAAACAGCGGGCCAAGCAGG
>JBKOUS010000165.1:0-18137 GCA_046723505.1 Actinomycetota bacterium
CCCCCCCCCCCCCCCCCCCCCACACCCCCCGACGCCGGCATCCCCGCTGCGCAGAGTAGCCGCGCGGGCTCGGAGACGTGTCCCCGAGACAGGGGGGGGCTCGCGAGCGAGGACGGAGGCGAATCCGGCGGGCTGCCAGTCCGAGTGCAATTGACTTTACGCACTATGACGGGCGGACCGCTTCGCCGATTGCAGGAGCTCGCGGCTGGGCTACGTAGGAGGATCGGGGGCGCTCGCGAGCGAGGACGGAGGCGAATCCGGCGGGCTGCCAGTCAGAGTGCAATTGACTTTGCAATGGAGTGGGAGTGTCCGGGTTACCGCAGCAGTTACGACGTCACCGGTGAGAGGCACCAAGCAGGATGCCGCATCGAAAGGAGAGGGAGATGAAGTACATGATCTTGACCTACGCCTCGCAACAGGACTACGACGGCATGGCCGGTGAGCCCGGCGACGGGCAGGCGTGGTCGCCGGAGGACTTCGCGGCAATGACCTCCTTTATGGAGGCCTTCAACACCGAACTGGCAGATTCCGGAGAGCTCGTGGAAACCCGAGCGCTGGCCGCGCCGGTACACACGCGACGTCTGGGCGCGCGGGCGGGCGTACCGTTCGTCACCGACGGTCCGTATGCAGAAACCCAGGAAGTGCTCGCCGGATACTGGATCGTGGAATGCGACAGCTTCGACCGCGCGACTGAGATCGCCGGCCGGTTGGCCGCTTGCCCTGCGCCGGAGCAGGTCGTAGCCAACGCCTACGCGGACGTGCGGCCGATCATGGAGTCGGCTGACGAGATGAGCTACTGACGAGATCGGCGTGTCCGAGACCGACGTTGAGAACCTGCTACGCCAGCTGGCGCCGCAGCTTCTCGGCGCCGTGGTGCGCCGCTACGGCCACTTCGACCTTGCCGAAGATGCCGTGCAGGAGGCCATGCTCGCGGCGGCGACGCAATGGCCGAGTGAGGGTTTGCCGGACAACCCGAAGGGCTGGTTGATCACGGTCGCCGCCCGCCGTCTCACCGATGTGCTGCGTAGCGAGCAGGCTCGCCGACGCCGCGAGGACACCGTTGCACGGTGGCAACTGCCTGAGCAGCAGACTGATGCCGCGGAGAGACCAGATGACTCCGACGACACACTGATCTTGCTCTTCATGTGTTGCCACCCCGCCCTGTCGCCGCTGTCGCAGATCGCGCTCACCCTGCGAGCGGTCGGCGGCCTCACGACAGCCGAGGTTGCGCGCGCTTTCTTGGTCTCCGAGGCCACCATGACCCGGCGGATCACTCGCGCCAAGCAGCAGATCAAGGACAGTGGGGTTCCATTTCGGCTGCCTGCTCGAGCGGAACGTGCTGAGCGTTTCGCGGTGGTGCTCCATGTCCTCTACTTGATCTTCACCGAGGGCTACGCCGCCACCAGTGGCGGCAGCCTGTATCGCGTCGAGCTCTCTACAGAAGCGATCCGACTGACTCGGATGGTCCACCAACTGGTTCCCGATGATGGGGAGGTTGCCGGACTGCTGGCGCTGATGCTGCTCACCGACGCCCGCCGCCACGCCCGCTCCACCGCAAACGGTGAGCTGGTGCCGCTGGCCGATCAGGACCGTGCGCTCTGGGATGCCGACAAGATCGCTGAGGGCGCCGCCTTGATCACCGCAGCGTTGCCGCGCGGCACAGCCGGCCCGTACCAGCTCCAGGCTGCAATTGCTGCGATTCACGATGAGGCACCGAGTGCTGAGGAGACCGACTGGCCGCAGATCAAGGCGCTCTATGAGGTGCTGCTGCAGATCTCCGACAATCCGGTCGTTGCGCTGAATCATGCCGTCGCCGTCGCCATGGCCGATGGCCCAGTCAGCGGACTCCAGCGACTTGAAACGCTGGCAACCGACAAGCAACTGGCTGAAGATCACCGGCTGTACGCGGTGCGCGCGCACCTGCTGGAGATGAGTGGCGAGACGGCAGCCGCCTGCGAGGCGTATCGGGCAGCAGCTCGCAGGGCTAGGAACCTGCCGCAACAGCGCTACCTGATCAGCCGTGCGGCACGCCTACGTGATCACGAATAAGTGTCCGGATCTGTGTCCAGTAGGCGTCCTCCGTTCCGACGTCCCCAGTGAGAGGCGCCAACGCTGCGCCGCGTAAGGAGAGAGGTTCTTCGATCATGAAGCGCAAACTGCTTGGCTGCGGCATCATCGCTGGTCCGTTGTTCGTCGTGGCTAGCCTGGCCCAGGCATTCACCCGCACCGGGTTCGATCTTGCTCGGCACCCGATCAGTCTGCTGAGCCTCGGTTCACTCGGTTGGGTCCAGATCGTCAACTTTGTCGTCAGCGGAGCCTTGTTCGTGGCTGGTGCTGTCGCGCTGCGGGAGGCACTACGACCGGGTCCCGGCAGCACCTGGGCTCCGCGGCTGGTTGCCCTCACCGGTGTCGGGCTGATTGTCGCCGGGGTCTTCACCACCGACGCAGGTGCCGGATTTCCGCCTGGTGCTCCGGCCGGAGCGCCGGCGATGAGCTGGCACGGCGTGCTGCACGAGGTCGGTTTCGCATTGAGCTTCGTGGGCGCGATCGCCGCTTGCGGGGTGTTCGCGCGCAGGTACGTATCACTTGGGCGGCGAGGCTGGACGGTGGCCGCCGTCACAACGGTCGTGGCGGTCCTGGTCATCGCCGGCTGGCCTGACCTCAACACCCTCAGTGCGCGACTCGTGATTGCGACGGCAGCCTTGTTCGGATTCCTGTCCGCGGTCGCAGCGCAGCTGCTCGGTCAGCAACGTGAGCCAGCTGCCGTTGCCGCGTCGACGCTGCGAGGGCTGACGATCCAAGGATGATCAGCGCGTCCTAGGCGAGTTCTCAAAGGTCTTAGCAGGGTCGCGCTGAACAACAGGATCCAATACTTCGTCGATCTTGCTCAGCAGGTCGTCCTCCAGCTTCACTCCAGCCGCCGCAGCGTTGTCTCGGACCTGCTCAGGCCGTGATGCGCCGATGATCGCGCTCGCGACGTTGTCGTTCTGCAGCACCCACGCCACAGCCAGCTGCGCCATGGACAGTCCGGCTTCATTGGCGAGGGGTTCGAGCTGCTGGACTCGCTTCAGGACGTCATCGCTCATCCATCTCTTGATCATGTCTGCACCGCCCTTCTCATCGGTTGCCCGCGATCCGGCCGGCGGTTGCTCACCCGGTCGGTACTTTCCGGTGAGCACACCCTGGGCGATGGGCGAGAACACGATTTGGGACATGCCGAGTGAGACGCTGAGCGGTACCACGTCGGCCTCGATCACTCGCCACAGCATCGAATACTGCGGCTGGTTGGAGATCAGCTGGATGCCAAGATCCTCGGCGAGGTCATGGCCGTCCTGGATCTGCTCGGCCGTCCATTCGCTGACGCCGACATAGAGCACTTTGCCCATGCGCACCAAGTCAGCGAACGCCTGCATGGTCTCTTCGAGCGGAGTGTCGTGGTCGTAGCGATGAGCCTGATAGAGATCGACATAGTCGGTTTGCAGCCGGGACAGCGATCCGTTGATCGACTCCATGATGTGCTTGCGCGACAGGCCGACGTCGTTGTGCCCTCCCGGTCCGGTGGGCCAATAGACCTTGGTGAGGATCTCCAGCGACTCACGCCGTTCACCCTTCAAAGCCGCACCTAGCACGCTCTCGGCCCTGGTATTGGCGTAGACGTCCGCGGTGTCGAAGGTAGTAATGCCGGCGTCGAGTGCAGCCTGTACGCAAGCCGTAGCCTGATCGTTCTCCACCTGCGAGCCGTGCGTCAGCCAGTTGCCGTAGGTGATCTCCGAGATCTTGATGCCGGAGTTTCCGACGTAGCGAAATTCCACCGTGGTCCCCTGTCTACTGTGGTCTCTGTTCCTCATGCATACCCACCAGAGTGCTTCTCGGATCGTCGGGCCCACCACCTCCCGACAAGATCGCAGGCGATTGACCCGTGTTTTAGCCTGATCCCCCCGGCCGTCGCCATGGTCCGTGAGACGGGGTGGGAGCCGAACGGGCCATCATTGCAATCACATCAGGCTGATCAGGGGCGCGGTCGTTACGTTGGCCGCGCAATCGAACAGTCTTAGCACAGGAGGTTGGTCCACTCCCATGATCAACTTATGCTTCAGGCGGCGGAACGCGGCTCCAGACACGGCGTCACCGTGACCGGATCCGAGGCGGCACCCAACGCGCGTACGACATCGGCGGGCGTACGAGTCGGGCTTGGGATCCTCGCTGTGTTGCAGGGAGTTGTTGGTGTTTGGGCACTGCTGGCACCGGTGAGCTTTTACACCCGCTTCCCAGTGGCTGGGCACGGATGGGTCTCATTGCTTCCGCCGTACAACGAGCACCTCATTCGTGACGTGGGCGAGTCCAGTCTCGCCTTGGCGGTGGTGCTCAGTGCTGCAGCGGTGACAGGTCAGCGGCTGCTGAGCGTGGTCGCAATCTGCGCACTTGCCGTGTATGCGGTGCATGCGGTGTACCACGCTCTTCACCTGGAGGGCTTCAGCACCGCAGATGCAGCCGCCCAGATGGTCGGGATTGGGCTGCAGCTCGTGCTGGTCGGAGTAGTGGGCTCGCTGCTCTGGCGCGACCGAGCTCGCCAGGCCTGAAAGCTCAGGACGCAGCAAGTCAAGCTCTGGGTCGCTCAGCGACCATTTCTAGCGCCTTGGACGTGTAGACGCGGTAGCCGAGCCTTGCCTCGTAGCCATGGATCTCCGGTGTGTCGAGGCTGCGCATGAAGGACAAGATCTCTTCGCTGAACACCTGCCCGGGCACTAGCACCGGGAAGCCCGGCGGATAGGGCGTAACAAACGTGGCCGAAACCACTGATTCGCCGGATTCCATCCTCTGCTCCACCTCATCGGCCAGCAGGTACTCGCACATGGTGTGGTCGTAGGACAGGAAGAAAGCCTTGCGGACATCACCCTCCAGCGTCGGCGGATCGCTTTCGAAGAGGAATGCAGGGTGAAAGCCGCTGAAATGCGGTAAGGGAGCGGCCGGATTGGTCAGGTGCATCACCGCGCGCTCGAATACGGCTCGCTCGGCCAGGTTCATCTCGGACGTATGAAGGTCGATGTCCCGCGCGATGCTGACCAGTACCTCGATGAGATAGGCGACCGAACTACGGGTGGTGCCGATGTTGGTCATGAACAACACGGTGTTGCGGGAGGTCTTGTTGATCTGGATCCCGAACTTGTCCATCAGCCGTTCGCGTTTGAACGTCGCGCCGTCGATGCCGGTGAGACCGATGTAGACCGTCACCCGCGACGGATCCAGCACGAACTCGTCCTGCTCCCAGGCCGTAACCATATTGCTCAGCCCGGTACGCAGCGGCTGGGCAATTCCGGAGGCTCGATATTGTTCAGGGATCATTTCTGCCGTACTCAGGCAGTGCATGTATTTGCTGAGCAGCGGATGATGATCAATTGCGTCGCGCAGCTTCATCGCGTATTCAAGCTGTCGTTGCACCAGCTCGAAGCCCTCCAGCGCGGCCTGGCGTCGACCAAGATCAAGAGAAGCCAGGATCTGGTAGTTGGGCGATGTCGAGGTGTGCGACATGTACGCCTCGCGGAAGCCCTCGGCCACCTTCAGCGCGAAATCTTGATCGTAAACATGGATCATCGACCCCTGGCGGAGCGAGGTCAGCGTCTTGTGCGTCGACTGAGTGGAATAGACCCGAACGCGGGCCCGCGCAGGGTCGGGGCTGAGCCGGTTCTTGATCAAAGCTTCGGTGCTGTCGTCGCGGGGCAAGTTTGCCTCGTAACGCGCCCGGTAATCCCGGGAGCGCAACTTGTCGGTGAGCGCACGGGCTGCCTCCATCGCCGTGCGCGGTCGATAGACGTGGTGGAAGCGTGCGAAGGCGAACCACGCCTCGTCCCAAAGGAACACTAGGTCCGGCTTGATCGCCAGGCATTCCTCCATGACCCGGCTGACGTCATAGACGATGCCGTCGAAGGTGCAGTTCGTCAGCATCAAGAGCTTGACTCGATCCAGCTTGCCTGCCGCCCCCATCGCGAGGAGCTTGGACTTGATCTCCTGTAGCGGTACGGCTCCATACATCGAGTACGCATTGAGCGGATACGCGTCGAGGTAACAGACCTCGGCCCCGGCCAGCATCAGCCCGTAGTGGTGCGACTGGTGACAGTTGCGGTCAACGAGGACGATGTCGCCTGGCGCGAGCAACGCCTGCGCGACGATCTTGTTGGCGGTGGAGGTTCCGTTTGTGACGAAGTAGGTCTGCCGGGACCCGAAGGCCTCAGCTGCCAGGTCTTGGGCGTCGCGCAGTGGCCCGATGGGCTCGAGCAGAGAGTCGAGCCCCCCAGTGGTCGCGGAGGTCTCTGCGAGGAAAATGTCGAGGCCGTAGAAGCCGACCATGTCGCGGATCCAGTGTGAGTTCACGATCGACTTGCCCTGCGAGATCGGCAGCGCGTGGAACACTCCGGTCGGCCGCTGGCTGTAGGTCCGCAGCGCCTCGAAGAACGGCGTACGGTAACGGGCCGCGACGCCGGCGAGGATCGTCAGATGCAACTCGAGGGCGCCCTCTCGGGCGTGGAACACCCGCCGGAAGTGATGGCTCACCCTGCCGGCGACCTCTTCCACAGCAATGTCGGTCATCAGGTAGAGGTCGACCTCGGGACGGATCTCGGCAAGGCGCGGCGCCAGGATCTGTGCGCGTTCATCGGGGGAATGGTCCGCGAGATCGTCCGCCAGCGTTGCGTCGGCGAAGTTGGCGAGGTTGGTGAGGTCGCGTACTGCGGCATGGGCGAAGCGTCTCCTGATCACGCATGCTTCGATGTTCGCGTTGAGTTGCATAGCCATGGCTGCCTCGACGCCACTGCCGACGACGACCAGGTCATAGATAAAGGGATCTCCGGGCCGGCGCCAGCTGTGCACTTCCTCACGCAGGCGCTGCTCGTGTGCTTGCGCCATGGTCTCAACGACGAGGACCTCGAAATATGGCCGGCTGGATGGATCATGCTGCGAGCTGCTGACAATCAGATCCTCGCTGTCGTCGCGATGCTCACCCAGGGCGATGTCATCGAGGGAACCGGTGCGGTAGGACTCCGTGACGAGCGCGCGGTTGATCCGAGCCACCAGCCGTGCCAGGCGTTCCCAGGATCCGGCGGCCGCAAGCTCCTGGACGACGCCGAAGGCCGCATGGCCAGGGAACGCCCAAAACTGCTCCAGCGGCGCCAATGCCGCGCACTCCGTGTGCACGGCATCGGTCATGCTGCGATCGATCGGCTTCGACCGTCGCAGCGCGGTGACGATCCGCCCGGTCGCCTCCTCCAGCCGAGACCACGAATCTGCCCGGAACTGCCACCAGCTGTTGTACGCGTCCGCACCGGCTTGATCGACCATGATCAACTCCTAGAGCTCCGGGCTCCGAACCACCTTCTAGCGCGACACTAAACCGCGCCTTCGGTGCTGATCAACACCAGTACGCTGTCAGCCGTGATCGTCAGCGCGGCGCGGTGGTTGGCATCACGCAACGCCTCGCGTACGCCTGCGAGCGACGCGCCGCCGCACGGTCCGGCTGGGACTCCGAGTTCATTCAGCCGATGCACTGCCGCCAGGGCCTGATCATCGGTGACTGCGACACCGGCGTCCAAGCCGTCGCGGATGACGGGCCACGCGATGCTGGACACGGTCCCGCAATTGAGTCCGGCCATGATCGTGGGCTCAGAGGTGTCTACGCGGACCGGCCTGCCCGCCGCAAGGCTGGCGGTAACGCAGGCCGCTGTGACCGGCTCGACCGCTAGTACGGCCGGTTTCCGTTCCAGGGCGGGAGCGCGGTAGTGCTGCAATGCGGCCTGTAGCAGCGATCCCACGCCGGTTGGCACGGCGACCAAGTGGACCGTTCGGTCGCCGAGCTGTGCGGCGATCTCATCGAACAGAGTGCCGTAGCCACCCACGATCCATCGCGGGATGTCCTCGTAGCCCTCCCATGCGGTGTCTTGTACAAGCAGGTCGTCGGGATGGCCGGCGGTCGAGCTGGCGGCCGCCCACACCACCTCGTCGTAAACCAGGTCGGTTTGCACGACCTTCGCGCCTTCGCTTGTGATTGCCTCCACTGTCTCCTCGGCCGTTCCTGCAGGAACGTAGATCCGGGCTGCGAGCCCAAGCAGCGCGGCCATTCGGGCTACCGCGCGACCGTGGTTCCCATCCGTCGCCGTAACCAAAGTGACCGGCGCCGAGCGTTCCCGAAGCTCGATCAGGCTTTTCGCCGGAGCGTCGAAGCCGCTGCGTTGACTCAGTGCGCAATTCACAGCCCAGGACGCACCGAGGATCTTGAAGGCAGGCAATCCGAGACGGTCGGACTCATCTTTGACCAGCACTGCCCGGACGCCGAGGTCCGTAGCGAGCTCCGGAAGCTCCACCAGCGGCGTCGATCGGTAGCCGGGCATCGAGGCGTGGAACTCTTGTGCCTTCCTTCGGGCGGCTGGTGCCGACATCCAATCCCGCGCCCCGGGTCGCGAAGCCCACTGCACGAATTGAGCGCTCATTCGACGGTGAACGTCAGCGAGCTGGGACGTCCGGATTGAAGGTTCTCGAGGTGTTCGGTCAAGTTGAGCTGCTCAAACAATGACGTGCCATCCAGGATGGCAGATCGGATCGTCTCTTCGCGTCGCTGAATCGCTTCGGCAGTCTCTAGGGCCGCGTCCAGCTCCGCATCGCTGACAACCACGATTCCGTCGTCGTCGCCAACCAGGATGTCGCCGGGGCGAACCTCCACATCTCCCAGTCGTACCGGCCCCTGCGTACTCGCAGGAAGGGTCGCACCGGCGGCTCGGGGAATAGTGCCGAGGGCGTAGATCGGGAGTGGTAGCTGGGCCAGGGTTGCGGTGTCGCGGCACAGGCCGTAGATGACGATGCCGGCCATCTTGCGTCGCATGGCCTCGGTGGCGAAGAGCTCACCGAGCACGGCGTGATCGGTAGTGCCAGCGTCGATCACCAAGATGTCGCCAGCTTCACATTGATCAAGACCGGCAAGTACCGGCACCAGGTCGCCAGAGGCTGCCACCGTGACCGCCCGGCCGACCATTCGGATGCCATGCGTGTACGGGCGAAGCTCCCGCGGCAGAACTCGAAGTGCCTTGTTCGCGTCGGAAAGACTCGCGGCGTCGAGCTGCCACACCCGCGGCGGGATCGGCGGGTGGCCGGTCACCAGCTGCCCTGGCTTTCCCGTTTGATCTTGCGCCAGCCGCCAGCGCGATTGTTGGCGATGATCTGCCGGAACATCTCGCCGAGCGCACCTGTGTTGATCTTCTCGTTCTGGCGGATCGAGACCATGCGGGCGGTCTTGTTGTCGTGGCCGCCGGTGATGATGCCGTCAGGATCGGGAACGATCGCTCCGTCGTACAGGAAGACGTTGACGTGGTCCTTCGCAGCCAGTAGTGCGCAGATGTTGCCCTGGAGCACGAAGTACGGCTGCACCCGCCGCTTGATGGTCTCGACAACCTCCGGGTCCACGGCGTGGACCAGGTCGCGGATCTGCTGACAGATGTCCTGCTGCCAGGCCGGGAGCGCATCGATGTACTCGTCGACCCGCGGATCCTTCTGATACCTCACCGCGCTACTCCTTGATCAATAACCGAACTCACCGGCTGCTCCACCGGCCCACCTGTCGGAAGCCTAGGTAAACCCACGTTGCTGGCGCGCTGCACACGTTGCAACATATGCGAAGCGTCAGGAACACGGCACCATGAGGAGCTGTTCGCTCCGACGACTGCAGGGCTTGCGGTTGCCCGTAACCTGAGGGCTTTCGGTTTGCGACGCAAGCGCCGAAGGAGTCGGAATCTGCCAACAGGTTGTCAGAGTGCCAATCGAATCGTGCAGAGCGGAAGGGGTTGCCCGTGCCAAAGCTTCGCGTCCGCAACTTCAGCCTGTCCCTCGATGGTTACTGCACGGGACCGCAGCAGAGTCTCGACAACCCCCTGGGTACTGGCGGGGAGCAAATCCACAACTGGATATTCGAGACTCGCACACCTTCCACCAGATCTTCGGTGAGGAGGGCGGCGACCAAGGCGTAGACGATCGCTTCGCAGCTGCAGGTGAAGTGGGTCTGGGCGCGACGATCATGGGCGAGATGCATCTGGCGTACGTGCCGGTGCTGCTTGGGAGTGGGGAGCGGCTCTCTTCGACGGGCTCTATAACGTGCCCAGCATTCGAGATTTCGGAATTCGTTGGTACGCCGGCAGCACTCCACGTGCGCTTCGTTCGAAAGCCGTGACGCGTAGATCATCAACCAGCCGGCGTACGTCGGCAAGGGCGACCCGAGTGTCGCGGGGGAGCATGGTGAGTAGGTCGTTCGCCTGCGCCCGGATCGGTCTCGACCAGGTTGGCCGCCGCGTCGGCGCCGAAGGCGATCGCGGTGAGGGTCGGCCCCGTCTGGTCGCCGATCTTGATCATGCTGTGGCCACCGCTGCACGTCGGAGGGCTGATCATCGGCGGTGAGGTAGTCGAGATGATCGGTGCGGTGTTGCAGGCGATCGGATTCGCTGGGATCGCCGCAGCGGTGCTGCGCCATCCGGTCGAGGAGCCCCTCCATAGGGTAAGGGCATGGAGGAACGCGTACTCGGTCGTACTGAACATCCAGTCTCTGTCATTGGTCTCGGTACCTGGCAGCTCGGTGCGGACTGGGGCGAGGTGAGCGAGACGGCGGCGCTGGACGTGCTCGGTGCCGCCGTCGAGTCCGGGGTGACTTTCTTCGATACGGCCGACGTCTACGGTGACGGCCGCAGCGAGCAATTGATCGGTCGCTTCCGAGCGCAGCATGCTGACTTGCCGATCATGGTGGCGACCAAGATGGGACGGCGAGTTGATCAGGTACCGGAGAACTTCACGCTGCACAACTTCCGTGCGTGGACCGACCGGTCGCGGCGCAATCTGGGCGTAGACCGACTCGATCTTGTCCAGCTGCACTGCCCGCCGACCGCGGTCTACTCTCAAGATCAGATCTATGATGCGTTGGACACGCTGGTGGCCGACGGAGTGATCGCCAACTACGGCGTCAGTGTCGAAACCTGTGACGAAGCATTGACCGCGATGTCTCGTCGCGGCACCGCAACGGTACAGATCATTCTCAACGCGTTCCGTCTGAAGCCGCTGGAGGCCGTGCTGCCCTCGGCGATCACGAACGGAGTAGGGATCATTGCGCGGGTTCCGCTGGCCAGCGGCCTGCTGAGTGGGGCGTACACCACGTCGACCAGGTTTGCTGAGAATGATCATCGGAGTTTCAACCGAACCGGCCAAGCATTCAGCGTTGGCGAGACCTTCTCCGGTGTGGACTACGAGACTGGCGTACGCGCCTCGCAAGAGTTTGCTGATCTGGTATCCCGGCTGCCGTTTGAGGCTACGGCGGCGCAAGCGGCCCTGGCGTGGGTGGCGCAACAATCAGGCGTCACGACGGTCATCCCCGGAGCGCGCACCGTGGCACAGGCGAGAGCCAACGCGGCGGCCGGGGACCTGCCGCCGCTCGGCGATGACTTCCTGGCAGGCGTACGGAAGCTCTATGACCGCGAGCTGCGAGCCCAGATCCACGATCACTGGTAACAGCTGCGAGCGTCGGGTGTGTCGCGCGGATTCGGAGCGCGATGCGCGAGCAGCTCGTGCACGGCTAGCTGCCGTTCTGCCTGACCGGGCTAAGGCCATTGGCGGTACGGATTGCCGGCCGATCACTCGTGTCGGGCTCCCGAGTCTCCAGCGCCGCCACCTCGGGCGGCGAGGCGAGCCTTTCCGCGCTGCCTGGCCTTTCGCCGCTGTCGGAGTCACCGACGGTCTTCTCGGCGGCAGAACTGGCTGCGGAGAGCGCGGTTGCAAGGTTGGTGTTGTTTTCAAGAAAGCGCAGCAACTCAACCGGGAAGGGCAGCACCAAGGTGGAGTTCTTCTCGGCCGCCACCTCGACGATGGTCTCGAGCAACCTCAGCTGGAGCGCGCCCGGCGTGTCGGCCATGGTGGCTGCTGCCTGGGCCAACCGGTCCGAGGCCTGCAGCTCGCCCTCGGCCGAGATGACCCGAGCCCGCCGCTCCCGTTCAGCTTCGGCCTGACGGGACATTGACCGTTTCATGGTTTCCGGCAGCGCCACATCCTTGATCTCAACGCGATCGATATGGATGCCCCATTCGACCGCGGGATTGTCGATCATCAGCTCAAGGCCCTCATTGAGCCGCTCCCGATTGGTCAGCAGATCGTCCAGGTCGCTCTTGCCGATCACCGACCGTAATGATGTCTGTGCCACCTGAGAGACAGCAAATGGATACTCCTGCACATTGATGACCGCTTTCACCGGATCGACCACGCGAAAGTAGACGACCGCATCCACCTTGACCGTCACATTGTCGCGGGTGATGCCCTCTTGCGCGGGCACCGCCATCGTGACGATCTGCATGTTCACTTTGTGCAGCCGATCTGCGATGGGAACGATCATGGCCAGTCCCGGGCCTCGCACCTGATCCAGGATCCGGCCGAACCTGAAGACCAGGCCACGCTCGTACTGCCTCACCACTCTGAGACTTACTGCGGCAGCCGCCAGGGCGACTCCGCCCACTACTGCTAAGACCTCTAACATGACCACCTCCAAGGTCAACGCCCGGAGCCGGAGCGGGATCCTTGCATGCAAACCAGTCCCCGAGGTGATCGCTCATCCAAGGCAGTCCCGACGCGTCGGATCGGGCCTCTCAAAGAAGCAAGTTCCCAGATGCGTGGTTGTTGAAACGCTGTATCGATCTCAACCTGATTAACCGCGTACTTAGCGCTACCTACTTGGACTGCGCTGCACTTGCAGGCGGGGCAGAGTCCACGTTGGTGATGCGGGGTGATCAGCGGGGATCAGGGGCCAGCTGTCTGTGAGGGGTGGCTCAGGTCGAAGAGCGGTTCCCCGTTGGGGTGTCGGTAGCTGGCGGCGATTTCCGCGAGTTCTGCCAGGGCGACCCAGCTGAAATCCAGGGCGCGTTGGTGACCGATATAGCCAATCGGGAAGGTCCCATCGCCGCCGGGCCACGCGAGCTCGAAGTCGGTGGGCCCCTTCTCGATCGTGCACCCGGGCGCGAGCCGGTTGAGCTGGATCATTGGCAGCCTGGTCCGCATCCGGAGGAGCCTACTGAGTTCCATGATCATGAATCGGCGGGCGGCGGCGGCGCTGGAGAACGTACACAGGAGGTTGCGGTAATCGGGTCGCACCACAGACTCATAGACGAATTGGGACTGCCGATAAGCGATGGCTCGGCCGACCTGCGTATCCCCGACCGCAAGAACGTCGGCGCCTGACGGCTGGCGGCGTACCCAGCCGTGATCGGCGAGTACGGCGTCAATCGTGACCAGGTCAATGTCGTCGGTGTCGGGGGGTGGCACCTCAATTGGCGGCGGATCCATGACCCGACCCCGGGGGCGCTCGACTAGCTCGACCTCGGCCCGGATCCCGAGGTCGAACAGTGGCTCACCGTTGATGTGCCGGTAGCTCGCCGCGAGCGTGGCGGGGTCAGCGTCAATCACCCAGCTGAACGTCACGGCTTCGTATCGCCGGTAGAAGGTGCCCTCACCACCAGGCCAAGTCAGCCGATGTCCGCTAGGTACCTCTTCGAGCTCGCTACCGGTCGCAAGCTCGTTCATAACGATCGGTGCCATCCGAGTCCGAAAACGCAGAGTTTCGCCGAGATCCATGATCAAGTAGCGGCGAGCGTCCCGGGCGGAGTTGAACGCAGCGGTGATCGAGCGCTGGCCGCGGCTGGTGGTCTCGAAAGTGAACAACCCATGACGGATCGCGAGCACGCGCGTGTCCTCGAGGTTGCCGACCTCGAGAATGGTCTGCGAATCGGCCGGCCAATGATCCAAGCCGAGCTCGTCCACCAGCTCCTCGATCAGCAGCATGTCGGCCGAGAACGTCTCGTCCTTGAGAGGTTCATCAGAATCAGACATCAGCCTCGAATCCTATCGGTGTGTTGCCGGAGCGGGTCCGCTCACGAGCTCATGACTTTCACGGCAGCAAGGACTACATGATCTCTGGCCGATTGGCTCTAGGGCTCCGGATCTCCCAGCAAGGTGGATGCGTAGTCGGGAACGTAGCTGAACTGTTCTCGAGGGGGCCTCCGGTAATCCCTGCTCGGGGTCAGGCGTTCTGGGAGTTTCACGTCAGGAGCAGGTACCTCGGTATAGGGGATGCTGGCCAGCAGGTGCGCGATCATGTTGAGCCGGGCGTGCTTCTTGATGTCGGACTCCACCACAAGCCACGGGCTGGTCGCGGTGTCGGTGTGGGCCATCATTTCGTCCTTGGCGCGGGAATAGTCTTCCCAGCGGTTGATCGACTCCAGGTCCATCGGGCTCAGCTTCCAGCGGCGCACGGGGTCACGATGCCGGGACTTGAAGCGGCGCAACTGCTCGCTATCGGATACTGAGAACCAGTATTTGCGGAGCAAGATGCCGTCGTCGATCAGCATCTGCTCGAAGATCGGAGTCTGCTGCAGGAAGCGGTCGTACTCCCGCGGCGTACAGAAGCCCATCACCTTCTCGACGCCGGCGCGGTTGTACCAGGAGCGGTCGAAGAGCACAATTTCCCCTCGGCCGGGCAGGTGGGCGATGTAGCGCTGGAAGTACCACTGGCCGCGCTCCCGTTCTGTGGGGGTTGGCAGCGCGACAATCTGGGCGACGCGCGGGCTCAGATACTCGGTGATTCGCTTGATCGCGCCGCCCTTGCCTGCCGCGTCTCGACCCTCGAAGATCACCAAGAGGCGGGCTCCGGTCTGCCGCGTCCATTCCTGAAGTTTGACCAGCTCCGTCTGCATCCGGAAGATCTCGGCTGCGTACGCCTTGTTGGAGATCTTTGGCGGCTGCTTCTGCTTCTTCGCCATGGCCCGACAGTAGTATCGGTCCGCTTCGGGCACGAAGAGAAAAATTCCATTGGGGAATGTCAGCGGCTGGTCATAGCGTTGTCGGGTCTAACGGGAGTCGACTTTACGTCCGACGCCTGCGGTAGCGATGAGTTTCAGCGCGACCGTGAGTCTGACCTTGTGGTACGGCAATGGCGCCGTGCAATTCGTACGGCGCAGTCGTCGCCAGTGTCGATAAAGTGAGGATGGTTCTGGGTGACCACCACAACCAGCCAGGAGGCGGGGGCCTCGCACCCGCTGCCCGCGCGGGACCGCCAGGTCATCGCGATTCTGCTCGTCGCAGCCTTTGTTGTGATCTTGAACGAGACGATCATGAGCGTGGCGCTGCCACGGTTGATGGTCGATCTTGATATCTCCCCGCGTACTGTGCAATGGCTGACGACAGCTTTCATGCTGACCATGGCAGTCGTCATTCCGACAACGGGATTTTTGCTGCAGCGGATTTCAACACGAACGGTCTTCATGCTGGCCATGGGACTGTTCTCAGCCGGCACCCTGCTCGCGGCGGTCTCGCCCGGGTTCTGGATGCTGCTGCTCGCACGTATTGTGCAGGCCTCGGGCACAGCTGTGATGATCCCGTTGCTGATGACGACCGTGCTGACGCTGGTGCCGGTGGAACGTCGTGGCGTGGTGATGGGAAACATCACCATTGCGATCTCGGTGGCGCCGGCCATAGGTCCGACATTGTCTGGGCTGATCCTGCAATTCCTGTCCTGGCGGTTCATGTTCGTTCTGGTGCTGCCGATCGCGCTGGCGTCGTTGGTCTACGGCTCACGCCGGCTGGTGAACATCGGGCAGCCGGGCCATCAGAAGCTCGATCTGTGGTCGGTGCTGCTCTCCATCCCAGCCTTCGGCGGCCTCGTCTACGGGCTCAGCCAGCTGGGCCGGGGCGCGTCAGGACCAGAGGTTTCGATCGGCTTCATCACATTCGGTCTGGTCCTCCTGCTGATCTTCGGCTGGCGGCAGCTGCGATTGGCCCGAAGCGGTCGTAGTCCGCTGCTGGATCTGCGCCCATTCAGCTTCCGGATGTTCAGCCTGAGCCTTGCCCTGTTGTGCCTGGCGATGCTGGCACTATTCGGCATGGTGATCTTGCTGCCGATTTATTTGCAGACGGTCCGCGGGATCGGATCGCTTGCTACCGGGCTCCTGCTACTGCCTGGCGGCTTACTGATGGGCCTGGCCGGACCAACCGTGGGCAGGATCATCGACCGTCATGGGCCCCGGCTGTTGACGATTCCTGGTGCCGTCCTGCTGACCTTCACGCTGTGGCGGTTCAGTTATGCGGACGCCAGCACACCTATTTGGATGCTCATCGGCTTGCACATGCTGCTGATGCTGGGACTCGCGTGCTTGTTCACGCCCTCGTTCACCGCGGGATTGAACCCGCTGCCGCCGTATCTCTATTCGCACGGAAGTGCCGTCTTGGGCACACTCCAGCAGGTGGCAGGGGCGGCGGGAGCTGCGTTGCTGGTGGCGATCATGTCCAGCAGAACAGCCACCTTGACCCAAGCCGGGCTGCCGCAGCTGGTCGCGCTGAATGGCGGCATCCAGGCCGCATTCGGCGTCGCTGCCGTGATCAGCGTTGGGGCTGTCGTATTGGCGTGCTTCATCCGCAACACCAAGCCCCCGCTTGATGACCAGTCGATGGGGTACCAGCCAGGCGCTGGCGAGGAGCCGGCCTCTGAGGAGCAGGCCGCGACGCGATCCTGATCGCACCTCCCGTCATCATTGACCGACCTGTCAGCCGTCTCGGTGTTATAGCAAGCTGAGGCGCTGACAAGTCTGTGAGGATAGGGAGGCCATGGCTAACGGGATCGCGGTGGTAACTGGAGCTGG
Source organism: Actinomycetota bacterium (assembly GCA_046723505.1). Classification (GTDB taxonomy): domain Bacteria; phylum Actinomycetota; class Actinomycetes; order Propionibacteriales; family Propionibacteriaceae; genus Microlunatus. Next base: position 16,692 of record JBKOUS010000165.1, read on the forward strand.
CACTGGAATCGGCGCAGCGGTGGCGACCGCGCCGGCAACCGAAGGTTGGCTCGTCGTGCTTGCAGGCCGTCGGTCCGCGCCGCTGCATGACCTCGCCGCCGGGCATCCCGACCTACTTCTCGATCCCGTCCCAACCGATGCGACCGAGGAGGGCCTTCGCGCGGAGCTACGGATGCGAGTCACCGATGTCGGGCGTGCCGTCGTCTACATGGCGGGTCTGCCACTCGACAGCAATGTCGCGACAATGACAGTGATGGCCACCAAGATGCCGTATGTAGGCCGTGGGTAGATTTTGGAGTGATGCCTCATGATCTTCATCAAACAATTTGGCGAGCTGGGCACCAGCGACATTGAAGAGGCCGGCGGCAAGGGCGCCAACCTAGGTGAGTTGACACGCGCCGGAATCTCAGTGCCACCTGGCTTCGTGGTCACCACCGACGCCTACCGGGCCTACGTCGCAGAGCACCAGCTGGACGACAAAATCACGGAGCTCGCGGCGGCGAGGGAGGATCCGGCTGGATACGACGACGCCTCGGCACAGATCAGGGCTCTCTTCAGCGATGAGCTCTCCGACAACCTGCAGACCGAAATCGCCGAGGCGTACGGCGCCCTCAAGGAGGCGCCGGTGGCCGTCCGCTCCTCGGCGACCGCGGAGGATCTCCCAGAGGCGAGTTTCGCGGGGCAACAAGACACTTACCTGAATGTCCGTGGGCTGGAGGATCTGTTGGTGGCAGTCCGCGACTGTTGGGCCTCCCTCTGGACGGCTCGCGCGATGGCTTACCGGGCGCGCCAGGGGATTGATACGGCGACGGTCAGCCTGGCGGTCGTCGTACAGCGGATGGTCGATGCCGAGGCCGCAGGGGTCATGTTCACCGCCAATCCGAGCAATGGTCGTCGCGACGAGACAGTTATCAGCGCCGCCTGGGGCCTGGGGGAGTCCGTGGTCAGCGGAGCGGTTAATACCGACAACTTCGTGGTGCGTACGCCCGACGGCACGGTTCTCACCAGCGAGATCGCGGACAAGGCCGTGATGACCGTCTATGCCGAGCAGCGTACGGAAGAGCGGCCGGTGCCTGCCGACCAACGCAAACGCCCTGTGCTGAACAAAGCCGAGGCCGCCGAGCTCGCCGCGTACGGAACCCGCATCGAGAACCACTACGGCGCACCCCAGGATATTGAGTGGGCGCGCGCGGACGGAAGGGTCTGGATTCTGCAAGCTAGGCCGATTACTGCTCTGCCCGAGGCCGAGGCGCCGATGCCGACGGACTGGACCGTGCCCGAGCCAAGTGCCATGTACGTCCGGGGCAGCATTGTCGAGCAGCTGCCAGACCCGCTTTCCCCGCTGTTCGCCGACATGATCGAAGGCGCGGTCACCCGCTCGCTGCAGAGCCTGTTCCGAGAGTTCCTGCAAGAGGACGTCATCAGGGAACGCGACGTTGGCCTGCC
>JBKOUS010000127.1:0-11278 GCA_046723505.1 Actinomycetota bacterium
AGCTCCCCTCGACGCGATCGACGACTACGACGAGGACGAGCGAAAGCCGCTGAGCCGACGCACCAAACTGACCTTGCTTATCGGCGCAGTCTCGGTGGTGGTCGTCATCGGCCTCCTTGTTGGGTACGCGGTCCTCACCGCTGCGAGCCAGTCTCAGCGCCAGCCGAGCGGCACTGACACTTCCAGCAACGCCAGTCAACCCCCAGACCAGACGGAGACGGCAGTGTTGACCGACGCCTCCATGCTCAACCCAAGTCAGGCTGACATCCTCGACCGAAATCGCACCTGGAAGGTTGAATTGACGCAGCCCAGCCCATCGGAAGATGGGTCGAGTGCGGCGTGCTTCGGTGGCGCCCCAGCGGAGGGGCAGCCAATGCCGCAACAAAAGATCCTGCGCGTGCTAAACGGCGGCGGCAAGAATGCCCCCAAAGCACTGCATCAGGCCACGGCGTACAGCACCCCCAACGAAGCTTCTCAGGCGTACATGATCGCCTCCAAGACCCTTGGTGGCTGTGCGGTCACCGGCTCCTATATCCAGTCGGGCCACTCAGTCAGCGGGGTTGGCGACCAGGCCGTTGGTGTGGTGATCATGGACGGCACCAAGAGTCACGCGGCCCACAGCGTCGTCCTCAATCGCACCGGCCGCGTCATGAACGTCGTCGACGTTACCCAGCCGTCGCGGCCGCTGGCGATAAGCGCCGTCGCCAAGGCGTTGGGGGAGGTCAATAAGGTTCAGTGTGGCCCCGCCGGCGGGAAGTGCGGAGGTGCTCCCTCCGTCAAGGGCGGGCCGCCACCGCTCGGCGGGGACGAGCCAGGGTTCCTGGCTACCGGTGACCTCCCTCCTGCCGGTGCCAAGCCTGCCCCGTGGACAGCGACAGAAATCGAGCTGCCGAAAGAGGAGTTCAAAGGATCCCAGTGCGAGAAGAGCGTCAACTGGGCAACCGTCTCGGCAAAGTCGAAGAGCTCGAGGGTCTACCTGATCCCGGACAGTGGGACGAAGTTCTTCGGCCTGAACGAGATCGTGCTGACGACTAAGGACGCAAAGGCAGCCGCAGGGATGGTCGACAAGCTCAAGTCCGACCTTACGAAATGCGAGAAGACTGTGCTCACCGCAACCGTCTCCAAGCCGAACAAAGTGACCAGCATTGGAGCCATGAACACCAAGATCACAGGCTGGACCGCAACCGTGTGGCATAAATCGACGCTCGGCAAGACCAAGTTTCGTGTCGGGATCGTTTCCGCAGGGCCGAAGGTGATCTACACCTTCCTGAACCCGCAAGGTGATTACGACTTCACCGGCGCGCAATGGGACACGGTGGCCGTACGCGCCGGCGAGCGCGCCACCCAGGTCGACTGAGAAAGTCGGTTCTGGGCTATTCCCTAGAGGCTCGTCATGATGTCGCGCATCAAGGTCGCGGTCTCGCTCGGCGTCTTGCCAACTTTGACTCCGGCAGCTTCCAGCGCCTCCTTCTTGGCGGCCGCCGTCCCGGATGATCCGGAGACGATTGCGCCGGCGTGGCCCATGGTCTTGCCTTCGGGTGCGGTAAAACCGGCGACATAGCCGACCACGGGCTTGGTGACACTGGCAGCAATGTAGTCAGCGGCCCGCTCCTCCGCGTCGCCGCCGATCTCGCCAATCATCACGATGGCGTCGGTGTCGGGGTCGCTCTCGAATGCCTGGAGAGCATCGATGTGCGTGGTGCCGATGATCGGGTCGCCCCCAATGCCCACGGCTGAGGAGAACCCGATGTCGCGCAACTCATACATCATCTGGTAGGTCAGCGTGCCGGACTTAGAGACCAGCCCGATGCGCCCGGCCTCGGTGATGTCGGCGGGGATGATCCCGGCGTTCGACTGCCCCGGTGAAATCAGTCCTGGACAGTTGGGGCCGATCAGTCGCGTCGAGCTGTCCTGTGATCGTGCGAAGAACTCGGCCGTATCCTTCACCGGAACGCCCTCGGTGATCACCACCGCCAGCTGGATGCCCGCTTCAATCGCCTCGACGACCGCTGCCAAGGTGAACTTGGCTGGCACGAAGATCACGGTGACATCAGCGCCCGTGGCGGCCATCGCTTCCCCCACCGAATTGAAGACCGGCACGCCGCCTCGTTCGAACTCGACTACCTGTCCACCTTTGCCTGGGGTCACTCCACCGACGATTTGGGTACCGGAGGTCATCATGCGATGGGTGTGTTTGCGACCTTCCGAGCCGGTCATGCCCTGGACGATCACCTTGGAGTCCGAATTCAGAAAGATTGCCATGATCTTGCCCCGCCCCTTCAGCTCGCCGCCAGCTCGGCCGCCCGGCGGGCCGCACCGTCCATCGTGTCCACTTGTTCCAGCCCAGGCAGGTCTGCAGCTGACAGGATCTGACGACCCAGCTCGGCATTGTTCCCGTCCAGACGCACCACCAGTGGAACCTCGACATGCTCGTCACGACTGGCCAACAGCTCGAACGCGTGCACGATCCCGTTGGCTACCGCGTCGCAGGCTGTAATGCCGCCAAACACGTTCACGAAGACGCTCTTCACCTGCTCGTCGCCAATGATGATCTCCAAACCACTGGCCATGATCTCCGCGCTGGCGCCGCCCCCAATGTCAAGGAAGTTCGCTGGCTTCGGTGAACCTTGAAACTCCTCGCCGGCGTACGCGACGACGTCCAGGGTGCTCATCACCAGGCCAGCTCCATTTCCGATGATGCCGACGGAGCCGTCGAGCTTGACGTAGTTCAGCCCCTTGGCCTTCGCTGCCGCCTCAAGCGGATTCTCGGCCGACTTGTCGGCCAGCGCCGCATGATCGAGATGGCGGAACTCGGCGTTCTCGTCAAGGGAGACCTTTGCATCCAACGCGATGATCTTGCCGTCACCGGTCTTGACCAGCGGGTTCACCTCAACCAGCGTCGCGTCCTCCTTCTGGTACACAGTGCCGAGCAGCTGGAGAATGCGCGAGATCTCTGTGGCATCGGGGCCTGAAAAGCCGGCTGCGGTGACTATCTCATCGGCCTTGGCCTGGTCGATGCCGACCAGGGGATCCACTGGGATGCGGGCCAAGGCTTCAGGTCGTTCCGCCGCGAGCGTCTCGATATCCATACCGCCCTCTTTGGAGCACATCGCGAGATATCGGCGCTCTGCGCGATCCAGCAACAAGGAAAAGTAGTACTCGTCGGCAATGTCAGCACCCTCGGCAACCATGACCGTCTTGACGACATGTCCTTTGATGTCAAGACCGAGAATCTCAGCAGCCCGAGCCTCCGCCTCATCGGCACTCTTGGCGACCTTAACGCCACCCGCCTTGCCGCGGCCCCCGGTCTTCACCTGCGCCTTGACGACCACCACAGGGCTACCGATGGTGGTGGCGGCTTGCTTGGCCTCGGCGGGAGTAGTTGCGGTGATGCCACGCAGCACCGGAACCCGGTAGGCCTCGAAGAGGTCGCGCGCTTGGTACTCGTACAGATCCACACTTGCCTCCATGCTCGGGTGAGGTCGGACAGACCAGATCCGTGGCGAGAGACCCGGTCCGGGTGCGCCGCCAGGGCAGACGATCCGAAGCCTATCCGTGACCAGCGAGCTACATGCGGAAGGTGCATCTCAAGGCATTGTGGCCGACCTGCTGCACCCATCAGGCTGTTTGGGTTCAGGCGCGCCGCGCGGCCCCAACGTTTTCCCGCACCCAGGACACGATTTCGCTCATCGTTGCTCCCGGCGTAAAGACCTGCGCAACTCCCATCTCCGTCAAGGATTGCCGATCGGCATCCGGGATGATGCCACCGCCGAAGACCACAATGTCGTCGGCGCCGGCCGCCTTCAGCAGTTCGACCACCTTGGCGAACAGCGTCATGTGTGCGCCCGACAGGACCGAGAGCCCGATGGCGTCAGCATCCTCGGCTAGCGCCGTGGCGACGATCTGCTCCGGCGTCTGGTGCAGCCCGGTGTAAATGACCTCCATGCCGGCATCACGCAGGGCCCGCGCCACCACTTTGGCGCCACGGTCGTGACCGTCAAGCCCGGGTTTTGCCACGACGATCCGCAGTGGAGCCGAGGACCAGGACCCGACATCAGATTCCACGACGTAAAACTACTACCGAGTAATATTTCGCCGTGCGGCAGAGTGCCATTGGAGGCATTCCACTCGCGAGGCTTACGCGCCTGGCGACACGGGAGCTGCCGCACGTCGTGTCTGGACTAGCCGTCGAAGCCGTCTGGGCCACCACACATGTGGTGATGTATCCGCTCGGGTTGTTATCTGCGCCGACTCATGCCGCCAGTGGCTACCGGCGCCACACTCTCCACGGCCTCAGTCCCGAACAGCGTGGACTTATCCATTACGACGTGGACGCAGCCGCGACGCCGATCCTGCTCGTACACGGCTTTATCGAGAACCACGCGATCTTCACCGTCATGGAACGCGCGCTCCGTCGCCGGGGCTTTGACATGCTCACCGCTTATGACTATGGCCTATTGACCCACAGCATCCCGCGGGCAGCCGTACGGTTGGGTGAGACTATCGAGAGATTGGCGACGCATAGCGGCTACTCACGCATCCATGTCATCGGCCATAGTCTCGGGGGGCTGATAACTCGCTACTACGTGCAACGTCTCGGCGGCGACAGCTATGTACACACCCTGGTAACCCTTGGTACGCCGCACCAGGGCACCCACCTAGCCCGGGCGGCGCCGCTGCTACCGCTGGTCCGCCAGCTCACACCTAGCTCTCCGATAATTCAGGAGCTGGCGGAGCCGGCGCCGGGCTGCCGTACCCGGTTCATCGCATTTCACAGCGATATCGACCCCGTTATCGTGCCCAGCGGCAACGCCCGGCTAGAGCATCCTGATCTGAACGTGCGAAACATCGGAGTGCGCGGCATCGGCCATCTCTCGCTGCCCCGCAACGGGCGCATCGCATTCACCATCGCTGAAGCGTTGCGACAGCTTGATCATGATGGAGCCCGATCACCCGTTAACGCTTAGTCCCGACAAAATTCGGCTCAAACCATTGAGCTTCCGTAACCTGTTTGTTATCTTGCTCACGTTGTCTGGCCTACTTCGGGGGTCCAGTCAAAGACGGAATTAGATCCAGACAAACAGTTGGCGCACGGTCCAGCAGACTTCACCGTCGTGATGCCGGGTCGGGCCACGGCTCGATCGCGTGCCAGCGCCAGTGAGGATGAGGGAGCTGTCCGGGGAACAGCCAACCGAACACAAGTGGTATCCAGGCGTCAGTCCTGGAGACGCGTCTCAGGCGAGGGCGGCCTGGCTTAGATATGTCTTCGCCGCGCTGGGCATTTCTGCCTTGGGCGTCGTGGTTGCGGCGTCCTTAGGCGTTACCACCAAAGCGCAATCCGTCGAAGGTGATCTGACTGCTCTGCCCATGACCTCCTCCGCCGTCGTTGTCGCTCCAGAGAAGAAGCAGCCGACAACCAGCACGGAGGCGCTAGCCGCGTTTGCCAGGCGGGATGCGCCCGCGACCAATGGCCCCACCCGAAGCCCCGCCCTCCAGGCCGCCATCGTGAAGGAACAGGCGGCCCAGCGAGATGAGTTGCTGGCCAAGACAGCAGAGGAGGTGAGCCGAGCAGCGGAGGCGGCCAGTGGTGACGCGCGGCAGAAGGAATTAACAGTTTCGGACCGGGCGCGTCGCGAGGAGGGAGCCCGAATCGCAGCTGAGAACCTGCGCCGGGCCATCGCTGCTCGAGTGGCGGCGGCGAACAGACGGCAGGCCGTGGAAAGCGCGGCGGATGATCATAAGTCGGCTGCCCGCGGGGATAGCGGCTCTGGTGACAGGTCGGCTGGCAACGGCGGCACTTCCAGCGGAAGCAGTAGCGGTTCCGGCGGAAGAGACGGCGACACCATTGCAGGTGGTGTCGCGCCTGTGCCGGGAGCCGTTATTGGTACCGCCTTTGGTGAGTACGGCAGCTGGTCGCGCTATCACACCGGAATTGATTTCCGCGCCGGCTACGGCACACCGATCCGCGCCGTGAAGTCAGGGGTCGTGCTCTACGCCGGCAACTCCGGTGACTGGGCGGGGAACCATGTCGCCATCAAACATGGGGATGGCATGACCACCATGTCGTCGCACATGTCGTCGGTGGCCGTACGAGCCGGGCAAACTGTGCGGGCTGGACAGATCATCGGTTATGTCGGTGCGACCGGCCGCGCCTTCGGCGCTCACTTGCACTTCGAGCTCTACCCCGCGGGTGTCAAATACGGCGACGTGTACAAGGCGATAGATCCGCAACCGTGGCTTAGGGCGATTGGGGTCACCACACACTGATTGATTCTGAGCTGCTCCCACATCGCGCTCTGTTTGATTGCTCGGTCCGCTCGCTGCGATGTTCGCAAGGCGATGGCGCCAACCTCGGCGATGGCGGCGAGCATTACCGTGCGACCCGCGAGCAGTTCGGAACCAACTCGCGAGACTTTCATCACATTCGGAAAAACACGCCTCCAACTTGTCCAGATCAGCTTGCGCTGCGTTATCCATCCGTTATTGTTTCCGACAGCGTCCACCGTTTGAACTCTAAACGCGGGCCTCCAGCGGCAGGCGATCAGCGACTCTACTGCGGCAGAGGCAGGACTCGGGGAACCTGTCGTCGTACGAGGAGATTTGGAGTGCCCAGCTCGTCGTCGGAGCGTACGCTTGCGCGTCGCGTCTTGGTCGAGGACATCAGAAAAGACAAGAAAAGCTGGCTGCGCCATGCAGTGGCGGCGCTAGTGGTGTCGATTCTGGGGCTTGGCATCGCCGGATCAGTGGCGTTGACAGGCGCAGCACAGCACACCTCCTGGACTGCAACGGTGGCAACGACCGATCTTGCCAAGCAAACCAGTCGCGGAGCCGATACTCGCCGAACCGAGAGGGCGCGCCTCGATCCGGCGAGAATCAAGAGCCTTGCTGATCAGCGGGAAGAGGAGCTCGGCAAAATTGATGCTGAGGTTTCTGAGGCCTCCATGGACATGTCGGCGAAGGCTCGCGAGAAGGCCCTCGAGGCCGTTTCCAACGCGACGAGACGCCAGGCCATACTGATCGCACGTGGGCAGGCCAAGCGCAGCGACCCCCAAGCACCGCTCGCCAACGCGGGGGCCGGTGGCAGGGGCTGCCTGCCTATCAGCAGCGGGTACAGCATCGCTGCCGGCTTCGGCCAGATCGGCCCGTGGGCGCGTTACCACACCGGCTTGGACTTCTCCTCTCCCGTCGGTACCCCATTGCACGCTCCGGCGGCCGGGGTCGTCACCAACGCCGGGATTGGACCTGCCAGCGGCTGGGCCGGTAACTATGTCGCGATCAAGCATGCGGATGGCACCCACACGCTGTTGGCGCATATGTCCACCGTCTCGGTCCGCGTGGGCCAGACTGTGTCGGCCTGCCAGCATGTGGGAGCGGTGGGCCTGACCGGAAGGACCTTCGGGGCCCACGTCCACTTGGAGGTTTACCCGGCGGGCGTGGCACCCGGTGACATCTACCGTGCGGTCAACCCAGTTCCGTGGCTCAAGGCCCACGGAGTCAGCCCCTAGTCGGTTAAACCTTCTCAAGGGGCGCGTATCGCAGCGACAGCCGCTTGAGCCCTGAGGATCCAAAGTCCACATCTGCCATGGCCTTGTCGCCCTCGCCCGAGGTTGCCACGACCGTGCCCATGCCGAACGTGGTGTGCAGCACTCTGTCTCCGGCCACCAAAGACGGGATCTCACGAATGGCCGGCTTCGCGCCGTAGCCGACAGCATTCCGCCAAGTCTGGGTTGCGGTCGCAGAGGTGTTACGCCAGCTCGTGACAGCAGCTTCCGTACGCCGCCACTCGACAAGCTGGCTAGGCACCTCGTTCAGGAATCGGCTTGGCGGATTGTGCTGCGGAGAGCCCCAGGACGACCTAGCGATAGCTCGAGAAATGTAGAGCCGCTTGCGGGCGCGGGTGATGCCGACGTATGCAAGCCGCCGTTCCTCCGCCAGCTCGTTGCCGCTGCGCTCAGCAATCGCTCGTTGATGAGGGAAAACGCCGTCCTCACAACCGGTGAGGAAGACCGTGTCGAACTCCAGGCCCTTCGCAGTGTGCAGCGTCATCAAGGTGACGACGCCGACATCTGCCTGGTCTGGAGCGGGGGGGATCTGGTCGGAGTCCGCGACGAGCGCCACTCGCTCCAGAAAAGCGCCTAGCGACGCATCCGGCTCAGCCGCTCCCGCAGCCAGGTCGGCCTCTGGGTCGAGCGCGGCAACGACATCACCTTCCGGCGGCGTGTTGAAGTCGCCTGGAAGCCCGAGCTCGTCAAGCTCCTCCTCCGGCACGGTCAGGGTTGCCACGCCGGTGACGAACTCCCGTGCGACTGTGATCAGCTCTTTCAGGTTCTCCAGCCGAGTCTCGTCCTGGGGATCGGTTGAGCCGTGCAACTCGGCCAAATAGCCCGACCGGTCCAGCACGCTGGTCAAGATGGCGTCAGCCGGCATGCCCTCGGCCACCATTGCCTCGTGGTCGTCAAGGAACTTGGCGAAACCCTTGAGCTGATTCGCTGAGCGAGACGCCAGACCCGGTATCTCATCGATTCGGCGTAACCCATCACCGAAGCTGATGCCCTCCCGAGTCGCCAAGTCAGCCACTGCGGCTTCCGCTCGATCACCAATACCCCGCTTGGGAACATTCAGGATTCGGCGGAGCGAGACGTCATCGGCTCGATTGGCGATGGCGCGGAGGTAGGCGATAGCGTCGCGCACCTCCCGCCGCTCGTAGAACCGAACGCCACCAACCACTTTGTACGGCATCCCAGCCCGGATGAACGCTTCCTCGAAGGCTCGGGACTGGGCGTTGGTTCGGTAGAACACCGCGGTCTCGCCGTACCGGTGCCCGCCCTCCCCATTGAGCCTCTTGATCTCTGCGGCGACGAACTGCGCCTCATCGTGCTCGGTGTCAGCGACATATCCGATGAGCTGCTCACCGTCGCCGGCATCCGACCACAGGTTCTTGGGTTTCCTGTTCTCGTTGCGCGTGATGACGGCATTGGCGGCACTCAGGATGGTCTGGGTCGACCGGTAGTTCTGCTCGAGCAGGATCACTCTCGCCCCTGGAAAGTCCGACTCGAAGTCGTTGATATTGCGGATGGTCGCACCGCGGAACGCGTAGATCGACTGATCCGAGTCACCCACCACCATGAGTTCGGGCGGTTCTATGGCCACCACATCTGGATCGGATTGGGGATCGCTCGCACAAAGCTCCCGGATCAGGACGTACTGAGCATGGTCTGTGTCCTGGTACTCATCGACGAGCACATGCCGGAAGCGGCGGCGATACTGCTCACGAAGCTCAGGAAAAGCCTGGAACAAGTGCACTGTCGTCATGATCAGGTCGTCGAAGTCCAGCGCGTTGGCCGCGATCAGCCGCCGCTGATATTCCCGGTACGCCTCGGCGTAGCTCTCCTCCATGGGCGAGCGCGCTCGGGAGGCTGCCGATTCATGATCGACGAGCTCGTTCTTGCAACCCGACACCCAGTTCATGATCGCGCGCACCGGGAAACGCTTCGGATCAAGATCAAGATCGTGAGCTACCAGCTGCATCAGCCGCTTGGAGTCGGCATCGTCGTAGATCGAGAACGTCCGCGCCATGTTGAACCGACCGATCTCGGCTCGCAGGATCCGAACGCAGGCGGAGTGGAAGGTAGAGACCCACATCAGCTTGGCCCGGTTGCCTACCAGGTCCATGACACGGCCGCGCATCTCGGCCGCTGCCTTGTTGGTGAAGGTAATGGCGAGAATCGAGGCCGGGTGCACCCGGCGCTGACTCACCAGATAACAGATCCGGCGGGTCAACACTCGGGTCTTGCCCGAACCGGCGCCGGCCACCACGAGCACTGGACCGCCCTCATGTAGCACTGCCTCCCGCTGCGGCGGGTTCAGTCCGTCGAGCAGTTGTTCGGCGGTCAGTCGCGCGGGCCTCGCCTGCGTCGTACTCGTCATAGCCGCTCGTTGCTGGGGCAGCAGTTCACTTCGCTCCCGCGGAGTTTCGTCATAACGCAGCCCACCCTAGACGTCAGCAACGACACCATTTATGACCGCCTTGCGGCGCCTGCTCCGCCTGGCACCAGCGTAAATTGGTCGCTATGCGGGTGCCTACGATCTCGCTCCGTACGCTGCTCAAGCGCATCGTACTGGCCGTGGCCGCAGTGCAAGGGGCCACTTTACTCGGCCTCGTCGTGGTCGACTATCGCCGGAAGAAACTCCGCAAGCCTGCGACCTTCCCGCGGCTTCCGCCCAGCTCGGTCACGGTGGGCGGATCCGAGGTCACCGTCTATACCTATGGTGAAGACCTCTATCGCGACATGCTGAACGCCATCAGTCAGGCCAAGTCGCGGATCTTCTTCGAGAGCTTCATCTGGAAGGCTGACGCGGTTGGTCAGGCGTTCAAGGACGCGCTGATCGAGGCAGCTAATCGCGGGGTCAAGGTCTATGTCGTCTTCGATGAGTTCGCCAACCTCGTGGTGCCGCCCTCCTTCTTCGTGTTCCCCAAGAACATCGCAGTACGCCGCCATCCGCTCATCGCATCCGGTTTTCGGTTCCCGCGCAACACCGGCCGCGATCACCGCAAACTGCTGGTGGTCGACGACCTCGTCGCGTTCCTCGGCGGCTACAACATCGGGAGCCTGTACGCCACGGATTGGCGTGACACCCATGCCCGACTCACCGGCGACATCGTGTGGGACGTGCAGAACGCCTTCATTGACTTCTGGAATCTGTGGTCTGGGCGACGGCGCGCCGCATTGCCCGATTTCGGCAGCGCCACCTGGCAGCCGGACATTCGGATCCACCGCAACATGCCGCGCAACATGGTCTATCCCATTCGCGGGATGTATTTGAATGCCATCGACCGGGCGTCCCGCCACATTTACCTGACCCACGCCTACTTCATCCCCGACCAGGACATCCTCACCGGCCTCGCCCGAGCCGCACGGCGCGGTGTCGACGTACGGATCATCATTCCCGCAGAGTCCAACCACATCGTGGCTGACTGGCTGTCCCGCGGCTTCTACAGCCAGCTGCTCCGCAATGGCGTACGGCTGTTCCTGTATCAGGGCGCAATGGTGCACGCGAAGACCGCCACCATCGACGGTCAATGGTCGACCATCGGTACGGCAAACATTGACCGGATCAGCCTGCTGGGAAACTACGAGATCAACATGGAGGTCTTCAATCCCGCGGTGGCGCGGCAGATGGAAGAGCTCTTCGCAATCGACTCCTCCAACACCATCGAGCTGACCCTGGCCGATTGGCAGCGCCGGCACGCCATGGTGAAGTTCTCCGAGACGGTGCT
>JBKOUS010000124.1:0-8906 GCA_046723505.1 Actinomycetota bacterium
TCTCCTAGCATCTGCATTCGAAACCGCACCTCACGGTCCCGACTGCTGTTGGACGCCAGGCCTTTCCTCACGCCCACGCAAAGTTCTGGGGGCGTAGCACGTACCACACAGACTTGCAACAGCGATCCCTAGCCTGTCATAGATCAGAGCGCAATGTGAACCCTGCCCAGTGTTGTGTCGTCACAAGTTTTGATCACGGTGCCGAGGATCTCAGTTGCTATTGTAGCCGGCTCTGACACGTGCGCGTTCCAAGTCAACGCGGTCACCCTTGAGCGGAGTCTTGTCGGCTTTGAGAAGTCTCAAGCCAGGCTTCTCGAGATTGCGGGCCGGCCGGCCGTTCGCGCGAACGACGCGCCACCACGGCACTCCGCCGCCTAGCAGCGCCATGACGTGACCCACCTGCCGGGGTCCGCCGCGGCCCACAATTTCGGCTATGTCTCCGTACGTCGCGACCTGACCGGGCGGTATTCGCTCGACGACGCTCAACACCAGTTCGGCGTAGTCGTCATCCATCCATCTCACCAATCCTCGGTGCCCGGCCCACCCTTGAACGGGCCTGTCACCGCAGAGGTGATCCACCCGCCGTAATAGCCTCCGGGCTGCGGCACCACTCGCTCGCCGTCAACCAGGCACTCGTCCATCGCCCCGGCATAGATCCCAACATGATCATGAATCGCCGCAAAGCCAGCCGTCGGGTGTGGGTAATACCACGCTCCCCGGGCGGCGACCTTAGTGCCACCGATGACATCCAAGTAGGCAGCTCGGCCCTTCCACTCACAAAACGAAGTCCCCCGTGCGGGCCTCAAAGAACCCTCGATGAAGGCGGAACGAGGCAGGTAGTAGGTCGGTGGGTGCCCTGTTTCCAGAACGCGCCAGCTGGTCCGGGTCTCACAGATCTCGACGCCGCCCAAGATCACGATGATCTCCTCGTCGCTGGCTCGGATCGTCGGGGGGCGGGGATAATCCCAGACCGATTCCTGACCTGGTGCGATGGGTTCAGGGATCGGACGAGCGGGCATGTGAGGAGCGTACGCCGACGCGATCTCACGGAGCCTTCACCGGCCGCGATACTGAAGTAGTGATTACGCCGAGGACCAGCACACCAGACATCGAGCTGCGGCGGGCGGGGGAGCGTTTCCTCACCCGAACCAACGGGGCAGAGACTTACCACAGCTTCTCCTTCGGCGAACACTACGATCCGATGAACGTCGGCTTCGGCCGTCTCATGGTCAACAACGATGATCTGGTGCGCGTCGGCGGCGGCTACCCTGACCACGCTCATCGTGACGCCGAGATCGTCACCTGGGTACTTTCCGGATCGCTGGTCCACGAAGACTCGCGCGGTAATTCCGGGCTGATCTATCCCGGACTGGCGCAACGGATGAGCGCGGGCTCCGGCATTGTGCACGCGGAGCACAACGATGCCTACCGAATCGATCCGACGCGTCCGGCCGAGCCCGTGCACTTCATCCAGATGTGGGTCAGGCCCGACAAGCCAGGGGGGCCTTCGAGCTATCAGCAACGGGAGCTGGCGCTTGATGATCTTGCAAGCGACTGGATGCCGATCGCTTCCGGGCGACACCCGGATGCGGTGGTAAGCCTCGGTAGCGTCAGTCCCACGCTGTGGGTCAGCATGCTACCGACCGGGATTTCACGCACGCTGCCCGACGGGGATCTACTGCACGTATACCTGGCGGGAGGAATAGTCGACGTGGAAGCGATAGGGCGGCTGGAGGCGGGCGACTCGCTCCGGCTCAGAGGCTCGGGCCAACTGGAAGTTTCTGCACGCGTGGAAGCCGAACTGTTGGTCTGGCAGATGGATCGCGAACGAGGTGAGCTCTAATGAGCACACTGCGAGTCGCCCTGGCCCAGATTCTCAGCGGTGCAGATCCGCAAGAGAACCTCGAGCTCGTCGCATCCCAGACCGCAGAGGCGGCCGAACATGACGCTCAGCTGGTGATCTTTCCGGAGGCCACCATGCGCCGCTTCGGATTGCCGCTGGCCGAGATCGCCGAGCCCGTCGACGGTCCCTGGGCGCAGCAACTCCGAAAGATCGCCGATCATCATCAGCTGGTGGTGGTCGCCGGCATGTTCACCCCGACCGGGGATGGTCGGGTCAAGAACACGCTGCGGTGCGTTGGACCCGGCGTTGATGTGTCCTACGACAAGATTCACCTCTTCGACGCATTCGGCTTCCACGAGTCCGACACCGTCCTGGCCGGGGCAGAGGCAGTCATGATCACAGTCGGAGAGGTAAAGATCGGGCTCACCACCTGCTACGACGTACGGTTTCCCGGCCTCTACGTCAAGCTTGCCGAGCTCGGAGCTCAGGTGATGTGCGTGGCCGCGTCCTGGGGTGCCGGACCGGGCAAAGTGGAGCAATGGCAGCTGCTGACCCGGGCTCGTGCGCTGGACAGCACCTCATATGTGGTTGCTGCTGCCCAAGCGGACCCGGCCTCAGCTGGAATGGCACTCGACGGGGGAGCGCCTACCGGAGTCGGTTACAGCGCGGCTATCTCACCCCGCGGCGATGTGCTGCGATCGTTAGGTGCAGAGCCCGGCCTGCTGGTGGCGGATCTTGATCTTGATGTGGTGGAGCAGACCCGGGCCGCCATCCCCGTACTCGCCAACCGCAGGTTTTGAGCGCGGCCAGCCAGGAGGGACCGGACATAAGTTCAGATCGGCAACGCGGCTTCGCCGTGCGCGACGCTCAGGACCCTCAAACCAACTGCGTTTGTCCGTCTAACCAGGCGGGTGGCAGTTCGGCCGAGATCGCAGCGGTATAGCCAAAGAGGTACCCGGCGGCATTAGGGTGAAAAGCGTCTGGACCGGTTGCGTTGATGAAAGAGACCGGGCTGCCAATGCCGTGTCCCATGAACCGTGAGGTCACATCAACGTAGACGATATCGGCACCGGTGGCCTTCTGCGCGGCACCGACAGCTCGTTCGATAACGCAATTGAGGGCAGTCGTCGCATCGTTAATCTCTGCTTTGATGGGCTCGTTCGGATCGCCGGAGATAAGCTCAAACAGCAGCGGATATCCCGTAACCACCACCAGCGCGTTGGGCGCCGCATCTGCGAGTTGGGCATACAGGTCTGTGAGCGGACTGTCGAGCGCACTCGGATCTTCCGGATCTTCCGGACAAACCCCCAGCAGGAGTCGGACGCGGATGATCTCCCTTTGGCAGGCTTCCGGCGTTCCCGTCAAACAGGCCGTTGCCACGGCAGAGACGTTCAACTCGGTGGCGCCAACGGTCAACGTCACCAGCCTGGTACCACGATTCAGCGCCGACAGCTGTGTGTTGGCTACATCGGAGATTGTCGCGCCAGTGCATGCTTCATTGGCCCGCAAATGGATGCGCTTCTCTGCGTCAAGCAACGCTGGATAGCCCTTGGTGCTTTGCAGGCAGTCGTTGAGGTAAGGGGGGGCGCCCTGTCCTGCCGCGTAGGAGTCGCCCAGCGCGACGTATTGAACAGTGCGGGAGTTGGTTGCGGCGGCAGCGGGCAGTGCGCCGACCGTCACAAATCCGGCCAAAGCTATGACGAGGCTTACCAGACCAGAGAGAAAACGCCCCCGAGCACTCATAGCTGGGAACCTATCGCGTTCGCTCAGCTGGCGCGGGACATTGTCTCTAGTCAGGCTGATTTTCTTCGTTCGATGCTGGGCTTCGGGAGCGCCCGGTGTCAGGTCGAGGCATCCGCTGTGCAAGCTGGCTTTGAACTCTGGCGAACGGGTACACATCCGGCATGCCCGCTTTCGGCTTCCATGCCTCCCATGAGCAGGTTCATCCGAGCGAACTAGTGGCCGCGGTGCAGCGCGCTGAGGAGGCCGGCTTCGATGCAGCGATGTCCTCGGACCACTTCTCGCCGTGGAGCGAGCGGCAGGGCCACTCAGGTTTTGCCTGGTCGTGGCTCGGTGCCGCTCTACAAGCCAGCGGGCTGCCGTTCGGGGTTGTTACCGCGCCCGGCCAGCGCTACCACCCTGCCGTGACCGCCCAGGCCATCGGCACCTTAAGCGTCATGTATCCCGGCCGGTTCTGGGCAGCACTGGGCACCGGCGAGGCCAGCAACGAGCACATCACCGGTACCGGCTGGCCGCGCAAGCAGGTACGCAACGACCGTTTGCGGGAATGCGTCGACATCATTCGGGCGCTGCTACGCGGCGAGGAGGTAAGCCACGACGGGCTGGTCCGCGTCGACCGGGCGCGGGTATGGACTCGGCCGCCCGATCCGCCGCCACTGCTCGGAGCGGCCGTCAGCGTGGCGACCGCCCGCTGGTGCGCAGCCTGGGCGGACGGACTGATAACAGTCAACGCCGATCGGGAGCAGCTGCGCCGTCTGATCGAGTCCTACCGCGAGGCGGGCGGCCGGGGACGGCTGCACCTGCAGGTTCATCTGAGCTGGGCACCCGACGAGGCCCAGGCCGAGGCGATCGCCCACGAGCAGTGGCGCAGCAACGTCTTGCCGCCGCCTGCCTGCTGGGACATAGACAGCGTCGAAACATTCGATGCCGTCTCCCAGGACATCCCAATCGAGCGGGTTCGCCAGGTCGTGAACGTCTCTGCTGACCTCGGTTGGCACACCGCCCAACTCGCCGCGTACGCGGAGCTGGGCTTCGACGAGATCGCCCTGCACCACGTCGGGCAGAGGCAGGGCGACTGGATCGAGGTCTTCGGCGCCAAGGTTCTACCACAGCTGCGGGATGCCTCGATCGAGGGCACCTGATGAGACTGGGCACGATCACCAGCAATTGGCCGAAGCCACCGGAAGTCTTCCGCGGTCAGACCGGGTGATGCGGTCGATCGTCTCGGTTGTGATCATCCGCCATCACCCCGCCGGTTAGGCGAAAGGTTCAGTCGTCGATGTCCGCCTCTGAGTGCTCCGGCTGGTAGACGACCTCGGCGTCGGATTCATCGGCGGTGCCGGCCAGGTCGCCGGGGTCTACGGTTCCCTCCGGGTTGTCCTCCACGGTGAGGCTGCCGTACTCGTCGGCGCCAGTGGGAGTGCCCTGCTCGTCGTTCTCGTTCTGCTCGGGCGTCTGATCTGGCACGAGATCTCCCTCCGGTCGACGGTGTCGACTCATTCTTGCATCGCGCTCCCGACGTCGATTCGATGCACATCCCTGGTGCACAGCATCGGACCCTAGATCGCCGCAACGGCCTCTGCGACCGGGGTGTCACCGCCGATCAGGTCCACGGTCCGGCCGATCGTGTTCGGCGAGTCCAGCACGGCTACGAGCACCGCTGCGACGTCGTCGCGCGAGACCTGCCCGCGCAGGACGCTCGCGGCGAGTCTGACGCGGCCCGTGCCGGGGTCGTTGGTGAGCCCCCCGGGGCGCACGACAGTCGCGTCGAGCCCGCTCGCGCGCACCGCGTCGTCTGCGCGGCCCTTCGCGCGCAGGTACACGCCGAAGGTGTCATCCCCCGACGCGTCGGGATTCGCCCCGATGCTGCTGACGATCACGTAGCGGCGAATTCCGGCCTGCTGCGCTGCCGCAATCAGCTTCACCGCCCCGCCATAGTCCATCGTCTCCTTGCGCTCGGGCCCACTCCCGGGACCGGCGCCGGCGGCGAAAACGACGGCATCGGAGCCGGTGATCGCCCGCGCGACATCGTCCTCGCTCGCGTGCTCGAGGTCGACCGCGGCCGGCTCGGCCCCGGATTGCCTCACGTCATCCGCGTGGTTGGGGTTCCGGATCAGGGCGACAGCCTCGTCTCCACGCTGCGACAAGACCTTGGCCAGGCGTAGGGCGATCTGGCCGTGACCTCCGGCGATGGCTACTCGCATGGCCCCGAGCTTAGGAGCATCGCGACGCCCAGATAAGGCGGGATCCCTCTCGGGGCGCCTTGCATTCGGCCTCGACGAGGCCGCTGGGTGGCGGGCGATGCCGTCAGAGGCGTCAAGTCGCAGGCCCACTTGCCCGCAACGAGGCGCTCCCCACACTGTTACGGCGAGCGGTGCTCGATAACCTGAGCGTCGGCGGATCAACGGTGGAAACAAGGACAGGAGATCCATGAGTGACATGACGCTGCCGCAGAATGCGTTGGGGCGTACGGGCTTGTCGGTGACCAAGCTGGGTTATGGCGCGATGGAGGTGCGTGGACCACGGATTTGGGGCGGCCGGTCGATCGAGGACGCTGAGGCTGAGCGGATTTTGAACGCCGTCGTCGACAACGGCATCAACTTCATCGATACAGCGAACGACTACGGGCGCAGCGAGGAGTACATCGGTCGGTTTCTGTCCCACCGTCGCGGTGAGTTCATACTGGCCACAAAGTGCGGCTGCACGGTAGTGCGCCGCGATGAGACCACCGACGACACTCCTCATGTGTGGACCAAAGAGAACTTGTTCCGCGGCCTACACGAGAGCCTCGCGCGGATGCGAACCGACTACGTCGATGTGATGCAGCTGCATAACCCCAGCGTCGAGCAGTGCGAAAGCGGAGACCTGGTCACGTCCTTGAGGGAGATGAAGGAGCAGGGAAAGGTGCGCTGGATCGGTATCTCCGCCACGCATCCACACCTGGAGACCTACATCGGGTGGGGAGCCTTCGACTCCTTCCAGATTCCTTATTCGGCTTTGGAGCGCCAGCATGAGGAACTGATTCAGACGGCCTTTGACTCCGGAGCGGGAGTCATTGTTCGAGGCGGGGTCGCCCGCGGAGAACCCGGCGCGGGCTTGGGCAATGAAGACCGTTGGGCGAGTTGGGAGGCAGCCCGACTAGATGACCTGCTCGACGAGGGCGAGACCCGGACGGGGTTCCTGCTGCGGTTTGCCAACGCCCATCCGGGCATGAACACCAACATCGTCGGCACGATGAACGTTGATCATCTAAAGGAAAACATCGCGGCGGCCTGCCGACCGTTGCCGGCCGATACCTACGCCGAGGCCAAAAGGCGCCTCGACGGCTTGGCGACTGAAGACTGACGGTCGGCCGACGATCATGTCAGGACGCCGCAGGATGTGGTGGTGAAGGACGGACATCGCCAATGTGATGGATTCCAACACGTTGACCAGGCGAGTTCGCCGGGCCCACCTCAAGGTCCTCATCTGATCAAGAGGACGCCCATCACGCCGCACGGTCAATCACCGTCCTCGACAATGATCACGACGTTTCCAATCTTCTGCCCGGTCTCGACGTACCGGTACGCCTGGACAATCTCCGCGAGCGGATAGCTGCGGTCGATGACCGGTCGGAACAGCCCGGACTCCATCAGGTCCTTGAAGTAGTTCATCATCGCTTGGTCGTGCCGCGGGAAGCCGAACAGAACCGACTTGCCAGGCAGCGCCGGGGTGACCAGCGCCAAGAATGGGTTCTGGGCGCGCGGGCCCAGGTCGGTTGACAGGTACACCCCGCGCGGTTCCAGCAGTCGCCGACACCTGCCGAACGAACTCTTTCCCACCGCGTCGAACACCACGTCATACGTCTGCACATCCTGCGTGAAGTCCTCTACGGTGCGGTCGATGACTCGTTCGGCGCCCAGCCGGCGCACGAGCTCGATATGCGCGGTGTCGCAGACCGCGGTCACGTGCACTCCGCGGCTCGCCAGCAGCTGAACGGCCGCAGAGCCAATGGCCCCGGTCCCGCCGTTGACGAGGACACGCTGCCCGGCGCGAATCTTCGCCTTCTCGATGTTCGCGAGGGCGTAGTGGGAGCCTTCGGTGGCCGGGGCCGCCTGCGAATATGTCAGGTTCGCCGGGAGCCGGGCCAACGAAGCGTCCTCGCGGATGGTCAGGTATTGCGCGTGAGCGCCGCAGACAGTGTCGTCGTATCCGAACACCCGATCACCGACAGCGAAGGACGTCACGCCGGGGCCCAGGGATTCGACCTCTCCAGCGAACTCGTTGCCGAGGATACTCACCCGTGGCCGTACCAGCCCGGTGAAGACCCGGATAAAGAACGGTTTGGCTCCCCGAAAGCCGCAGTCTGTGCGGTTCACCGTCGTCGCGTGGACCTTGACCAGCACCTCGTTGTCCCTGGGTGTCGGCATGGGCACCTCCACCACGTGCACAACGTCGGGCGGGCCGTACCGAGTGTGCACCGCGGCCTTCATACGTGCACGTTAGCCGCCCGCCAGTGCGCCGAATGCCCCGATCCGGCCGGTCGGGAAGATCGGCGAACCTAGGGCACGTCGATGAGTACCTTTCCGACTGCGCCATCCTGGACGGCCTGGTGCGCACCTGCTGTGTTGGCGAGCGGGAACCGGCGGAGCGGCAGGCCAGCGTCTTCGCCGACGGGCAGCGCTTCATCCGCTAACGCGAGTGTGATGTCTTCCACGGCCGCCCTCAGGGCCGCGTCGCCGACGCTGTAAAGCAGAACGAATTGGTAGCGGGTGTTCTTGATCATGTTCGGTCTGACGGGGAGCTTGAGCTCTCCGCCCCTGTCGTTGGCATAGATGGCGATCGAGGCGCGTGGCTTGACGACATCGATGTTGAGCTGCGAGTTGGCGGCGGCCGCCACTTCGACCACGAGGTCGACACCCTCAGAAGCGACTTTCGCGATTGCGGTTGCTGCGTCCTCGTCGCGGTAGTTGATGACATGGTGGGCGCCGGCTGCCGTCGCGAGCTCCCCCTTAGATGGGCCGGAAACGGTCGTGATGACGGTGGCACCAGCCCAGCGCGCGAGCTGAATGGCGGCATGGCCCACCGCGCCCGCGCCTCCGGCGACCAGGACAACCTTGTCGGCCAGCGCACCGGGATGCAGCCGCTCGGGCCCGTCCTCTGAGACAGTCAGGGCGCGGTGCGCGGTCATGGCCGGCACGCCGAGGCTGGCACCGATGTCGAAGCTGGTGCCTCCGGGCAGTCGTACGACCCGGTCTGCAGGCAGATTCGTGTATTCCTGGGCGGTGCCAGTGGGCCGCTGGTGGCCGGCGAGAAAGACCCAGACGCGATCCCCCACCGCAAG
>JBKOUS010000023.1:0-15431 GCA_046723505.1 Actinomycetota bacterium
ATCGCTGGCTTGTCACCTGTCATCGGACTCTATTCACTGCTGCTGCCGGCGGTTGCCTACACCCTGTTCGGTTCTTCGCGGCAGTTGATCGTCGGGCCGGAGGGGGCTATTTCCGCTCTCGTCGGAGCAGCGCTGATTCCGCTGGTCGCGGATCCGGAGCAACGCGCGTCCCTCGCCGCACTGCTCGCCCTTCTCGTGGGGGGCGTGTTCTTGGGGGCTTGGCTGGCACGGTTGGGCTGGATCGCGGACTACTTCTCACGACCCGTGCTCATCGGCTACCTCCACGGTGTCGCTGTGGTGCTGATCGTCGGCCAGCTCGGGAAGATGCTGGGCCTGAGCATCAAAGCTGAGACTCCACCCGGCCAACTCATCGAAGTGATGCGCGAGATCACCGATCTCAGCTGGTCAACTCTTGCAGTTGGGTTGGTGTCCCTGGCCGCATTGCTGTTGGCCCGCTGGCTCTCGCCGAAGGTTCCAGGCGCACTTATCGTCGTCATCCTGGCCATCGTGGTATCGGCTGTTGTAGGCCTGGCCGACAAGGGAGTGGCCGTAGTCGGCCATATTCCCTCCGGCCTTCCCAGTATTGAACTGCCTGACCTGCGGCCGAGAGACATATTCTCGCTGCTTCCGGCGGCACTTGGCATCTTTTTCGTCGGATTCTCCGGCCAGATCCTGGCCGCCCGATCCTTCGCCGGCCGCCACCAGCAGCACATCCACGCAAACACGGAATTGGTCGCCATGGGCGCGGCAAATCTGGTCGCCGGGATTAGCCAGGGAATGCCTATCGCCGCAAGCGATTCACGCACGGCCGTCAACGATCAGATGGGCGCCCGCACTCAGATCTCGGGACTCTTGGCGGCCGGGGTCATCGCGCTGGTTCTGCTGTTCCTTACAGGACCAATCCAATACCTGCCGAAAGCAACCCTCGGCGCTGTCATCGTGGCCGCCGCTGTCGGGCTTGTTGAACCTGACGCGTGGCGCGGAATCGCACGTGTCAGCCGGGTGGAGGTTGCGATCGCCGCCATCACCATGGTTGGGGTCATCGCCGTTGGTGTCCTCCAGGCTTTGTTGCTGGCCATCGCCCTCTCGGTCGTGGACGCAGTCCGCCGCAGCGCCGATCCGCACGACGCCGTCCTCGGTTATGTGGAGCGCTTGGACCGCTACGCCGATGTGCGCGTCCATCCCTCGGCGCGGATCGTCCCTGGAGTGCTGGTCTACCGGCTCGATGACCGGCTCTTCTTCGCCAACACCAACTACGTACAGGGTCGCATCCGCGAGGCCGTTGCCGGCGCACCAGCTCCCGTACACTGGCTGGTTTTCGACGCAGAGGCGCTTAACCATGTTGATGCGACCGGCGTCCGCATGCTGACGGAGATGATCGAGTCGCTGCGTAAGGAATCAATCACGTTTGTCTTTGCGCGGCTGCACAGCCCTATCCACGACGACCTCGCAGAGGCTGGAGTCCTTGATCTCGTCGGTGAGGAGCACGTCTACCCCACCGTGCATGCGGCCGTTCAGGGCGCGCCGGCCCAGACTTGACCCGCTCAGCGAGGTGTTTCACTACGGAGGTCGACCGAACTCTGCCGACGGCCATTCGACAACTCACCCGCGTGGGGTGATGCACCGTCATCGTGATGCGGCCCATACTGCTGCCCAGGTCGAGGACAAGTAACCCAGCCGAGAGATCTAAGGAGATGTAATGGCGGTCGACACGTTCGTGGCGTACGTCGGGGTGTACCCCAGCGTTGAGGACGCTGAGTCGGATTACCAGTTGGTCAAGGACCTGCACACCAAGGCCGGCATGCTCGACGCCTATGACGCCGCGGTGATCGAAAAACGAGAGAACGGAAAGGTTCGCATCACCAAGAAGCATGAAACCCCAACCCGGGCTGGCGGCGTGCTCGGTGGCGGTGTTGGGCTGGCGACCGGGCTGGTTGTCGCTCTGTTTCCGTTCGCCGCCATCGGCGGTGGGCTGCTCGCGGCCACGACCGCCGGTGGGGCCGTACTCGGCGCGGTGGCCGGACACGCCGCGGCTGGGATGAGCCGGCATGACCTAAAAGAGCTGGGCGAGTACCTGGATCAGGGACAGGCAGGTCTCGTGGTCGTCGGTGTCATGGAGATGGCAGACGACATCAAGCAGTCAATGAGCAAGGCCGACAAGGTCGAGACGAAAGAGATCAAGGCCGACACCGCCGAGATCGAACAAGACGCCAAGGCCGCTGGAGGCACGCAGGCAGCCGAGAACGCCAACACCGAAGACTGACTGGTTTGTTGAGACCTCACCCGATATGGGTGATGACCGCAGCGATCTCCATGGGAGATGGTGCCATCGTGGCAACCAGTAAGACGGTAGCGCCGTGACAGACGATGCTGCATTGAGCGTGGACGAGCGGGCTGAGCTCGAGCGACTTCGTGCCGAGGTAGCGGAACTGCGTTCACAAGCGGTCGTCGCGCCCGTTACCGCCGAACCACCAGTGGCTCCTCCTCCACGACCGCGGCGGCAGCGGTGGCGTTCTGTGGTGGCCACCTTGCTCATCGTGATCGGTTGCATCCTGGCGCCGCTCTCTGTGGTAGCCGTTTGGACCAAGAACCTGGTCACCGACACCGATCGATACGTCGCCACCGTGGCGCCGCTGGCCAACGATCCGGCGATTCAAAGCGCAATCGCGGACCGGATCACCGCCGAGATCTTCACACAACTGGACGTAACCGCTATCACCAACCAGGCTGTTGACGCGCTCGCTGAGCGTGGGTTGCCTCCGCTCGTCGCAACTCAGCTGCATGCGTTGTCTCAGCCGCTGTCCAGCGGGGTCGAGAGCTTCGTTCGAACCGAGGTTGGGAAGGTGGTGGCCAGCGACGCGTTCGCCAACGCCTGGACCACTGCTAACCGCGCAGCTCACCAGGCGCTGGTCGCCGCCCTGACCGGGCAAACGCGGGAAGGTGTCACGATTGAAAACGACACCGTCAGCATCAACCTCGGCCCAATCATTCAGGAGGTCAAACAGCGCCTGATCGACAGGGGATTTGGGCTGGCGAGTCGCATCCCGAACGTCAACCCTTCATTCGTTCTTGTCCAATCCGACTACATCGCCAAAGCCCGCGGTGCTTTCAATCTGCTCAATGCGCTTGGAAACTGGCTCCCCGTGGTGGCTCTGTTCTTCCTTGCGATCGGTGTCTATGTCGCCAAAGGCCATCGCCGCGCACTTGTGGGCGTCGGCCTCGGCCTCGCCAGCGGAATGCTGGCGCTCGGGCTCGGGCTCCTCCTCTTCCGCACGATCTACCTCAACGCGCTTCCTCTAGGCGTATTGACTCGGGATGCCGCAGCCGCTTTCTACGACACCCTCGTACGATTCCTGCGGCTTGGCCTACGCAGCGTGCTGGTCTTTGGACTCATCATCGCTCTGGCCGGGTTCTTCACCGGCCGCTCCATCACCGCTGTCCGGGCCCGGGCCGGGCTTACCAGGGGCATTGGCTGGCTGCGAGGCGGTGCCGAACAGGCTGGCTTCCGCACTGGCCCGGTCGGCGCCTGGGTTTACACGTACAAGAGGGTGTTGTGGATCGCTGTGATTGCGATAGCAGCGCTGGTGTTGGTCTTCTGGGACCAGCCGACAGGGAAGGTGATCATCGGCATAACCCTGGGAGTCTTGGTCGCACTCGTGATCATCGAGTTCCTTGGTAGGCCTCCTAGCCCAGCAGCTCCGGAGCTATCGGAGCGAGAGAGCCTTGCTGGTGCCGACCTCGAAGGGGGCTCCCCGACCACCTCGGTCACCAGCTCACAGGCTCACGAGGCCGCGGAGGCCAATGTGCATGGTTGAGGTGTCTTAAGGACTGAGGCGCACACCCGCCGGGCGGCATTCAAAGATCACCCCTAAAGAGTGATGCTGATGCAGCTGACCAGGAGCAGTGTGCCGTTATCCGATCATTGGAGCCCGAGTCAACGTGTGGAGGCGACATGTCCATCGCTATCAGGGCCCTGGCCTGTAGCGGCCAAGCGGCCACCACACTGTCATGACCAGAGGCGCGGAGCGCCTCACCTATGAGATCCGCGTACGCGGAGAATTGACTGATGCACTCGTTGCCGCACTCCAGGCTCTGAGCCTCCACATAGAAGAGACAGAGAACGGTACGATCCTGATCGGGGTCTTTCGGGACCAGGCTGAACTTCATGGTGCTCTGCAGGACATGCAAGATTTTGGCGTCGAGCTGGTAGAAGTCCGGCAAAGATGAAGCTGGACGGGGTGTGTAGGGACTCCTAGCATAAGCAGTGGTGCGTCATCTGAGGATTGACCCGTCCGACCAATCGCGGAGGTGCGGTCGGCAAATCAGGCAGGAACGACCTACCAACCTCAAGCGAATAGCCTTCAGCGGAAGGACGGAAATCTCTCAAGACGGCGTTATTCCTCGCCGAAGGCTTCTGCAGTTCGGTAGAAGCGCTTCGCAACCCATCACGCTCGTCTCAGCTCCCGCAGGGTATGGCAAGACGACGCTGCTGCAGCAATGGGCTCCACACACCGGCGGCCCGATAATTTGGCTGGACCCGGCGGAGAACGATAGCTGGCGGCTGTGGCATCAGATCACTGATGCCCTCAGTCTTCGGGCCGTTACGTTGATCATCGACGATGTGCATCTCCTGGAGGGGAGCCGCAGCACCTGGCTGTTGAAGGACGCGCTGCATCTGGCCGATGAAAAGCGACATATCGTGATCGCGACGCGCCGCGATCCGATCCTCGCGCTCCACGCGGCGAGGCTGGCGGGCAAGGTATGGGAAGTCAGAGCTGACGATCTAGCCTTCGATGAGGACGAGACCCGGCTGTTCCTCGCCGCAAACGACATCGTCGTCAGTCCAGAGCAAGCACACGCGCTTTGGCTGCAGACCGAGGGGTGGCCAGCTGGGCTCAGGCTGTCCACGACGCCCCTGTCCCACGGAGCTCGTTCCGACGACGCTCTGGCCAGCCTGCTGCACGGTGATACCGCATTGGGCAGTTACCTGATGGGTCAGGCTCTGAGCTATACAGCCGACGACGTTCGCTGGTTTCTGCTCCAAACCTCGGTGAGCGAGTTCCTCGACGTTGAATTGGCTCAGGAACTCACCGGCCGTTCCGATGCTGCCTTGCTACTCGAGCGAGTGCATTCCCAGCCGGGTTTTCTTCATCGACTCACCGGCGGGCGATGGCCCTATCGCTACCACCCGATGTTTCGTGCCCTGCTGCTTGCCGAGCTGATGCGGTCCTCGCCTGACGAGGTTCGGCGACTGTCTGCTCGCGCGGCGGCATGGTTCTCCAAACAAGGTGAACACATCCGCGCAGCTCCTCTTGCCTTACAAGGTCAGTCGTGGGAAGTCCTCGGCGACGCAGTGCTGGCCGGATCATGCGTAGCGCTGGCGACAGGGGACTGGGCTTGGGTCCGGACCGAGTTTGGCCGATTCCCGCTATCTCGTCGCGAGGGCGATCTCAGCATGCTGCTGTCATCAGTTTTGATCAGCATTGGCACGGCTGCCCGGCCGGAGGCCATGGCGGTGTTGTCGGCGATCTTGGACAGTAGGCCGCATCCTCGGACGCGACAGCAGGCCGACGTACTTCGGTTCTTACGAGCCTGGTGGTTCGCGGAGCGAGGTCAGCCAGAACTGGCGGTACGAATCCTCGAGATCGATCCGCACTACGACCCGACATCTGGTTCCACAGCTGCATCCCACGCGTTGAAGTCCAAATGGCATGAATTGCACGCCGCATGTCTTCTCCTCGAAGGCCCATCGAGCACAGCGGTGGCACTGCTGAATGAGTCCAACCACTCCAGTGCTGTGACGTATGCAGCCTTGCAGCTTGGCGCATTTGAGATCCGAGCCTGGGACGCGATCGTTGCCGGGGACCTCCACAGGGCCCAACAGCAGCTCGATCGGGCGGATGCATTTCTTCACAACGCGCGCGATCCGGGCACTCTCGATCAAGGGGCGACGATTCGGCCGGCCCAGCGATGGCTTGAGATGGAGACAGAGCGCCAAACTGCGACGCCGCCTGATCATCTGGAAATCAGCCCTGCGCGATCTGCGTTCCCCCATCCGATCGGCCAGGCACTGGAAACCATTACAGATGCGCGCATGCGCCTGATCCGAGACAACGACTCGTTGGGTTGCGCGTTGATGCTGGATGAGCTGGCGGTAACAAATCCCCAAGTCCAGCGATGGTGGACCACTGGATGCTTGTGGTCAATCGCCCGGATCGAGGCCCACCTTGCGTCGGGCGAAGTCTCAAAGGCGCTCGACCTGACACTGGTTTCATCGCCGGCGAACAGCTTTGACGATGGCACGCAGAACCAGTCATATCTGCGGGCATGGGTGCTGCAGCGTGCGGCATTGGAGTCTCCGACGAACCAGGTCAGCTCCGATCTGGATCGGTTGATCAACAATCTGCCACTTGAGTCTGCAATGCTGCGCGGCCGGTCCGAGGCACTGCGAGTGCGAGTGCTTCTCTGTGCTGCGAGTCTGGCCCTGCGTAATGGCATGCCTGAGCAGGCCTCGCATTATCTTCGGTTCGCCTTGCACAGCACCGAGCTGCATGGCTGGCGCCGCCCGTACGGTGAGATCGCCGCGTCGATCATGCCAGTGCTCGAGGCCGAGCGGCGGCGGATCACCGCGTACGGGGAGCAAGTGGTCGAGCTGCTTGCCTATCTGCGCGGGCAGCCGGTTTCCGGCGTTCGGTTGACCGATCCGCTCTCGGAGCGGGAATTGGAGATCCTGCAGTATCTACCGACACCGCTGGATCAGCGCGAGCTCTGCTCGGCTCTATTTATCTCCAGGAACACGCTGAAGACCCACCTGCGCTCGACGTACCGCAAACTTGGCGTCCAGACACGCCGCGAGGCCGTGCTCCAGGCGGAGCGGCTCGGAATCCTCTAACTGCCTGGAGCTTTAGCGTCACCTTCTCGGCTTCGCTCGACGGCATCGGATTGGGTCGCCGGCGCCACGACAGCTGATTCTTTTCCCTCCTCCGGTTCCTCCCCAGGTTTCTCGCTAGACAACAGCGGTCCCAACCAGGCGTGATCAGGATCAGAATCGATCAGCACGGCCTTAACCAACAAGCTCATTGGAATAGCAAGAAATGCTCCGGAAGCGCCGAGAATAGTTGCCCAGACGATCAACGACAGGAAGCTAAGAGTGGCCGAGAGTCCGACCGTCACCCCTACAACCCTCGGTTGGATAATGGTTTGGATGACAAAGTTCAGTACGGAATAGACGATGATCACAATAATTGCTGTCACGACGTCTTTTTCGAGCAGAGCGATTATTGTGGGCGGCACCAAACCGATAATGAAGCCGATGTTGGGGATGTAATTGGTAATAAATGCCAAGAGTCCCCAAAGCCAGGCATAACGGATGTCGAGAATCCAGAGTGCTATGACGTCGCAGAATGCGACAATCGCGCCGAAGATCGTTGCTACCACAAGATATTGGCGGGAACCACGAGCGAACCGCTCAAATGAATCGGCGAGCCGGTCGCCGTTCACTGGGAGGCGCTTCAGCTTGGAGGCGAAATCACCCGCGTCGGCAACAGTGAAGAACAGCAGTGCGATGAGGAAGAAGATATTGCTCAATACTCCGGCGAGGCCCCCGAGCAGACTGCCCGCAACCCCAACTAGTTTGCTGGGGCTGAGCTCGTTCACAAAGTCTTGGAGCTGGGTTTGGCTGATACCGACTGACTCGAGAAGTCGAGCGGCGTCCTGCAGGAAGGCCTGGAATTGTGGGCCGTAATCCTGCAGCAAGGTCGCGAACTGAATGCCTCCGATAACCAGAATCGCGAAAAGCCCGAAAACGATCCCATAAACCGCGAGGAGGCTCAGGATCATGCCCAGCAAGGCCGGTAACCGGTAACGGTCAGCCAGCCGTCGTATCGGGTGAACGGCGATCGAGAGCACCAATGCCATGAACACCGGACCGAGGATGTTGGCGAACTGCCTCATGCCAACGGCGGCGACCAGCGCGGCGGCGACTCCGAGGAGGATGATCAGCCCGCGGGGTAACGCCCATCGCTCGGTGACCTCAATCTGCGAGCTCATGTGATGAGAC
Organism: Actinomycetota bacterium; assembly: GCA_046723505.1. Classification (GTDB taxonomy): domain Bacteria; phylum Actinomycetota; class Actinomycetes; order Propionibacteriales; family Propionibacteriaceae; genus Microlunatus. The sequence goes on from JBKOUS010000023.1 coordinate 8,060, forward strand.
TAGGGGACTTGTCCTGGTTGCGAGTCACCTTTGGTGGGCGAGTGCGTTCAATTTCCTCCTCTTCCTCCTCCGACTTGTCGGATTTTGAGAGTGAGTACTGGCGTAGTGTGTGCATCGGTGTGCCGGGAAGGCTGGTCGGCAATCGCCTCCGCTCGTCGAATCCGCCGAGGAGCAGCAATTGTCCGACACGGCCCGGTACGCCTTGGTCTTGGCGTTGACCAGCGCTGTTGCCCTGGGCGCGGTGTTGGTCAACCGACTATCGGCGCGACTGGGAGTACCGGCGCCCGTGTGGATGCTGGCTGCTGCCGCGGTAGGCGTGCAACTGATCCCAGGCATGCCGACGCCGCCGGACTCCGTGGTGGCGCAGATCGTCACAGTGGCGCTTGTCCTCATTCTTTTCGATGGTGGCAGGCACATCGGATGGTCCAGGTTGCGGCCGGCGCTGGTACCGATCATCGTCGTCGGAGTGCTCGGCACCTTTCTCACCGCGGCTGGCAGCGGCGTTCTGCTTCACCTGGGATTCGGACTGGCCTGGTACATGGCCTTGCTGGTCGGGACTGCCGTATCGCCGACCGACCCCGCGGTGGTGTTCTCCGTACTAGGTCGGCAGGAGATCGCCGGGCGCAGCGGCACCATCCTGGAGGGCGAATCCGGAGCGAACGACCCCGTCGGGATCGCCCTGATGGGTGGGTTACTGGCCGCCGGCGGTCTGAGCGGAGCGGCCGGCGGCGGCATCGCAATCGAGTTCGTGCTGCAGATGGCGATCGGTCTAGCTGCTGGTGTTGCGGGCGGAGTAGGCCTGCTGGCGTTCATGCGTCGGATCTCGCTTCCCAGCGAGGCCCTGTACCCGCTGCGAACCCTCGCCAGCGTGCTCCTGCTCTACGGCGTAACGACACTGCTGTACGGGTCTGGCTTTCTCGCAGTCTTCGTAGCCGGCATCGTCATCGGCCACCGCCGCGCGCCGTACCAGCGTGAGATCGAACGGTTTCATGCGGCACTGGCGGGGCTGGCGGAGATCGTGGCCTTCGTCGGGTTGGGACTGACCATCGACCTGACGGTCTTGGCACGAATGGATGTCTGGCTGCCGGGACTCATTCTTGGCCTGGCACTCGCCATCGTCATCCGGCCGCTCGTGGTTGGCCTCTGCCTGCTTCCCGCTCAGCTGGAACGCGGCGAGCGGGTATTCATACTGTTCGCCGGACTCAAGGGCGCGGTGCCGATCCTGCTCGGCCTACTGCTGCTCACCGCGGATGTGCCGGACGCTGAGCGGCTGTACGGGATCGTCGTGATCGTGGTGATCTTCTCCGTCGTCGTCCAAGGCAGCCTGGTCCCTGCGGTTGCGCGGCGCTTGGGAGTACCGATGCAGCCCATCAGGCCAGAGCCATGGACGCTCGCCGTCCGGCTCCAAACTGAACCGGACACTGCATATCAGGTCGCCATTGCCCCGGGATCTGTCGTCGACGGCCGCACAGTCGAGGAGATCGCCGACCTGTTCGGCAACGTCTGGATCAGCATGGTCGTACGCGATGGGGTGCTGCTGCCGGCGCGTGGAGATACTCGACTGCGTGCTGGTGACCTGGTGACGTTGCTGATCGATGAGGACTCTTCACACGAAGTAGCCATGTTCACCGAGCCTGACCGCGCTTAACCCCGACGCTCACGGCCGACCAGTCGGCTTTGGAGTCAGGAGTCGCCGAAGCGGGCGATGGGGTCGGTGGCCTCGGCCCAGAGCTCTGCATCAGCTGCCGCTCGGCGGGACTTGCGGCGCGCGAACCACAACGCTCCTCCTGCTACAGCCCCGACCGTGACTGCCACCTTCCATTTCACGCGGTCCACCATAGCGGCCCCGTGATGAGCAGAGGCCGATACGGTGTCGGTCTATGGCCGACTCCCTGGAGCACGCATCGCTGTACTGGTTGTCCTGGCGGCATGGTGTTCTGCCCACCAACCAGCCGGGGCCGAGTGTGATTGCTACCAGCGGCACCACTGAAGCGCAGGCGATGAAGCCATCGCCACGGTCGGCTCAGCTTCCCGGCACCATGCAGCGGGAATGAGACCAGTCGGGGATAGTCAGCCGACGGTGAGGCCCACCCGGTGTGCGACGGCCGCAGCCTCGCCCCGACCACTCACTCCAAGCTTCGCCAAGATGTTCGAGACGTGCACGCTGGCGGTCTTCGTGCTGATGAACAGTGCGGTGGCAATCTCACCATTGGATCGGCCAGCCGCCACCAGTTGCAGCACCTCCAGTTCACGCGGCGTCAGCCCAGCGACCGGGCTGTCCTCCGCGGGCTGCGCCGCACCAAAACCGGCCCGCTGCGACAACGCCGCAATCCGATCGGTCAGCAAGGTCGAGCCGAGCGCGACGGCCTCCTCAGACGCGGTGATCAGCACCTGCTTGGCCTCGACGCGCTCCCGCGCCGCGACCAGGTGCTGGCCGAGTCGCAGGCCCGCATATGGGCGTAAGTGGGCGGGGCCCGACTGCGTTGTCAGCTGATGCAACGCGGAGCGCCACGCTTCTGCGGTGTCGTCCAACTCGGCGATGATCAGCGGCTCCCAGGATGGGCGGATGTGCACGTGCATCGCCCGATGATCAAAAAGGTCCCGAACCTGCGCCAACCGCTCCCCGGTGCCCTCTCGCTGGTCGAGAACGCGGGCAGCTGCCCCAGCAGCCGCAAGTAGCGGATAACACTGTGTCCGCTCGTAAAGCTCCCAATTCTCAAAGAACACTGTGACATCGAACCAGGCTCGCTGATGATCACCCACAGCAAGCGCGTGTTCGGCATCGGTGCGGATCGCCTGGCTGTTGTACTGGGGCGCGAGCTGCCTACCGCTGATCAACGGTCGGAATTCGGTGAGCACTGCGTCCGCCTCGTCCAACTGGCCGCGCCACACATGCAACCAGGCCTGGAGCAACCGCAGGTGAGCGTGATGATGGGCTGGCGGATCCAGTTCCAGTGCCCGCTCGATCATGGACGATGCCCGCGCCCACTGCCCGAGTGCCAGCAGCGGTTCCGCGGCATTCCCGGCGAGCATCGCACCGACCGAGCGTTGCAGACCAAGCTCACGCGCCATTTCGACGCCCCTCATGGCCTGGCTCGCCGCATCCTCGTACCGGCCGACGTGATTGAGCGCGTCAGAGTAGTTGATGTAGAAGCGCAATAACGTACGTGTGTTGCTGCCTGCGAGGTGACTGACCCGCTCGAATGCGGCGAGGCCCTCATCTTCTTGACCCGCGGCAGCCAGGCTGGTGCCCAGCGTGATCCACGCGTTCATCGTGACCGAATCGGAGTTGGCGAGTGCCGCGGCATCGACGGCCTGTTGCGAGATCTCGATGCCGCGCTGCGGGTCGCCCGAAAGCATGGTACGGCGGGCCAGCATCTCCAGAACCCGAGCCCGTAGCTTGGCGTCGGCGTCCTCGGGGAGGATACGAACCGCTTCGCGAAGCGCCTCGACGCCGCCCGCACCCATCAGGCTGAACTTCGTACGCGCCTGCAGAATCAACGCCTCAATGCGCTCACGAGGATTCTTCCGCGGGTCCAACTCGTCGAGAGCACCGTTCACCAGGGCCTGGGCCCGCTCGATCTCACCGGCATCCTCAGCGGCGAACGCGGCGCGCATCAACAGGCCGGCGTGGGGTCCGGCAACCGACTCCGGATCATCCACCTGGTCCCACAGCTCCAGAGCCCGCTCGTACAACTTGAGCGCTTCATGAAATGCTGCCGAGCCGGACTCGGCGGCGGTAAACGCCCACCGGAAGGCCTTGTTCACCTCGTGCGCCGCATTCCAATGATGCGCGATCTCTGAGGGTGCTGCCTCTGCACTCATCATCTCAGGATGCTCCTCCAAGATCCTCGCGAAGCGCGCGTGCAAGCGCGCGTGCTGGCCCGGCAGCAGGTCGTCGTGGACCACCTCGCGCAGCAACGCGTGCCGGAAGCTGTACCCGGTCTCATCCGTGGTAAGGACCGAAGCGTCAATGGCCTCCCGCAGCTGACTCTCCAACTCGCCATCGGAGGCGTCGGCGGCCGCTGCGAGCAGCTCATGATCAACACGGTTTCCCGCGACCGCGGCCAACTGCAAGGTTTGCTGGGTACGGTCGGAGAGGCTCAAAACGCGCACATTCAGCGCATCGCGGAGCGTGTCAGGCATGTCGATGCAGCCGCGAGCGGCCGATCGGGTGAGCTCTTCGACGAAATAGGGGATACCCTCACTGCGCCTATAGACCAAATCGATGACCACATTGCTGGGCGGCCGTTCCAGCAGCTGGGTCAGCAGCTCAGCCACCTCGGCACGCTCCAGATTGGGCAGATCGACACGTACCGTGCCCGGGAAGCGCCCCACTTCAGCCAGGAACGGACGCAGCGGATGCCGGCGGGTGAGTTCATCGCTGCGGTAGGTGGTGATGATCATCACCGAAGCATCTGTCAAGGCCCGTGCCAGGAAGCGGAGCACATGCCTGGTGGACTCGTCAGCCCAGTGGATGTCCTCCATGATCACCACCAGCGGGCCGTTCTCGCTCGCCCGCTCCATCAGCATGGTGACCGCCTCATACAGTCGCAGTCGGATGGTGTCGTCGTTCTCACGGGGCGCGGTGGCCAAGTCGGGCAGCAGGGCACCCAGCGCCTGCCGTCCAGCGCCGGCCCACTCCAGAATCTGCTCCCGGCCGTGCTGAGTAACCAGATCGCGCAGAGCCCCTACGATCGGCGCGTACGGCAGGCCTTCTCCACCCATCGGCACGCATTGACCGCGGATCACCTGGGTCTTGCGGTCGGCCAGCTCACCAAACAGATCGGTCACGAACGCCTCGACGACCGTGGTCTTGCCTGCCCCAGCGTCACCGCCCATGATCACGAAACGGCTGCCGTCGTCAACAACCTCATCGAGGATCCGGACGAGCTGAGCACGCTGCTCAGCCCGCCCGACGATGCCGTGGCTCCGAAGAGCAGTGGCCGATCTGGCCGCTCGAACCATAAGCACTATCGTGCCACCTGATTCTGACGCCTGACCGGGTCGCGCTTAGTGCGCGACCCGGTGCTGGGGCGTCGCCATTCCACGCTGTTCCGGACGCCGGTCCGCGGTGCTGATGCGCTGCTCGCGACGCGCCCGCAGCCTTTGCCACAAGCTCACTCGACCGCTCAACGCCAGCCTGACCCGCCGGTTGTGTTCAGCCAGTCGAGCGAGTTCGCGTTCCCGCTGATCCGTCATAACCTGGTAGCTGTAGTCGTTGATCAAACTCATTTCAGCCTCCTCTTTTGCTCTTATAACCATGGTGTTTCTAAGGCGTGGAGGCGTAACACGTGGAGATGACCTATCTTTTCGGCCGCCTACCGTCTGAGGTAGCTAAGGTGCCTTAGGTCCCCGGCTTGGCCAGTCGGTGATGGATCGACGAACGCGGGTACAAGGGATGTGTGCCGAGGCTGAGAAAGGTCTCACCGCTAGATCCGGGATGGACCAGGCGACGCGCCGGGAAGGGGTTCATCTACCTGGACGAGTCCGGAAGCCGGCTTCCCGAGGACCACGTTCAGCGCTGCAAGCTCCTGGTCATCCCTCCGGCATGGGAACAGGTATGGATCTGCCCGGTGCCCAACGGGCACCTTCAGGCGGTCGGCACCGACGATGCCGGCCGGCGGCAGTACATCTATCACGAGCAGTGGCGGGTGAAGCGTGATCGATTGAAGTACGACAAGGTGCTGGAGCTCGCAGCCCGGCTTCCCGCAGCGCGACGTAGCGTCGAGACCCATCTGCAGCTGGCAGGAATGCCATACCAGCGGGCGTTGGGAACCGCCTTCCGACTTCTTGATCTTGGTTTCTTTCGAATCGGCGGCGAGGCGTACGCGGAGGCCAACAACAGCTACGGTCTGGCAACCATTCAGAAGGAGCACGTCACGATCGAGAGTGGCGCGGTGATCTTCAACTACGTTGCAAAATCCGGTCAGGAGCGCTACGTGGCGCTCGCTGATGATCTTGTTTTGCGAGCGGTTCGGGAGCTGTTGGCGCGGCGTAGCGGCGGGCCAGAACTCCTTGCATACAAGGACGGTCCGCACTGGCATGATGTCAGCTCCAACGACATCAACAGCTACCTCAAAAGCCTCCTTGGCGAGGAGATGTCGGCTAAGGATTTCCGTACCTGGCACGGCACTGTGATCGCTGCCGTGGTACTGGCGGAGGCCAATGAACGCGCGAGGTCTGTGAGCGCCCGCAAACGCGCCGTGTCAGCAGCGATGAAGGAAGTTGCCGGCTATCTCGGCAATACCCCGGCTGTGGCCCGCGCATCGTACGTTGATCCACGGGTGATCGATCTCTTCAACGACGGCGCCACGATCTCGCCAGCGCTGGCGGCGACGGACACTGACCTTTCTGACGGCACGACGCATGGCAAGATCGAGCGGGCCGTGCTGAATCTGCTCGGAGCGGCGCCCGATCCCTCATAATCAAGCTGCAACGCGCCGGTGCTCGAGATGATCACTCAGGGCTGTTGCCACGATCCTTCGGCGTCGACAACTGTCCGCGAGAGAACAGCAGACAGCAGGCTAGTAATGCACAGGCCGATGACCATATTGATCAGAGCCACACAGAGCTTCCCCTTCAGGCTCCCCTCCAGGGCGAACGGCAACACCATCGTGGCGACCGTGACAAGACCGACGATCCAACCGAAAAACACACGCGGCCGCGGCGTGGTCACGGAGAGAAGATGCGCGAGACCAGTTGCGGCCAAGGCCAGCGCGGCCGCCGTGATGGCGTAGTTCACTGGGAAAGAATCGGTAAGGCGAAGCAGCGGCGGTTCAACCAGCTTCACGTCCAACACTTCGCTGCAGATCAACACGCCAACCGCCGCTGCCAGCGCGGCCACGAGTGCGGTCGCCACGCCACCACCCCACAGCCTCCCGGGATCGATGGCGACACGATTGCGCGAAATCGGCGCAGGGTTATTGGCGATTGACATCCGATCCTCCTCAATCATGGGCGGCCAGGTTGGCCGAGTGCCCTCTGTCAGTTCTGCCGCTCAGCGATCAAAGCCTCGAGCAACTTGCGGTCCTCACGTGCCAGCCAGGTTTCTTCGAGCAGGGTGCCGCCAGCCCGCTGGATGGCCGCGCTCAAAGGATCCGCCCACGTGTGTTCGAAGAGCGCGACGGCGGCAGTGCCGCCGACGGGTATTGCATCAGCAAGGGACCACGTTGAGGCTGCGTCGTTTTCAGTCACCTGGGCCTCGGCATCAGCCGAATCCTGGGGTAGACCGAGAACACCGGCTGCCAAGTCACCGAGATCGGCTTCAACCGCTTCCGGAAGTGCCAGAGTCTCGAAGGCACCTTCCGCAGTGCGCGAGACGACAAGCAAATCGACGAGCCGGACGATTCCTGCCTCCCGTAGCCGCGTA
>JBKOUS010000020.1:0-28654 GCA_046723505.1 Actinomycetota bacterium
GGTCGGCGCAGGCGGCACGATCGACAAGGCGCTTATTGAGAGCGAGAACCCTCAAATTGGTGGTCTCACTGGCTTCAAGCTGCACCAGCTGGTCGGGGTCACGGTCCTTCCGTTGGTGGCGCTGCTGTTGCTGATCAGCTCCTTCTTCGCCCGGATTCCTGGCGGCATCAGATGGGGCTTGATCGTCTTCGTCACGACGCTGGCGCAATCGCTTCTCGGCATCTCCGCGCACCACGCGGCCGGCGTGGGATGGCTGCACGGCGGTGTGGCGCTGGTTTTGTTCATCTCCGCCAGTGTCGCCGCACTGCGGGTCGACCGCGCACTGGCGAGCAAGCACGCTGTCGGTGAGCCCGTGCCCGCAGCTCCCGTACGCTTGCGGGGTTAGTCGTCCAAAGATGGACAACGGGTGTCACGGAGAGCCGAAGATGCCTCGCTGGCCATCTTGAGATGCTGAACGCCAGCGATGGATCCGATTCCCGATCGACTTCGCAATTCACTCGGCCCAAAGAACTCGGCGAGGCGATCCCCGCCGGTCTCGGGTCCAAATGATGGAATGACGCTGTGATACCGCCCGGCCGCGCAGCATGGATCGGCCTTTGGCTGTTGCCCGCGTACGGGATCCTGCTTGGGCTCAGCACGCTCACTCACCAGCCGCCCGTCGCGGACTTCGACGCCTACGCCCGCTATATCACGACCGACATGTTCCTCGTCAGTCATCTCGGGGCCAGCATTTTGGGTGCGGCGCTGGCTGTGCTCGGCGTGGTGGCTGTCACCGCGTACCTGGTTTCCGGTCGCGCGGCCGGACTCGCTGTGGCAGGACTTGTACTTACCACAGTCGCGAACATCTACTTGTCCGCCGCGTTCGGTAGCGCCGCGTTCGTTCAGCCCGGCATCGGACGCGCCCACCTGGCTGGCGTGGCAGGAATGCCTGCCCTGAATGCCGACACGGCGTACGGACCAGCGCTCACCGTGACCGCGGCCGGGGCAACCCTTCTGCTCGTCGCTTCCGCGATCGTGCTTGGCATAGCGATCGCGCGCACGCACCGCCGACTTCGCGCGGTCGGAGTGGCCTACGCGGTGCTCCTCCCACTGTTCGCGATGTCCGGCTTTCTGCTGCCGATAGTGCAGTCCGCCGCGGGTTTCGCCGTGGCGGTCGCGACAGCGGTTTTGGCCATTCAGCTGCCGCGAACGGTCGAGTCGGCCGCTCCTCCCACTCGCGTCGACAATCACTGAGCGGCCGGGTGGCACTTATCCACAGGCCCGGTGACAATGGGGGAAACGGGGTGTGACGGCAGAAGGCGGACGGGTCACTCACGTGATCGGAGGATGCGGCGATGCGGACGGTATGGAGAGGCACCATCTCCTTCGGATTGGTGACGATCCCGGTTCGGCTGTATGTAGCGACCGAGAGCAAGAACGTTCCCTCTCATCAGATCCACGTCAGCGACGGTGGCCGAGTGCAGTACAAGCGAGTGTGCTCCGTTGACGGCGCTGAAGTGCCGTACGAGGAGATCGGGCGGGGCTACGAGTCGGCGACCGGCGAGATAGTCATGCTCAGCGAGGTCGACCTCGCCATGCTGCCGGCCAAAACATCACGTTCGATCGAGGTTGTCTCGTTTTTGCCGATACCTGCTGTCGACCCCATTTACCTCGACCGCAGTTACTACGTTGAGCCCGAGCCGCAGGGCGCCAAGGCATATCGGCTACTACGGGACGCGCTTCGCAAGCAAGGCCGCGTCGCAGTCGCCAAGGTCACGCTCCGTGATCGCGAGATCGTCGCGGTGCTCCGGGTGCACGACGATGTGCTCATCCTTGCGACCATGCTCTGGCCGGACGAGGTCCGGGAGCCTCGGTTCCCGTTCCTGGCGGACGATGACGAGTGGTCTACGCCGAGCCAGGAGCTTGCCATGGCTGAGGCGCTGATCGACTCGTTGTCGGATGAGCAGCTGGACCCGGGCAGATATCGAGACGTACATCGGGAGACGCTGACCGCCCTGATCGATGCCAAGGCGACCGGGAGCACCGTGACCCAGGATGCCCGTCCAGGCGCTGCATCACCCGACCTGCTGAGCGCCCTGCGAGCCAGTATCGAGGCGGCCAAGCAACGGCGCTCAACGGGTAATGGAGGACGGCGGCGGACCGCCCCGAGTGCTGGCGCAGTCAAGAAGAAGCAAAAGAAGCCAGCGCAGACAACGCCTGGAGCCGACGCGCCGAAGAAGCGCGGCTGAGACCACATCGCACGCGGATCCGCGACACGCCGACGCAATACCGCATTCTGGCATTCCCCAGCTGGTACCAAGACGGCATGAGCAGGTGTTCGGATTGCGGCCTGGACGTCGACCACTGCCACGGCACGCTGGTCGTGCATCATGACCGCACAGTTGACTGCACAGATGCCGCTTGCGAAGTTCCGGATCTCCTACGGCACGCGTTCATCGTCGACTGCATCGCGGTGCTGGGTGGCTGCTGCCTGGTCGAGGAGGCGGCGGAGTTCGCGGTCGCGTCGTAGCCCGGTTTTCGCGGCCAGCCGATGGCCACGTTAGATTTGCCCGGGGATGAGTGTGCAAATGATCGGGCGCGAGTTGGACGAGATCGTCCGTGAGCTCTACGTGCTCCCACCAGCCGAGTTCGTAACCGCCCGGAACGAGTTGGTACGGCAGGCCAGGGCAGCCGGGAGCCGGGAGGTTGCCGAAGGGCTCCGGCAACTTCGCCGCCCTACCCGCAGCGCCTGGCTGGTGAATCTATTGGCCAGCGATTCCAGGGCAATGCAGCGACTGTCTGCGCTCGGCCGAGAGCTCCGCGATGCCCAGACCGGGCTGATTCGTACAGAGTTACGCAATCTCGCCGAGCAGCGCCGCCAGCTGATCGCTGACTTGTTGGATCGGACGAGGGCGCATGCGGCCGATGCGGGCGTGCGGCTGACTCCCACGGTGCTGTCGGAAGTTGAGGCAACGCTGCAGGCCGCTCTGGTCGATCTCGCGGGTGCGCTGACCATTCGAAACGGCCGTCTGGTGCGACCGCTCTCGCACAGTGGCTTTGGGCCGCGGCCGCGTAGTGCTGTACGGGACAGGCCGAATGTCGAAATGATGCCGCTTGAGGTACCGGCCGAGCCAGTGACTGAGATCGATGCTCCTCCGGTCGAGGACGAGTTGGAAGAACGACGGCAGCGGCGTGCGGTGGGCGGCCGTTGGACCGTCGAGCTCGTCGTGGCCGACCCGACGCCAGTGGAGGACAAGGACAACGATTCCCCTCCAGCGCCCGACGGTGGGCAGGAAGCACTTCGTGAGCTGCGATCAGCGGAGGAGGAGCTTGCGGCCGCCGAGGCCGCGCACTGGCAGTCCGAGTTCGACCTCGCGGACGCAGAGGCGGCCCTGGAGGCCGCCGACGACGCGGTGAGCTCCCTCGACACGAAGCGGATCGAAGCGCGACGGGACAGGGTCACCGCTCAGAGGCATCTTGCCGAGGCGCAGTCGCGGCAGCGGGATGCAGTAAACGCGTTGGCGGATGCGCGCCGGCGTGTCGACACCGCACGGCGGCTGGGGGGCCGGGACGAGTAGCCCAAGCAGCGCGGCCGCCATTCCTTCAGGTCCAGCCGGTTACAGATGCGATTTCACGGGCTGTGTCGGTGACCGGCCTATCGTCTGTAGCGATCCGGTTGACCCACTCGGGGCATAGCCTGTCAACCACTCCGCTCGCTCTCGGCTGCGATGCACGTGTAGCCCACGTGCGGATACAACTTCTCGCGCGGATAGGCGGCGACGAACCGGATCGTCGGAGGCCGTGAGCAGCACACCGGTGACGCGCACGGGACCGTCGAGGGCCGCAGCGAGCTGATCGCCAAAAAGAACGCTCAACGTATTGGTATAGATCAGCCGGTGATGGCCGAGGGCCCCGATAATTGCGCCATATTACGTGGAGGTTGGTCTCGGCGAGGCCGTACTCCCAGGGCGGCGGGTAGGCCAGGTCGAGGTTGTCACCTTCGATGAGTCCGTGCGTGACTTCACGTTTGGCTAGGTGATGGTGGAGCTCGTACCCAACGGCGCTCTTGCCCGCGCCGGAACGACCGCCGATCAGCAAGAGTTCTGTCGTCTCAACCTTCATGGGGATCCTGCCCTTGGTCGTCCACCGTGCTCAAGTACGTGGCGACCCAGACTAGAGGTGCATTCCAGCGAATGCAGATGTCGTTGGTGACCTCGGAGGTGGGTTCGTCGAGGTAACAGCACTGCGGAGGAAGTCGAAGCAGGCGAGGATCGTAGGGAAAGTCCAGGGGAGGACGGGAGTTCGCGCCACCGGCCAGTGCGCCCGGTGGTGGTGGCGGAAACGCCGGATCCAGGTCATGGCCAAACTGGCGAGCCCGCTGATGGGAGCTGTAGTCGGTGCCGTACCCGGTGATGTAGCTCTGACCGAGAGCGTTCCGCCCAAGTAGGTAGTCCATCCCGGTGGCGACCGCATCCGCATAGTAGGAATCACCTGAAACGAGGTGCGCTACTGCCAGCACTACGAGGTTGTTGAGGATCCGGCCGTTGGACCCCCAATGCCACCCCTCAGTCGGGGCGTAAGGCTGACCCCACGGCTGTTGGCGCTGCAACTCCAAGAGTCGGTCGGCGCCGAGTCGCAGACTGTCGACCACTCGCTCATAGTCGGCGAGGTGCCGGCCGGCAAGCGCGAGATCGAGCTGGCCTACGGCCGTCACCCGGTCGAAATCGAAGCCGGCCGGGTCGATTGCGTCTGCTGTGTGCAGGGACGAGGACAACACCTCCTGGCGGTAGAGCTGCTCATCTGTGGCGAGCCACATCTCGACAGCGGCCCAATAGAAGTCGTCCTCCAACTCGTCGTCAGCGTACGGACCACCGCCGAACCTGGCGTTGTCGTCAGGTGCGATGAGGTCAGGATGGCTCCTCGCCGCCTGGTACGCGGTGCGGGCCACGTGCAGCAGCGTTCGCGCGTACGCAGGGTCGGCGGTCCGGAACAGCCGAGCGCCCTTGGCGGCAACAGCGGCCAGGTGCAAGGTCGCGGCGGTGGAGGGCCGATGCAGCACTCGTTCGGTCGGGTCCTCGTGGGCCCAGCCCGGCATGGGCGACCACTGCGTGCCGTGAACGCGGTGGAAAGCCAACCCAGACAGCGGATCACCAGGGGGTACCTGCATCCGCATCAGCCAGTCGAGCTGCCAGCGACACTCACGGCGGATCAAGTCTGCGAACTCGCGGACGCGCACCGAGGAATCGGCTCTTCTGAGTAGGCCTAGCGTGCTGAGGAGCTGCCACGCCGCGATGCCCCCGCTCGTGACGTATTTGCCGTAGTCGCCCGCGTCATACCAGCCACCAGAAACGTCGAACGTGCCCATGCAACGCCATTCCGGATACAGCCGCCGCGCTTCGACACCGGTCCAGGCGGGCACCGCGGAGTCGCCACGGTTCGGGGGCTGCCCGGCATGGCCTGCGGGTCGGCCATAGCCGGGCGCAACGTTGTCCAAAATCGGTGCGCCCGACCGCATCACGTAGAAGAAGCCCAGAGCGTCAGCTCTCAATCGGCTGTAGACGCGGCTTGTCACTTCGAAGGGATGGCTGCACAGGTCGGCCGATTCAATCCGGAAACCTGCTCCCTGCATGGTGAGGCCGCTGAAGTCGAGAACATGAACGTTCAGGCCGGATGTTGGCTCCGGCCGAACCAACCAGGGTTGGGAGATTCCGGTGTGGACGGTGACCCCACCCCGGTTGTGGACCGCGAAGGGGACTGGGTCCTGCGCATCCGATATCAGTGTCGCCTGCTTCGGTCGGCCGGGCAGATAACCCAGCTGGTTCACCCGGACCTGCGGACGGCGTCCAATTACCTCGGTCACGTGCCATTCTGGCCAGCCCACCGCTGCAGCCTAGGACCAGTCGGTGACGATCTGGCGGAGCCAGCCCAGTGCATCCGCTGCGGAATTGAGCACCGAGATGTGGCCATCGCCGGGCCGCAGCCGCAGCTCCGCCGCTGGACAGTGGGCTGCCAGCCACTCGCTGTGTGAACTCGGCACCATTCGGTCGGCTGTGCCGTGCATGATCAACGTCGGTGCGCTGACCGCTACCGGGTCAAAGCCCCATGGGGCCATCGCGCTGACAAGATCCTCAACCATGCCGTCAAACCCATTGGCTGTCGCGGCCTCGACGATGCCGTTGAACCACGACCAGCTGCCTTCGAGCGCCGCATAATCGGCTGGGATGAACGACTTGGGGTCGAATTCATTCGCTGCCAGGACCTCTTGGAGCTCGGCTCGCCCACGAGCAGCAGCCCGCAATTCGCGCGCACCGCCGTCTGACATTCCTGCGAAGTAGTCGAGTCCCGGAGCGGGCCAGGGCGCAGGCGAGGAGACGCTGACAACCGCAACCACCCGGTCGGGAAGCAATGCGCCGCAGGCCAGGGCGCGTGGCCCGCCGCCAGAGTGGCCGAAGACAGTGAACTGGCCTATGCCCAGCTGATCGGCAATCCGGCGCGCATCCGCGGCTGCAGTCGCGACGGTCGCGTCGGGATGAGGAGTCGAGCCTCCGTAGCTGGGCCGGTCATAGCCGATCCAGCGGATACCAAGGGAACGAGCGGGCCCAAAGAGCGGCACGGGCGGAGCCCCGGTGTTGGGAGTGCCGTGCTGCCACAGCACGACAAGCTCATCTGAGCGTTCCGTCGGACCCACGTCGTACGTGTGAAGCACCCGTCCGTCGGCAGTGAGAACGTCGATCTCACGCATGGGAGCTCCCCTCTATTGACAACATATTGCCAATATGACAATATGTTGTCTATGAACACTTCAACTGCACATCTCGCCCGTACGACACGCTTGCCGATTGGGAGATCGGTTATCTCCTCGTCGAGTTGCGTAGCGGCCGCTACACCCGTCGCCCATGGAACATCGTGACGGTCGCCGAGTCGCGCGAGCCGATCACCACTCTGGGCGGTCTGCGCATCATGCCGGACATGATCCTCGATGACCTCGACCCCGCCGACAGCAACCTGTTCATCCTGCCTGGCGCCGACATGTGGGACGTCGGCGGTGGGGAAGCGTTCGCAGCGGCGGCCGCGCGTTTCCTGGACGCAGGGGTTCCCGTCGCGGCTATCTGCGGTGCGACGGCCGGTCTCGCCCGAGCCGGGCTTCTGGACAAACGCCGCCACACCAGCGCGGCAGCCGAGCACCTGATGGCCACCGGATACGCGGGCCGGGACCACTACGTCGACGAACGCGCAGTCGTGGACGGCGATCTCATCACCGCCGGCCCACAGTCGCCCGTGCAGTTTGCCTGCGCGACCCTGCGGCGACTCGGTCTGGCCTCCGACCGCACGCTGGAAGCTTACGAGGGTCTTTTCCATCGTGCCGACCCGTCCGCCTTCCCGGTGCTCATTCAGGCCCAGCACGCGGCATGACCTTTGCTCAGGACGAGAGGCACGCCACCGTCCCTCCCCGTGAAACCTGGCCGGAGCCGCCGCCTCAGACGGAAGCCGGCGCACTCCTGACCGAGGTCATCCTCACAACCTTCCGTCTCAATGCCCGGCTTCTGGAGGCGGCCCAAGAGCTCGCGGCCAACGGTGGGATAACAGCCGCCTGGTGGCAGGTTCTCGGCGGCGTCCTGGACCAACCACGGACTGTGGCTGCGATCGGGCGGCGCATGGGAATGACCCGGCAAGGGGTGCAACGCGTTGCCGACCTGCTCGTGGCGAACCATCTCGCCGAGTACCGTCCCAATCCCGCACACCGCCGGGCCAAGCTGCTCGCCTGCACCGAGGCCGGATACTGGGCGATTCGCCAGATCAGTTTCGTGGCGCACCCGTTCGCCGACCGGATTGGGACACAAGTGGCTACCGACGAGCTGCGGAATACCTTGACCACGATGCGACACCTCGTCGGCGTGCTGGAAGCTGGTCAACTAATGCCGGAAGTGTGACACGGCTGCGGAGCAACAACACTGAGTCGATCAGAGTCGCTGAGCACGGGCTGGCTCGTTGGCCTTCCCTTTGACGACGAGATGCGTCATGGTGGCGAGCACCCCCGCGCCGCGTATTCCTATCCATCTCGCGAGCTCCGCCCCACAGTCACGAGGTCGTTATGAGCGGCCTCCTGCGATACTCGGCAGCAATGGCTGTCCTCGCGTTGAAGCTGCTGCTCGCACCCTTGCTGGTGGTCGCTTCGTCACTCGCCGGGCGACGTTGGGGTCCTCGGGTGGCCGGGATCTTGGTCGTGTTGCCAATTGTGGCCGGCCCGATCTTGTTGATCATGTACTTGGAGCACGGCAGTGGGTTCGCTGCGGACGCGGCCAGCGCCGCCACATTGGGAATTGTGCCGCTCGCCTTCTTCGCCGTGGTGTTTGCATACTTGTCGAGACGTCACGGCTGGTTCGTGACCTTGGTGGCCAGCTGGCTTGCGGTGCTCGCAACGGACCTCGCCCTGGCGCGGGTGGACGTACCGGCAGGCGCCGCCCTGGCGCTTGCCCTGCTGGCGCTGCACGGAGCGAGTGCACTACT
Organism: Actinomycetota bacterium; assembly: GCA_046723505.1. Lineage (GTDB taxonomy): Bacteria > Actinomycetota > Actinomycetes > Propionibacteriales > Propionibacteriaceae > Microlunatus. The sequence goes on from JBKOUS010000020.1 coordinate 8,488, forward strand.
GCACCGACAGGGACGACAGTCCGTGCCCGTCTTGGCAACGCCGTGGTGGGATTTGCCGGCCCGGGCAGCCGCGACCGCAATTCTCGTCCTGTTGGTAACTGGGCTTGCAGCCTCTCTAGGCCCGGCGCCGACGGGTGTTTTAGCACCCTTTCCCATCGCGTTGAGCGTGGTCTGCGCCTTCACCGTGGCGCAGGCTGGTCATGCTGGAGTTCTGGCAGTGCTACGCGGAATCGTGCCCGGCCTCGACGGGTTCGCGTTGTTCTGCTTCCTTGTCGCCGTCATGATCAACAAGGTGGGCGGTATGGTGGCATTTGGTGTCGCGACTGCCGCTGCGGTGATCTTTGCGATATTCCTCCTCGCTCTGACGTCAAATCAATATTCCCGGCCCGCACCCACTTTTGATCAGCGGTCAGATCAAGTCATCCGCGGCAGCGCTCGGGCGCAGTGAGATCCCTATGACTAGCGAGTCTTTGCAGCAGGAGCACCAGCCACGGACCATCCGCGTGCTGACCTTCAACATCTTGTCGACTGGTCATGCGAGCTGGGAACGGCGCCTGCAGGCCGCCCGCACTGGGCTCCAGGCGCTGCGACCTGACATCCTTGCGCTACAAGAGACGACGCCTGGGCATGCCCAAGATCAAGTGACCGAGCTGCTAGGTCCGGAGGGAAAACCCGGTTCGCTCCGGGGACATGGTCGGCGCAGCACTCGTCAGCCGGTGGCCGTTCGTCAACGTTCGAGAAGTCGACCTGAGCGTCGCCCCACGCGTTCCCTCTGCTGCGGCGGTAGTGGCGGAACTGGAGCTGCCAAGGCCGTTTGGGCTAACCGTCCTCGTACATCATGGAGCGGCGTACCAGTTCGGGTACGCGCGAGAGCGGGAGCTGCAAGCGGTTGCCTGTGCTCGCTTCGTTGAGGATTACGTGGCCGGCCGAAATGCCCACGTCGTACTTCTGGGTGATTTCAACGACACCCCCGATTCGTCGAGTGTGCGGTTTTGGACTGGCCGGCAGTCCTTGGAGGGTCTCAGTGTGGCGTATCAGGATGCCTGGGAGACGAAGGGCTCGGCCGACGCTGGCCATACCTTCTCACCCTCAAACCCGCTTGTACGCGCCGGGGAGATGCCGCTCGAATTGGGCCGGCGGATCGATTACATCATGATCAGAAGTGGCATTCACGGACCCACTCTCGCTATTGCTGAATGCCGGCGCATCCTCAACAAGAGAGTTGCGGGAATCTGGGCAAGCGATCATTTCGGGGTTGTGGCTGATCTGCAGGTCCCTACGCATCCGCCCGGGATCTGGCAGGACATCGAGTTCCACTGACGGACCCAGCTTCAGCGAAACCCGGTACGGATGAGCGATCGGCCAGCGCTGGCGCAATCGCAGACGACGGGCGGCCGTGCCACATTCCCACCTAGGCAGGACACCATTAGGGTCAAGCCATGACCGTTCGACGCGTGCGGACGTCGTTGCCGGCGATCTTGATCGCGGTTGCGGTCCTCGTCGCCGGATGTCGCGCCACCCCGCTCTCGAGCGAGACCGTGCTTGTCTTACCCGCACCGTCGCCGGTCTTCCCTACTGCGGAGAAAACAGTTGTCCCCATCGCCCCTGGCGACGAGGCGGCCGACAATCCGGTCGACCAGGTGCTTGCGATCTCCATCGACGGCCTCAACCCACGTGCAATCCAACAGCTTGGGCGGTCGCGTGCCCCAACGTTTCACCGTTTGATGCGTGAAGGCGCCTATACCTTGAACGCCCGCACTGTTCGCGAGCAGACGCGGACCCTACCCAATCACACGGCGATGCTTACCGGCCGCCGCGTCGACGGCGAGCATGGTGGGCACGGATACACCGACAACGTCGACAACGGCACTACCGTCCATCGGGCAGCCGGCCACTATGTCGCCAGCGTGTTCGACGTGGTTCACGACAATGGGGGCTCAACCGCCCTCTTCGCCGCCAAGATCAAGTTCGAGCTCTACAAGCGCACCTGGAACACCCATGGTGGCCCTGATCGAGTTGGCCGTGACGACGGGCGTGCCAAGATCGACCGTTTCACGATCGATCTGAACAACACCCGGCTGGTCGCCAAACTCACCGCCGACCTGCGCAGCTCGCCGCGGGAGTTCACGTTTGTGCATCTCTCCCTTCCAGACCGTGTTGGACATGCGCACAAATTTATGGGGAAGGAGTACCTGGATGCTGTGGAGGATACCGATCGTCTCCTCGGCCGAATTCTCAGCACCGTCGCGGCCCGCCCGGCGCTCCGGAACCATACCCTGGTCCTCCTCACCTCCGACCATGGGGGAAAAGGCGTCACGCACCATGCCGCCGACAGGTTGAATAACTACCGGATACCCTTCATGGCGTGGGGGCCAGGCGTTCCCGCCGGGCGCAACCTCTATAGCCTCAATCCCAGCTTTCGCAGCCCTGGCACCAGCCGCACGAGCTATCGCGGCAAGCAGCCGATCCGTAACGCCGACCTCGCAAATGTTGTGACCGATGCGCTCGACTTGTCCCGGGTCCCCGGCTCGGAGTTCAACAGCCCTGGCCCGCTCAACGTGTTTCGCTGAATCAGCCCGCCGCTGCAATCAAGATCACGTCACAGCACTGAGCCGATCGGTGCGGACAGCGTAGACATCTCCTGAGCGGTCATCCGCCGGCAGGCTGTCCAAGAGCTCGACCATCGCCTCCGGTTCCAGCCAGCGAGGGCTCGCCCATCTGTGCGTCTCTACCCGCGAGTGTCGGTAACGGTAGTCGTCGAGAGCGCTGATCCGCTCGACGCAGGCGATTGCGCGGGCAGCGGCTACCGGAATGTACTCAAACGACAACGCTGCAAGCGGCTGGCCAAGGCCGCTGAGGACCTCGTGCTCAAATCCTTCGACATCGATCTTGCAGAACTGGGGCTCGCCATGGCGGCCGATGAGTTCGTCCAGGCTGACGAGCGGCACGCTGATATCGGTATCCCACCGAATCCGCTGGAACCGTCGATCGGTTTGCACATCGTCCCTCCAGGAGTCGGCAAAGGTCGAGACCGTTGGGGTACGCGTGCTCAGGTGAAGCTTTCCCTGGCCTGGCTCAGCGGCGACTCCACTGGCCTCGATGGCGACGCCGGAGTCACGGCCGTAGAGCAGCCGCAACAATGCAATGAAGTCCGGCTGCGGCTCGATCGCGATGACACGGGCACCAATCCGCCGGAAAACGCGTACTCGATTGCCTACGTGAGCGCCGATGTCGAAAGCCAGATCACCCGTCTGAAGAAACTGCCGGTAGAACGCTTCCATGCGGTGCCGACGCCAGACCGGGCCGTAGTAGGTGATGAGGGAACGGGTGATCCCCGCAGCGCGGCTGATCAGGTGTCGCGGTGGCATGGGGTTGCGGATCAGCATCAGCACAATCAAACACGATGGGACGCCACTCGGCGGGCCGCTAGCACGGGCTTCTCACACGTTCATGTGATCGGACGGGATTGCTAGGTGGAACGCCTAGGGGCAACCCTGGGGGCAGCGTCCGACATGTGGTCGCCAGGGCAGGGCATCCACCTTGTAGTCCCCGCCGAGTCAGTAGTGATAGCGGCGTGGTGGCCCGAAATAGCCCCGGCGATGCCGGAAGAGCCTAGTGATCAGGAACACCCAGAGGACCATCCACAACAGCCACGGTGCGCTCAGGATGACCGCGGTAACCACCGCGCAAACCACTAGGAGTGGCGCCAACCAGACCATCGGTGACCAGGCGAGCTGGGCATCCGACCCGCGGTTCGACCTCGCCTCCGCGGTTGGCTCGGCCGTCCGAGGAAGGTCGACAAAGAGCGGTTGCAGATCGTCGTTGAAACGTGCCCTTATTGCTTGGTCTACGCGCTCCTCGAATTCCTCTGTATTGAGCCGACCTGCGGCGAAGTGATCACCAAGGGCGGCGATGGCACGATCTCGCTCGGCATCACCGATTCTGAGTGGAGTCTTCTGTGCGGGCTTGGACTCCATCTGGCCGTACGGCGGGGGCCACACCCACATCACGTTCCCCCGGGGAAGGTCGAACCTCCCCGGAATGTATCGAGTCATGACTAATTGTCCGGCGTGGTGTCGTCTTCAGCAAGGATTGAGTAGAGCTTGCGACGGAACTCCATCAGGGCATCTCGGCCTTTCGCCTGTTGTTCGGGCGTTCCCGTGGCAACGATCTGCCATACGGCAGCTGCCACCTGCCCAATCAACGGCTTGAGTCCGTCGTCGTCTTCGCCGGATTCAGTCATGGCTTGCCAGGGAGCCGTTACCTCGTCGGTGTGCTCATTGACGTAGCTACGACCTTCGTCGGTCAACGTGTATGCGCGCCGGCCTCCGTTCGCCTCTACACGCACCAGTCCCTCGTCCTCGAGCTGTTGCAAGGTCGGGTATATCGAGCCGGGGCTCGGCTTCCAAACTCCGCCGCTCCGGCTGGCGATCTCCTGAATGATCTGGTACCCGTTCATCGGCTGCTCTGCTAGGACCGCGAGGATTGCCGCGCGCACGTCCCCGCGGCGTGCCTTCGGGCCACGCCAGGCACGAGCTCCTGCCCACCAGGGAGGTCCAAAAGGTGCACCGCCGAACATCCCCCACTGGCCGAACGGCTGCTGAGCGCGATGACCCCGATGTCCGGTCATCTTGGCGAGCCAGTCACTGAGATCGTTGCTCCACTCCGGATTGCAGCGGGCCGCGAAACGCAGCCACGGCGCACCTATCGCATACGCGCCACCCATGTTGACCACCTTTGCTTTCGTGACGTCTCCAATCGATACGTCAACGATATATCGCGACAGGTCGGTCAACAAGAGAGGCTAGAAACTCTCTACCAGCCCCGCTTGCGCCACTCTGCGAGGTGTGGCCGCTCGGCGCCCAGCGTGGTGTCGTCGCCATGGCCCGGATGGACCACCGTGGCATCATCGAAGCTGTCGAAGATCTTGCTTTCAAGATCATTCATCAGGGACGTGAAGTCCTCGGGAGTGTTGGTCTTGCCGGGGCCACCCGGAAACAGACTGTCCCCGGTGAACAGATGCGTCATGCCGGCGCTCGCGTAGCAGAGTGTGATGGAACCTGGCGTGTGCCCGACCAATCCAATCACTTCGAGCCGCTCTGTGCCCAGATCGACATGATCACCGTCCCAGACCCCGACCATGCCCTCAACCGGGGCGTCTGTGCCGATCGCCTCGAGATCAGGTTGGCCGCAGATCAGTCTGGCACCTGTGGCGGCGGCGACCGAAGGTAATGCCTGCCAGTGATCAGCGTGCCGATGCGTCGTCACGATGGTGTCCAGAGGCTGATCGGAGATGATCTTCAGAAGCCGATCGTCGTCGTTGGCCGCGTCGATGAGCAGACTGCCACCGCCGCGGTTCTGCAAGACATAGGCGTTGTTGTCGACCGGGCCAACACTGATCTTGATCATGGTGACTGAGCCGGACAGTGGTAGGACCAGCGGCGGCCCGCCGGGTGCCACGTGGTTGAAACCGGGCATCAGTAGGCCGGAAGCTGGAGCCCGGCAGCCCCTGTGAGAGCGGAGGCATCGGTACGGCCCATGAGCCAGCCGAGAAGATGTGTACTGCCGCCGCTGACCGCAATCGGCTCCCCGGAGCCTCCGACCGTTGTCGTGAAACCGGTGTCCGACGTCAGCTGAAGTCTGGGGAAGCCGTCACGCTCTCGCAGCCGGAACGCGCACCACTCGAGCAGCCACTCCGCGGTTTGGGTATCGATGCCGGTGATCTCATAGCCGATATCGAGATCAACGTGATGGATCACAACCTCGAGGAGCCGTGCCAATGGCAGCAGCCGTGCAGGCACTTGCATACCGCCGCCCATCTCGACCACCGCATCCCAGGCACTGGCCCCATCCAGCTCGTCAAACGCCGCGCTCAAATGTCCAGCGGAGGTATCCAGGTCGATCTGGAGGTCCAGACCGGATCGCGGAGATCCCGCCTCGATCTCTTTCACGCGATGCTCCGGGGATGGGTACATGTCCTGGCGTTCCCCGGTTTGCGCCCACTGCGCCAGCCGAACGAGCGCATCGGCATGACGAGCAATGTGGGTCGCCACGTGACCGCGGGTCCAGCCTGGGAGCCTACTGGGAGCTCGCCACTGCTCGTCCGCGACCAAGATCGTATCGCCCAGCAGACGTTGGGTCGCTGTTGTGACCAGTCCGCGCAGCGTCTCCAGCTGCGTTGTGGCCGGAGATGCGGGGGCGCTCATCCCCATACCGTAATGCGCGACTGAGGACTCGCGGGAGGTCTCGATGCATCCGATTTCACCTGTGCGTTGTCAGCGCTGGCACATACGATGTGCTCCGTGACCGACCGTCTCGTCGTTCGGGGTGCGCGCGAGCACAACCTGCAGAACATCTCCCTCGATCTGCCGCGTGAAGCGCTGATCGTGTTCACCGGGCTGTCCGGATCAGGGAAGTCGAGTCTCGCCTTCGACACCATTTTTGCTGAGGGCCAGCGCCGGTATGTCGAGTCGCTCTCGGCGTACGCACGGCAGTTTCTTGGTCAGATGGACAAGCCGGATGTGGACTTCATCGAAGGTCTGTCGCCTGCGGTTTCCATTGACCAGAAGTCGACCAGTCGCAACCCACGTTCGACAGTCGGCACCATCACCGAGGTCTACGACTACCTCCGGCTGCTCTATGCCCGTGCCGGCCGGCCGCACTGCCCGATTTGCGGCGAGCCGATCAGCAGGCAGTCACCGCAGCAGATCGTCGACCGGCTCATGGCGTTGGAGGAGGGGATCCGATTCCAGGTGTTGGCTCCGGTAGTCCGCGGCCGCAAGGGGGAGTACGTCGAGGTCTTCCGGGAGCTTGCATCGGAGGGCTTCAGCCGGGCACGCGTCGACGGACAGGTCATCCAGCTCACCGATCCGCCCATCCTTGACAAGAAGTACAAGCACTCCATCGACGTCATCGTTGACCGGCTCGCCGTAAAGCCGACGGTCAAACACCGGCTAACCGATTCGGTGGAGACGGCGCTAAAGCTTGCGCAGGGCATCGTCACGATCAACTTCGTGGACCTAGACCCCAAGGATCCACAACGGGAGCGCAACTACTCCGAAAGGATGGCCTGTCCTAACAACCACGACATCGCGATTGACGAGTTGGAGCCCCGCCAGTTCTCGTTCAACGGTCCGTGGGGGGCATGTCCCACCTGCTCGGGCCTGGGAACGCGGATGGAAGTCGACCCCGAGCTCGTGGTCCCGGATCCGGAGAAAAGTCTGTCCGAGGGAGCAATCGCCCCCTGGTCATCGGCGCACATAGCGGATTACTTCAGCCGGCTGATCGACTCCCTGGCGGAGAGCGCCGGTTTCTCGACCACGGTTGCGTGGCATCGGCTGCCGACCGCGGCTCAGAGGATGTTGCTGGATGGAGTGCCTGGCCTGGTCCACGTTCGCTATCGGAACCGCTACGGTCGCGAGCGCAGCTACAACGCCAAGTACGAGGGCGTTGTCTCATACATCGAACGGCGACATGCCGAAGCGGAGAGCGACACCTCGCGTGAGCGGTTTGCGGGCTACATGCGGGAGGTGCCCTGCCGGGCCTGCAAAGGCGCTCGACTCAAACCCACATCCCTGGCCGTGACCGTCGGCGGGAAGAACATCGCGGAATTGGCAGCCATGCCGATCGATGCGGCAGCTGAATTCCTCAGCCACCTTGAGCTCACCGACCGTGAACATCAAATTGCCGAGCGGGTGCTCAAAGAGATCAACGAGCGCCTCCGGTTCTTGCTCGACGTCGGTCTCGACTATCTCTCGCTGAGCCGTCCCACAGGGAGCCTGTCGGGCGGGGAGGCACAGCGAATCCGGCTCGCCACACAGATCGGTGCAGGGCTTGTCGGGGTCCTCTATGTGCTCGATGAGCCCAGCATCGGGCTGCACCAGCGAGACAACCGGCGCTTGATCGAGACTCTGGTGCGCCTCAGGGATCTCGGCAACACCTTGATCGTTGTGGAACACGACGAGGAGACGATCAAAGCGGCGGACTGGGCGGTAGACATTGGCCCCGGTGCTGGTGAGCACGGTGGCCGGGTGGTGCATTCGGGCCCTGTCGAGGATTTGCTGAACAATCGCGAGTCGCTTACCGGCGCCTATCTTGCTCGCCGCCGTTCCATCCCGCTGCCGGCCTCCCGCCGCCCGCGTACCCGCCGTGAGGTCACCGTGCACGGCGCAGCCGAACACAACCTGCGCAACGTCACCGTGTCATTCCCGCTTGGCCAGCTCATTGCGGTCACCGGTGTGTCCGGATCGGGCAAGTCCACCCTCGTCAACAGCATCCTCTATACCGCCCTCGCGAAGCGGATCTACAACGCACGCGACGTGCCCGGCCGACATCGCTCGATCAGCGGAGCCGATCAGATCGACAAGGTCATCCACGTAGATCAGTCGCCGATTGGCCGCACGCCGCGTTCCAACCCCGCCACCTACACCGGAGTATTTGATCACGTGCGCAGGCTGTTCGCCGAGACACCCGAAGCGAAGGTTCGCGGCTACCAGCCAGGCCGTTTCTCGTTCAACGTGAAGGGCGGTCGCTGCGAGAACTGCACAGGCGACGGCACGATCAAGATCGAAATGAACTTTCTCCCCGACGTCTACGTGCCATGCGAGGTCTGCCACGGCGCCCGCTACAACCGAGAAACCCTGGAAGTTCACTACAAGGGCAGGTCGATCGCCGAGATCTTGGACATGTCGATCGAGGAAGGGCTGGAGTTCTTCGCTCCACTGCCCGCAATTGCCCGGCACCTACGCACCCTGGTCGACGTGGGTCTCGGATATGTGCGTCTGGGCCAACCGGCGCCTACTCTCTCCGGCGGCGAGGCCCAGCGCGTCAAGCTGGCCAGTGAACTGCAGAAACGGGCAACAGGCCGAACCCTCTACGTCCTGGATGAGCCAACTACCGGCCTGCACTTCGAGGACATCCGCAAACTGCTGGATGTTCTGGCTCGCCTGGTCGACGCTGGCAACACCGTAGTAGTGATCGAGCACAACCTCGACGTGATCAAGACCGCCGACTGGCTGATCGACATGGGCCCCGAAGGGGGATCGCGCGGCGGCCTTGTCATCGCCGAAGGCACACCAGAGCAGGTCGCGGCCAAGACGAAGTCTTACACCGGCGCGTTCCTCAAGCCTTTGCTTGATGGGCAGGCAGTTCCCATCAGAGCGACCCAGCCGGCGCTCGTTCCAGCGACGCAAGCTGACGCAGCGGTCGTCGACAAGCTGTCAGCCAGGCGCGCGACGGTCAAAGCAAGCTGACGCGGCATCGATCGAACCAGATCGAGGCCTATCTCGTCTGCGGTCGAAAGAGCGTCTTCAGGCAGCTTTAGGCACTCCTAGGCGAACGGCGCTCGCAGTGCGGAGAGTGGAGGCTTCTGATGTCTGTGTTAGGCGACCAAACGTCACATCAGGAGCTATCCGCTGTGGCGCGGCGGACCGTTCTGCGAGCCGCTGGGCTCCTGGGCCTGACCGGCGCGGGCGCCGCCGCGCTGGGCGCCTGCGCCGAGGCGTCCGGCGGCTCGCCCTCCGCTGCTCCGGCCGCGTCAGAGACGTCTGCGCCAACGACGCCGTCGCCGACTGCCGACACAACCTCCCCCAAGCCGTCAGCGTCGACGGCTGAGGCCCCCAAGGGCCCAAGTGTCGCCACATCGAAAGTGCCGCTCGGCGGCGGCGTCATCTTGAAGGACGCCGATTACGTGGTCACCCAACCGAGCAAGGGCACATACAAGGCTTTCAGCAAGATCTGCACTCACCAGGGATGCCCGGTCGCATCCGTCAACGACGGTGTCATTCACTGCAATTGCCACGGCAGTGAGTATTCGATTGAGGACGGCTCCGTGACGAACCCGCCGGCGCCCAAACCACTTGCCGAGGCGAAGACAACCGTCTTCGAGGACAAGATCTACGTCGAAACCTGAATTTGGCCTGTCGCCTCGCGCGGCAGTTCAGTTGGCGACGGTGGTCAGCTCAGCTGGCTGAACATGTCATTACCGCTCGCCGTGGCATCCGGTATCGGCTGGACGACATCCCAGTGCTCGATGATCTTCCCGTCGTCGTTAAGACGGAAGATGTCGACACCGGCCGTGTTGAAGGTCTTGTTGTTAGAGTGCACAGCGACTAGGTCGCCGTCTGCGATGGCGCGGTGCACCTCGACATCGAGCGGGCCGAGCGGGGCGATGAGGTCCTTCACGGCCTGCAACCCGTTGTCGGCTTGGGGGTTGTGCTGGACATAGTTCTCAGCGATCAGCTCGTCGAAAGCGTCGACGTCTCCGGCTCGGAAGGCGTCAAAGAGTCGTGCCACGGTTTGCTTGTTCTGCTCGCTGGTTGCCATAGCTCGGCGCTCCTTGGTCACTAAACGGCTGTCCGACTCGCAGCCTACGGGCTGTCCGACTCGCAGCCTACGCTGGGCGCGTGGTACCTCCAGTCTCGTCTCGGCCAGTGCCGAAGTACCGGCCTGCCCCCGGATCCATCCCAGATCAGCCTGGCGTGTACCGATTCTTGGATGCTGACGGTCGGGTGATCTACGTCGGGAAGGCGAAAAGCCTCCGCTCCCGGCTGAACTCCTATTTCGCCGATCCGGCCTCCTTGCTGAGCCGCACCCGATCGATGGTCAGCACGGCCACCAAGGTCGATTGGACGGTCGTGCGGAGCGAGGTTGAGGCCCTTCAGCTGGAGTACTCCTGGATCAAGGAGTACGACCCACGGTTCAACATCAAGTACCGCGACGACAAGTCGTATCCCTGGCTCGCGATCACCCTCTCGGAGGAGATCCCACGGGTCATGGTCGGCCGTGGAGCCAAACGCAAGGGCACCCGATACTTCGGTCCCTACTCCCACGCGTGGGCGATCCGCGAGACGGTCGATCTGCTGCTCCGAGTCTTCCCGATGCGCTCCTGCCGGCCTGGAGTTTTCAAAAACCACAAGCAGCTCGGTCGGCCCTGCCTGCTCGGCTACATCGGCAAGTGCTCGGCCCCCTGCATCGGGCGGGTGACGGCTGCGGAGCATCGGGCGATCGTCGACGACTTCTGCCAGTTCATGTCGGGTCAGGCAGCTCCCATGATCAAGAAGCTGGAGCGAGAGATGCGCGCTGCCAGCGATGCGCTGGAGTTCGAGCGCGCGGCTCGGCTGCGGGACGATATCGGTGCTCTGCAACGAGCGATGGAACGGAACGCCGTTGTCTTCCGGGACGGTACCGACGCCGACGTCATCGCTTTGGCCGAGGACCCGCTTGAGGTCGCCGTGCAGATCTTCCATGTGCGCGGTGGGCGCGTTCGTGGCGAGCGCGGCTGGGTCGCCGACCGGTTCGACGATGGCGGCAGCGAGGAGCTGATCGAACAGTTCCTGCTGCAGCTCTACGCCGAGCCGGATCCCACCACCAACGACAAAGATGCGGTGCCCCGCGAGATCTTGGTGCCGGTGATGCCTCCATCGGCGGAGTCGCTTACCAGGATGCTCGAGGAGCGGCGCGGCTCACATGTCTCCATTCGGGTGCCGCAGCGGGGGGACAAGCGGGCACTCATGGAGACAGTCGCGCGCAATGCCAGCGAGATCTTGATCAAGCACAAGACCACCCGTGCTGGTGATCTCTCGACTCGCAACCGCGCACTGGAAGAGATCCAGGACGCGTTGGAGCTGCCCACCGCGCCGCTACGGATCGAGTGTTACGACATCTCAAACCTGCAAGGCACCGAAGTGGTCGGCTCCATGGTGGTGTTCGAGGACGGGCTGCCACGGAAGAGTGAGTACCGGCGGTTCGTGATCCGCCAGGTCGAGGGTCAGAACGATGTTGCGGCGATGCACGAGGTGATCACTCGCCGGTTCCGGCGACTCATCGACGATCGTGCTGCCATGACCAAGCGAACGGACGGGCAGCCAGTCGGCGCCGGAGTCGATGAGGGCCCGCTGCTTGTCGACCCGACGACAGGTGCGCCTCGCAAGTTCGCGTACACGCCGTCACTGGTGGTGGTGGACGGCGGCCCCGCTCAGGTGGCCGCTGCCGCAAAGGCACTCCACGAGCTCGGCATCGACGACGTGGCCCTGTGTGGCCTTGCCAAGCGGTTGGAGGAGGTGTGGCTGCCCGACGTTGAAGAACCAGTGATCCTGCCGCGCACTAGCGAGGGTCTCTATCTGCTGCAACGGCTTCGCGATGAGGCGCACCGCTTCGCGATCACCCACCATCGAGTCCGGCGCAGCAAGTCCATGGTCGAATCGCTCCTGGATCAAGTGCCGGGTCTCGGCGAGGTCCGGCGTAAAGCTCTGATCAGCCACTTCGGCTCACTGAAGAAGCTGCGTGCCGCAACAGTCTCCGAGATTGCCGCGGTACCCGGTTTCGGCCCCAAGACAGCACTCGCCATCAAGGAGGCATTGCAGGCGGCTCCGCAACCGGAGGCGATCAACATGGCCACCGGCGAAGTGCTTGACACCGCCTAGCCTCCTACGGCGTCTACGATCCGGGAATAATCAACCACGTGACCAGCGAAAGTCCCGGGGTGGCGCGGGGAGGCGGTCGCCCGCGGGATCAGCACAGCCCGGACGGCGAGCTCGACACCGAGAGCCCGACTAAGCCGCTACGCCTGGTCGTCGTCAGCGGCATGTCAGGCGCGGGTCGTTCCACGGCGGCGCACAGCCTGGAGGACCTTGGCTGGTACGTGGTGGACAACCTTCCTCCCAGCGTGTTGGCTGAGGTATGCCGGCAGGCCCGGGAGATCGACCTGACACGGCTCGCGGTCGTGCTGGACGTGCGTACCCGAGGCTTTTTCGAGCAGCTCCCATCGATGTTCACCGAACTTGCCGCCATCGGCACGATGCCTGAGATCTTGTTCCTCGAGGCGGCCGACGACGTCATCGTGCGACGTCAGGAGTCCGTGCGCCGGCCGCATCCGCTGCAAGGCGATGGTCGGCTGCTGGATGGCATCGGGAGGGAACGCAAGACTTTGGCAACGCTCCGTGCGGCCGCCGATCTTGTGATCGACACATCCTCGCTGAACATCCACCAGCTGACTTCCCGGGTCGCCCATGCCTATGGCGGTAGTAACGATGATCAACTGCGCGTCACGCTGCTGTCCTTCGGCTTCAAATACGGCATTCCGGTGGATGCTGACATGGTCTTCGATGTCCGCTTCCTGCCCAATCCGCACTGGATCCCCGAGCTGCGCCCGCAGACAGGGCTGAGCAAACCGGTGAGTGACTACGTGCTCGGACAGCCAGGCGCCGAGTCCTTTCTCGCCTCCATGCAGGACCTCATGGCGGTGGTCTCGGTCGGCTACATCAATGAGGGCAAACGGTTCGCCACGCTGGCCATCGGCTGTACGGGTGGCAAACATCGAAGCTCAGCTATGGCAGAGGAGTTCGCTCGGCGACTCCGTGGCACCGGCCTGCCGACGACTGTTCTCCACCGCGATCTGGGCCGAGAGTGAGCCCTCGCGATCTGGCACACATCTTTACGTCGGGCTCGCTGGGCCCGACACTTCCGGCCGTGGTCGCCTTCGGCGGGGGGCACGGACTCGCGGCCTCACTGACTGCTCTGCGGCGAGTGACTGACCATCTGACGGCGATCGTCACCGTTGCCGACGATGGCGGCTCCTCAGGTCGACTGCGCCAGGAGCTGGACTGCTTGCCTCCGGGCGATCTCCGAATGGCACTTGCGGCGTTGTGCGGCGATGACGAGTCTGGGCGTACCTGGGCCGATGTGCTGCAGTATCGGTTCAGCAGCACCGGGCCACTCGATGATCACGCAATCGGGAACCTGCTCATTGTCGGGCTGTGGGAGCGCCTCGGCGATCCGGTAGCAGGCTTGGATATGGTGGCCAGGCTTCTGGGCGCCAAGGGTCGCGTGCTGCCGATGGCCTCGGTGCCGCTGGATATCGGCGCCGATGTCATCGGGCTCGACCCTGCAAGCCCCGACGAAGTCTCCGAAATCCGCGGGCAGGCTCGGGTTGCCACGACCCCAGGAGAGGTGTGCTCGGTTCGGCTCATACCGCAAGATCCACCCGCCTGTCCGGAATCCATCGAGGTTGTTCTTGAGGCTGACTGGATTGTGCTGGGACCCGGCTCCTGGTTCACCTCAGTGATTCCGCATCTGCTGGTGCCCAAGCTCGCGGAAGCGATTCACGCTACAGCGGCCCGGCGCATCCTGACTCTCAACCTCGAGCCTGCTGGCGAGACCGCGGGATTCTCGGCTGCCAAGCACATCGAGTTGCTTGCCGACCATGCGCCAAATCTGCGGCTCGATGTTGTGCTCGCCGACAGTGGTTTCGCCTTGGACGATCCCCATTTGGCGACCTGGGTCGACTCACTGGGGGCGCGGCTCGTTGTCGCCGACCTCGCCGCCCGCGACGGCTCGCAGCGACACGACCCGCTCCGCTTGGCCTCGGCGTACGCGGAGATCTTGGGGGTTTGAACATCCCACGCCGCGTGGGATGTTCACGCTGTACATAGCGCGCATGCCATGCACAGCGTGAAGGACCTGGGTACGGCACCGGCAGTCGAAAGCACGCCCCGGGGGAGATGGTCAGCCCCGCCATGAATGCCGTGAAAGCGCGGGCAGCAGCCGGGGGGTGCCGTACGTTCCTGTCAAAGCGACGAGGTGCGCGGGCTAGCTGTGTAATCATTCAGCAATGGCCATGACCGCACTGGTGAAGGCGGAGCTCGCGACCATCAAGGTCACCAAGCCCTGCGACCGGAAGTCGGAGGTTGCCGCAACGCTGAGGTTTGCTGGCGGGCTGCACATCGTCAGCGGTCGGATCGTGATTGAGGCGGAGCTGGACACCGGAGCCGCTGCACGCCGGCTGAGGACCGATATCAACGAGGTCTTCGGTCATCCGAGCGAGCTCGTCATCGTGAACGGCTCTGGGATCCGGCGAGGCACCCACTACGTAGTACGGGTGATCAAGGACGGCGAGGCGCTGGCGCGCCAAACCGGCCTGATCGACTCACACGGCCGGCCAGCACGCGGTCTCCCAGCACAGGTCGTGAGCGGCGGCCTGTGCGACTGCGTTGCGGCATGGCGCGGGGCATTCCTGGCGCACGGCTCGCTGACCGAGCCGGGACGCTCCATGGCGCTGGAAGTGACCTGCCCCGGACCGGAGGCCGCACTGGCGTTGGTCGGTGCCGCCCGCAGGTTGGGGATTCCAGCGAAAGCACGCGAGGTGCGAAACGTCGATCGAGTCGTGGTCCGGGACGGCGATGCCATCGCAGCATTGCTGACTCGGCTTGGGGCGCACGAGTCGCTGCTGGTCTGGGAAGAGCGGCGGATGCGTCGCGAGGTGCGGGCATCGGCGAACCGGCTGGCGAACTTCGATGACGCCAACTTGCGCCGCTCGGCTCGAGCCGCGGTGGCAGCGGGCGCGCGAGTAGAGCGGGCACTGGAGATCCTCGGTGACGATGTGCCTGACCATCTCAGAGCCGCGGGTCTGCTGCGCATCGAGAACAAGCAGGCCAGCCTGGAGGAGCTGGGTCAGATGCATGAACCGCCGTTGACCAAGGATGCCGTCGCAGGAAGGATCCGGCGACTACTTGCGACAGCTGACAAGCGTGCCGCCGAGCTTGGCATACCAAACACCGAGGCCAGCCTGAGCGCTGACATGCTCGACGAGGAGTAGACGCTGAGCAGCGTGCCCGCGAAGTTCGTTAAGGTGGTCACTGGCCCCGCTGCCGTGGGCCTGACAGCCGAAGGAGATCGTGTCATGACCGTCCGTGTTGGTATCAATGGTTTCGGCCGCATCGGCCGAAACTTCTACCGCGCGCTGCTCGCTTCAGGTGCCGACATCGACGTGGTCGCCTTCAACGACCTATTCGATGACGACACCCAGGCTCACTTACTGAAGTACGACTCAATCTTGGGCCGACTCGACCTACCGGTTGAGGTTGTCGACGGGGGCATCAAGGTAGGAGACAAGGTCGTCAAGTCTTACGCCGAGCGTGACCCTGCCGCCCTACCCTGGGGTGAGATCGGTGCCGATGTCGTGATCGAGTCCACCGGGTTCTTCACCGACGCGACGAAGGCCAAGGCACACCTGGACGCGGGCGCGAAAAAGGTGATCATTTCCGCGCCAGCCAAGAACGAGGACTGGACCGTGGTGATGGGCGTCAACGACGGCGACTACGACCCGGCGAAGCACCACATCATCTCCAACGCCTCATGTACCACGAACTGCTTGGCGCCCATGGCCAAGGCGCTCGACGACGGTCTCGGCATTGTCAAGGGCCTCATGACGACAATCCACGCCTACACCCAGGATCAGAATCTCCAGGATGGCCCGCACAAGGACCTACGTCGCGCCCGCGCGGCTGGGATCAACATCGTGCCCACCTCGACCGGCGCGGCGAAGGCCATTGGTCTGGTACTGCCGCAGCTGAAGGGCAAGCTGGACGGCTACGCGCTGCGAGTGCCGACGCCCACAGGCTCGGCGACCGACTTGACCTTCGAGGCGCCGCGAGAGACTTCTGTCGAGGAAGTCAACGGCATCGTCCAAGCGGCCGCCGACGGCCCGCTGAAGGGCTACCTGAAATACACCAGCGACCCGATCGTGTCCTCCGACATCGTCACCGACCCCAGCTCGTGCGTCTTCGACTCGGGCCTCACCAAGGTGATCGGCAATCAGGTGAAGGTGGTCGGCTGGTATGACAACGAGTGGGGCTACTCCAACCGCCTCGTCGACCTGGTCGGCCTGGTCGGCCAGTCCCTCTGAGCCCGATCGACTGCCGGTATCCCACGCAGCGTGGGATACCGGTGCTGTGCATGGCATGCACGCTCCGTACAGCAGGGCCAGCCGGGTACAGCTTCCGCCGCGCCCCACTTGCCAGCAACATGATCGATCCCGGAAGGATCAAGCATGAAGTCAGTTTCTGATCTTGGTGACCTTACGGGCAAGCGGGTGCTGATCCGCTGCGATCTCAATGTGCCGCTGGACGGTGAGACCATTACCGACGACGGACGGATTCGCGCGTCGCTGCCCACGCTGAACGAGCTTCGAGACGGTGGCGCCAGGGTCATCGTGCTGGCTCACCTGGGACGGCCCAAGGGGCAGGTCAACCTCAAATACTCATTGGCTCCGGCCGCCAGGAGGCTCTCCGAGCTGCTGGATGCCGAGGTCAGGCTGGCGAGTGATGTCGTGGGGGAGTCGGCGCGAGAAGTCGCTGCGAGTCTCAGCGACGGCGATGTAGGAATGCTGGAGAACGTCCGCTTTGAGCCAGCCGAGGAGTCCAAGGACGAGGCCGCTCGAGGCGTACTAGCCGACCATTACGCAGCCTTTGGTGATGTGTTCGTCTCCGACGGGTTCGGCGTCCTACACCGCAAGCAGGCGTCGGTGTACGACGTCGCCATGCGGCTGCCTCATGCGGCGGGCAAGTTGGTTGAGATGGAGGTGGAGGTGCTCCGGCAGCTCACTGAAATGCCGGCCAGCCCGTACGTCGTGGCGCTGGGGGGTGCGAAGGTCTCCGACAAGCTCGCGGTGATCGCGAACCTGATCAAGACCGCGGACACTCTGGTCATCGGCGGCGGCATGGCATTCACATTCCTTGCCGCTCAGGGCTACGGGGTGGGCAGGAGCCTGCTCGAGCAAGATCAGATCGAGACGGTGCGGGGATACCTCAATGCCGCTGCCGCTGGCGGAAAACAGATCGTGCTGCCCTCCGACATTGTGGCGGCACCCGAAGTGTCGGCCGACGCCGAGCCGACCGTAGTGTCCGCCGATGCGATGCCCGCTGATCAGTTCGGGCTGGACATCGGCCCAGACTCGGCGCGGGTCTTCGCAGGTGTGGTCAGAAAAGCCAAGACAGTCTTCTGGAATGGGCCGATGGGCGTTGCGGAATGGCAGCGCTTCGCTGCCGGAACCAGAGCTGTCGCGCAGGCGGCCACGGAGATCGATGGATTGTCGGTCATCGGCGGCGGCGACACCGCCGCCGTGGTCCGTGATCTTGGCTTCCGCGATGAGGAGTTCGGTCATATCTCGACTGGCGGCGGTGCCAGCCTGGAGTACCTCGAGGGCAAGACTCTGCCTGGCTTGGCCGTTATCGATGATGGGGTATAGGGGATGACTCGTAAGCCGCTGATGGCCGGCAACTGGAAGATGAACCTTAACCATGTCGAGGCTGTTGGGTTATTGCAGAAGCTGGCATGGACGCTGGAGGACAAAAAGCACGACCCGGAAAAGTCCGAGGTGATCGTGCTGCCGCCGTACACCGATCTGCGGACCGTGCAGACACTGGTGGATGGCGACCGCCTGGAGATCGGATACGGCGCCCAGGACGTGTCGGCCTTCGACAACGGCGCCTATACCGGCGACATCTCCGCAGACATGCTGGTGAAGCTGGGCTGCCGCTACGTCGTCGTCGGGCACTCCGAGCGGCGCCGGTTTCATGGCGAGGACGACAACATGGTGAACGCCAAGACCCTGAAGGCAGTCTCGCGCGGCATCGTGCCGATCGTCTGCGTCGGTGAGCGCCTCGCCATCCGAGAGCAGTTCCGCCATGTGCCCGACACATTGGACCACGTGGAGGGCGCGCTCACGGGTCTCACGTCGGAGCAGGTTGCGAATATGGTCATCGCGTACGAGCCGGTTTGGGCGATCGGCACTGGTCGTGTGGCCACGCCGGAAGACGCTCAGGAAGTCTGTACGGCGATCCGCGGTTGGATCCGGGAGCAGCACCGCAGCGAGGTCGCTGACCGGATTCGGATTCTCTACGGTGGATCGGTCAATGCGAGGAACGTTGCCGCCTTGATGGCCCAGCCCGATATCGACGGTTGTCTGGTCGGTGCCGCCAGTCTGAAGGTCGACGAGTTTTGCGCTATTGCGCGGTTTTACGAAATGCCAGTGATCTGAGCATGCGGCAAGTCCAGCGCTGGTGGAGTTTTGACTTGTTCTCGAATCGGTGAGTTAGGCTACGTCCGTGCTCGTACCCCTGGTGACCGTGCCGATCCTGATCTTCTCCATCATCTTGGTGATCACCAGTGTCGCGCTCGCGTTGTTCGTACTGATGCACAAAGGCCGCGGCGGCGGTTTGTCTGATCTCTTCGGTGGTGGGATCTCTTCCTCCCTCGGTGGATCCTCAGTCGCAGAACGAAATCTCGACCGGCTCACCGTCATCATCGGAGTGGTTTGGCTTGCGGCAATTGTGGCGCTCAACTTGCTCTACAAGTTGGGTGGCTGACTGCCAAGACCACCGGCCCGGTCAATCGAAGGAAAGACACTAACTTATCCACAGCTAGGAAGGGCGAGGGAGAAAGAACGTGGCTGGTGGAAGTGCCATTCGTGGTAGCCGAGTGGGCGCTGGTCCAATGGGCGAGGCGGAGCGTGGCGATGCCGCGCCGCGAAATTACGTCTCGTACTTCTGCGCACACGGTCATGAGACGCGGCCTGCATTTGCCGCAGATGCTGCCATTCCCGACGCGTGGGACTGCCCGCGATGCGGCTTACCAGCGAACCTCGACTCCCTGAATCCACCTCCACCGCCGAAGATCGAGCCCTACAAGACACACCTGGCCTACGTCAAGGAGCGCCGCACCGACAAGGAGGCGGCCGACATCCTGACTGAGGCGCTGCAAGCCCTCCGGGCGCGACGGGAGCGTGGCGAGGTCATCTACTAGCCCCGCTTCAGTGACCCGGTAGCGGCGCCGGCCTAAATTCGGCCGCGTTGCTGCAGATCGGTTGGCAACTCGGCTGCCGCATCCCGATCCATCAACCAGAGCGTGCGCTGGACACCGGAAACACCGGCAGCCGGCACCTGTACCGGTCCTGCGCCGAGCAGCGCGATCTTGGCAGCGGCGGCTTTGTCAGCGCCGCTCACAACGAACCAGACCTCCTGTGACCGGTTGATGACTGGGAGGGTGAGGCTGATCCGCTCCCGTGGCGGTTTCGGTGAGGATCGTACGGCGATCACGTCGCCATCTGCGTATGAAGAGGGATGCTCAGGAAAGATCGAGGCGACGTGGCCGTCTGGCCCCATGCCGAGCAGGCAGATGTCGAAAATTAGGTCGCCCAGCTCTCGGGCGTACGCCTCTGCTGCCTGGTCGAGATCGAGCCCACCATCGCTTGCCGGCATCTCATGGACTCGGTCAGGGTCCAGCGCTAGTGGAGCCGCAATCAGGTCAAGAGCCTGCTTTGCGTTCCTGTCTGCATGATCAGCGGGTACGAAACGTTCGTCGCCCCACCACAACTCGATCCGAGACCAATCGA
>JBKOUS010000054.1:0-8966 GCA_046723505.1 Actinomycetota bacterium
ACGCATGTTCGATAACGAGCAGGTCGCTGGGCTAGATGCGGCCGCGACCATGTCGGTCGTGTCCGGCACGCACCTGCTGGTGCTGCAGCAGGAGTGTCTGCTGGTACAGCTGGCGGCGCACTGGTGCGATCTTCATTCCCCGGACAGCCAGACAGCGACCGAGCGAACCCGCCCGGGTGCGGAACGAGGTCAAAGAGTCGGCGGGGAAGGTACCGCCGAAGTGCTCGAGTTCGCAGCCGCCGAGCTGGGCGCCCAGTTAGAGTCCACGGCCGGTTCGGCGAAGGCTTTGATGGCCGATGCGCTCGATTTGCGGCACCGGCTGCCGGAGTTGTGGCAATTGGTGTGTTCCGGCCGGCTGCGGGTGTGGCGGGCCCGGCGAGTGGCGCAGGCCACCCGGCATCTGGGTCTCAATGCGGCGATGCACGTCGATTCGGCGGTGGCACCGGCAATTATCTCCTTGCCCTGGCAGCGTTTCGAGACGATGCTGCAGGCAAAGATCATCGAGGCCGATCCCAAGGCGGCCGACGAGCAAGCCAAGGTTTGGGAGGCGGAACGCTTCGTGCGGGCTGGTCGCACAAGCCAGTCGGGGTTGAAGTTGCTCATCGCCAAAGCCAACGCCGGCGATGTCATCTGGTTCCTAGCCACTGTGAACCGGATCGCCGAAATTCTGCGCTTGCAAGGGGACCTGGGTTCGGCCGGCGTACGCCGATCCAGGGCAATCGGGATTCTGGCGCAGCCGGCACTGGCGCTGGACTTGCTGTGGCAGTTCCGCGACGAGCAGAAGCCGGCCGCCGAACCCCAGCAACCTGGCGAGCCGGTCGACAACCATCCCGGCGCGCCGTTCGACCGGTCTACCAGCGACTCGACCGACGACCTGCGGCCCGATTCCCTGGTTGTGCGGCCGTCCGGGCTTGATCAGCGTCGGCTACGGCCGCAGGTGATGCTGCACATCCATCTCAGCCAGGAGGCGCTGCTGGCCAGCGTTGCTAATGGCGCTGGGAGGCTCGGTGCCAGCGGGTTGGGCGGCGGCGTGGCTCGGATGGAGGGGGTCGGACCAATCACTCTCGAGCAGGTTCGCCGCTTCCTCGGCCAGACCAGTTGCAAGGTGACTGTGCAACCGGTGATCGACCCAGTCGATGTCTGCGCGGTCGATGGATACGAGATTCCACGCCGTATCAAGGAGGCAATGTTCTTGCGGATGCCAGCCAGCTGCTTTCCGTACGCTGCTGGCGCTCGACGGATGGACCTGGACCACACCAAACCGTATCTCCCACGCGCTCAGGGTGGGCTGCCGGGACAGACCGGGATACATAATCTGGGGCCGCTCAGCCGCACCGAGCATCGCATCAAGACCCATAGCCGATGGCGGCTGCGACAACCTGAGCCTGGTGTATGGCTATGGCGATCACCGCACGGTGCTCATTACCTGGTCACCGACGCAGGCACTTACAACCTGGGTCAGGGAGGATTCGCGCATACTGTCTGGCGCGCCGCCACCCAGACAGACTCGGATAACGCTCATGCTTAGGCTCGGTCGAGTTTCGCGGGCCTAAGAGGGGGTTGATCCGAGTGGCCAGGACAGACCTGACTATCGAGGAACTCATCGATTACCGGCCAACGGTGGCCGAACCAGCCGATTTCGACGAATTCTGGAATGAAACTCTCAATGAGATGCGCTCCTTCGACCTGGACGTGCGCATTGAACCGGTCAAGACGCCGTACCGCACGGTAGACATCTACGACGCATCCTTCCGAGGCTTCGCAGGAGACCGGATCAATGCCTGGCTCCTGAGCCCGCACGACGAGGGCCCTCGGCCGGCAGTGGTCGAATTCGTCGGCTACAACGGCGGACGGGATGTCCCTGGCGCCCTCCTGGCGTGGGCCAGTGCCGGCTACACCCACCTGATCGTCGACACCCGTGGACAGGGATCCGTGTGGGGCGGTGGAGGAGCAACAGGAGACAGCCACGGATCCGGCCCTCAGGCGCCGGGTTTTATGACCAAGGGAATCGAGGATCCCAAGTCCTACTATTACCGCCGCGTTTTCGCAGACGCGGTACGCGCGATTGAGGCCGCACGAGGTCTCCCGGACGTCGATGCCACAAGAGTTGCGGTGCAAGGGATCAGCCAAGGCGGTGGCATCACGCTTGCCGCAGCAGGGCTGGCACAGGACCTCGTCGCTGTAATGCCGGACGTGCCGTTCCTTTGCCACTTTCAACGAGCGGTCGATATCTGCGATCAAGATCCCTACATGGAAATCACGAGGTACCTTGCCGTCCATCGCGGTGCCGTCGATACGACCTTCAATACCCTCAGTTACTTCGACGCTGTGAATTTCGCTAAGCGAGCCTCGGCGCCGGCCCTATTCTCCGTTGCGGTCATGGACAAGATCTGTCCGCCGTCGACGGTGTACGCCGCATATCACGCGTACGCCGCTGCGAAGGAAATAGTTGTTTACCGGTTCAACGACCACGAGGGTGGCCTCAGCCATCAACGGCTCGCCCAAATCAGGTGGCTCAATCGCCTGATCGGCTTCGAGGACGCCTCCTGACAGTTTACAGAAGCGAATGGATGGCCTAGTGCTCGAATCGGGGTTTCGACCAGCGCTTCGGCGATAGTGTGGCAATCCACTACTTGCGAAATCGCAGAACGCAATTTGTCCATCAAGGTATGTACAAGCCAACTGTGCTAACGATGAAGTAGATCCCAAAGCAGAACACGGTGACGGCCACAAACAGGAGAAAGATTGCGATTTGCTTCCAATAGCGGAGCATCAGCATGACAATGCCGATCATCAGCAACACCGTCGTCAGACCAGTCCCTGACATGGCTTTCCTCCTTCCGAATCCTCTTGCCGCAATGGGGGAGTCGAGTTGCGTTACACATGGCTAATGTATGGGTACCTTTCGGTTTGGATAACCGCGCTACTAGCCTTACTTAGATCTCATTTAATATGACGGCAGTAGTCTGTCAACTAGACAAATTGGTAGCTGCGATGATCCCAACTGGCGTATAGATATCGGGGCGCAGGCTGGTTGGCCATGCGTTAGGCCGTCCCTCTGCCAGATCGGAAGCCGCTGCTGCCTTTTGGCACGCGATTGGCAGGCAGAGGAAGGCCAACTATCTTTTTGTGGCAGCAAGATCTCGGCGACTGCGCGTCAGTCGACAACGGGTCTAGCGTCCCCGTGTGTGCTCGGGGGAGCTGGTTTTGGTGCGCGACCGGACGGATCGACGCGAAGTAACGTCAATCGTCAAGAGTGCCGATTCGCTCTCAGCAACCGCTAACTCGCAGCTACACCTGAGTGAGTGCCGCAGCCTCGCACCAGCGTCTACCTTCCGCGCTTTGGTGAGGGAGACCGCTCGGAGGACAGATGTTGAGCCTCGCGCTCTCGCTGTACGTGCTCTACTGCAGCTCCCCAGAGTCGCGTCATACGAAGGATGTGTCTCGACAGGGCAGGTACAGCGTGAACTCAGGATCAGCGCCGAACAACTGCGCCGTGACCTGCGGGCCGCGAGGGGTTATGTGCCCTTACGACAATTCGCGCTGCGCGATTTGGCCTTCGAGGAGGTCGACCCGTCACGCGCACTTCCGGTCCTAACCCTGCTCCACTATCTTCGGAGCGCTCGCCCCGGGTCTCGCTACTTTGCCCTGGTCGATCCGGTCCACAGACTTCCCGTAACACTTTGTAGTGTGTCAACACTGCAATGGAAGTGCGTGGGAAATCAGATCCGCTCGCAGTTTGCTATCTCACCAGAACGCGTCTGGGAGGTATCGCGGGTGTATTCGGTCGACGGTGCACCGCGCAATGCGATTTCATCTCTGCTATCAAGGGTCCGGCGCTACCTACATCGCAACACGCCTTCCGTTGATTTGCTTGTCACTGCTGTAGATCTCAACTTGGGATTCACCGGAAGCAGCTATCGCGCATCAAATTGGCAACAATGGATGACTGTTAGGGCACGGCCCTACCTATATGACAACGCCTGCTATGTGACACCTCGACAATTACGCGAAAGCTTCGGCACTTCGAGTCTCATAGAGCTACAGGCTAGATACCCGGGAAGATTCCAACAAAGCAGAGTCAGGTTGCTCGATCCGATAATCTATTGTTCCAATCTCAATGGGGGAACAGAAGTTGTCGTTGCTCAGCATAGGCATCGCCTGAATCGCTGACTGAGCTACGCGGAATGATATTGAACCGGGATCGCTCAAGGAGCTGTTCCACCCGCCGTCGGTCAGGCATCGGGTTCGGCAAGGGATGATCGGCAATTTCTGCGGCCATCGCGGTGGTCGCCCAAAGTGCGACTTCCTCCGAGAAATGTCGTTCGCTGTCTATCAATTTGGCTGCAAGTGCCGCACAGAATGCATCCCGTCCCGCGGAGGACTCCTTGAAGGGGGATGAGATCGTGGGCACGTTGAATGTCCCGAGTGGTTCGGAGTAGACAGTACATCCTCCATCTGTAGGAACGCAGAGCGTCTCGACGCC
This sequence comes from Actinomycetota bacterium, assembly GCA_046723505.1. Classification (GTDB taxonomy): domain Bacteria; phylum Actinomycetota; class Actinomycetes; order Propionibacteriales; family Propionibacteriaceae; genus Microlunatus. The sequence continues at coordinate 4,487 of JBKOUS010000054.1, forward strand.
GTAGGCTAATAGCTGCCGAGCGACGACATCGAGATCAAACGATCTGCGATCTGCGGGCGCATAGCGGCCGAGCTCCCAAGGGTGTGCCACAAGGTAGTCGATCTGGGAGAGCGCGTGGCCAGAGATTCCACGATCAGGATAGGGCTGGCCCGGTGTAACGATGACAATTGGCCTTGATTCATCAAGCCTATTCAATAGGGATAAGGTGTACTCCAGAGTCTCGCGTGGAATCTCGAACGTCATGAGCACTGCGTCATAGGAGGCAAAGTGCTGAGTGAGGCGATCGATGTCACGAGTGTCCAGATGTACCTCCATGTGATTTGGCCAATTGAACGCGATGCTGTCACCAAGCTCGAACTCGGCGACGCCCGTAAATGGAGTGTGCGCATCATCGATCAGCCTCAGTAGAGATGTATCTACGCCCTCGTCTCGCAAATGATTGACGATCTCATGGCCGAAGCGATCGTTAGCCACTGCCGCAATCAACGCTACATCAAGCCCGAGTCGCGCAGCTGCCACCGACTGCCACAGCCCCTTGCCGCCAGGAGCGAGTTCGAACGCATACGCCTCGATTGAAGTCCCTCTTGGTGGGATGTCCTTTGTATGAAAAGTGGCGTCCATAACTGCACCACCGAGGACAATAAGCCTGCCGGGCCGGGACATCGGCATTTTCCTAGAAGAGTTCTCAGAGGCGTATGGCATGACCATACTCTTAGCGCCGAGGGAATATTCCTCACGCCTTATGAGCTGCCGCGCCAGCTCACGGAGGACCTCGCGCTCTATCGTCCCGCGTAACGCACGGTCACTTGGCGGCTCGTTTGAAGTGAGACTCAATGCCTCATGTAGCACGCGCCAGTTCGCTAGCAGAGTGCTGCGTCGCCTACCAAGCAAGTCAGAATGTAATGCAGCAACGATGCGCGACTCGATACCATGCTGGCCGTAGGCCTCAGAAAATGCACGCACTCCCAAGACAGCGTCGGCCACTATGCGCTGGGAACCACGTAGGTTTTCCCGTACGCATTCTTTGATGACTTCCAGTGCGGCCTGGGCCAGCTCGATGTCGTGCACCGCGGCGTAGCGCCGTACCGCCGCGAGGCCCAAGAGCGGCGCGGCTTCAACGCTGCGGCTGTTGTCCAGCCGGGAATGAGTCAGTCCGTCACGCGCCCGGAGCTTCTCGAGAGCGTGTGTCAACACCAGCGCGTCAGGCGACACCATGTCTGTGCGGTTGGTCATTGGGCTCCAATGCGTCCGCCACGATGATCTAGCCGCCCCCTCCGGGCAGATCTGGTAGGAGGCTCATTATGCATGACACAGCAGTACCAACGGCAAATTTTTACACGACCCAGACGAGCGTTCAGGGAAGCTGGGACATTCCGGCGCCGGCTCGGCTGGGGTATGATTCGTTTCAATTATTGTCGTCGGCGACGATGCATCACGTCAGGAAACCCGAGCAAAACCTTCAAGGAGCAGGAGTTAGAGCGAACCTATGGCGGCTCGTAAGACTACAGTCAGCATGAAAGATGTCGCCGCCCTGGCGGGGGTTTCGCTAGGCACCGTCTCTAATGTTCTGAACTCACCGGATTTAGTTGCGGAGCCCACACGACGCAAGGTAGAACTCGCCATCGCAAAGCTCGGTTGGATTCCGAATGAGCCCGCGCGCCAGCTTCGGGCAGGCCGCAGTCGCTCCATTGGCGTGATCGTCATGGACATCTCCAACCCCTTTTTCACTGATCTCGTGATTGGTGCCGAGAATTACGTTTATGAACATGGCTACTCCGTCCAAGTCGGAAATAGTGCGCAGGAAGCTGAGCGAGAAAGCGCGCAATTGCTCGTATTGATGCAACAAAGGGTTCGTGGGGTACTGCTGGCACCCATCTGGGACATTGACGAGCGGGTCCGACAGCTCAAGCTTCGGGGAATCCCTGTCGTGCTTCTGGATCGTGCCGGAAACCAATCCGACTTCTGTTCCGTATCGGTTGATGACGTGGAGGGCGGCCGCCTGGCCGTCCAACACCTGCTTGACCAGGGCCACACGAGAATTGGCGTGATTGGTGGACCGGGAAACCTCCGGCAAGTTGCGGAGAGACGGTTGGGTGCCGAGCTTGCGAGGTCACGACACAGCGGCTCAGCGCGGCTGCTGGTCATCTCCTCACAACATCTTGACGTCCAAGCTGGCATCCGATCCGCGGAAGAAATAGTCGCGATGCCCAACTCAGAGCGGCCGACCGCGGTATTTGCGACCAATGATCTATTGGCGATTGGCTTGCTGCAGGGTTTTGTGACTGCCGGATTGCGAGTGCCTGACGATATGGCGATTGTCGGCTACGACGACATTGCGTTTGCTGCCGCGGCTGCCGTACCACTGTCCTCGGTTCGTCAGCCCCGACTGGCTATTGGCTACAGGGCGGCCGAGCTGCTCTTCGAGGAAATTGAGGCCACCGACAGCGATGTTGCCCATGAGCATCAGCAAGTGCGATTCGAACCAGAGCTCGTTGTACGGCGTTCTAGCTCTAAGAGCCGCAGTCTCCGGGCAGTGGCGGGAACCTGATCCGGCGGCACGGCTGCGACTTTCCTGTGACTCCCAAACTTCTGACAAAGATCGTCGCCGATCCAGCTCACACTGTCGGCCCGGTAAACCGCCGCCTGTTCGGCTCCTTCGTCGAACACCTCGGCCGATGCGTTTACAACGGGTTCTACGAGCCCGGGCATCCTGCAGCGGACCCGGACGGATTCCGAACCGACGTAATGGACCTCGTGCGCGAGCTGGGCGTGACCACCATCCGCTACCCGGGCGGCAACTTTGTTTCCGGCTATCGATGGGAGGACGGCGTCGGCCCGCGCGAGCGGCGGCCGACGCGGCTCGACCTCGCATGGCACTCGCTCGAGTCGAACCAGGTCGGGCTACACGAGTTCGCACGCTGGAGTGGGCGGGTGGGCGCCGAGCTCATGCTCGCTGTCAACCTCGGTACCCGTGGCATGCTCGAGGCGCTCGACCTGCTCGAGTACACGAACATCCGTGCGGGCTCCGCACTGGCCGAGCAGCGGGCCGCCAACGGCTCGCCCGATCCATTCAATGTGCGCATGTGGTGCCTCGGCAACGAGATGGACGGGCCGTGGCAGCTCGGCCATCGCAGCGCCAAGGACTACGGCAAGATCGCGAGCCAAGTGGCCAAGGCAATGCGTCAGATGGACCCGGACCTCGAGCTCGTCGTCTGCGGCAGCTCCAACCGGTCTATGCCGACCTTCGGGGCGTGGGAACGCGTAGTCCTGGAGCACACCTACGACGACGTCGACTTCATCTCGGCCCACTCGTACTACCAGGAGCATGACGGCGACCGAGGCAGCTTCTTGGCCTCGGGCGTCGACATGGATGCGTTCATCGAGGCGGTCATCGCTACCGCGGACTCCGTACAGGCCGCGCGACGCAGCGAGCGGACCATCGACATCTCATTTGACGAGTGGAACGTCTGGTACGCCGACCGCTTCAACGAGAGCGGGAAGATCACCGACCCGAACACATGGCCATACGCGCCACGGCTGCTCGAGGACCAGTACTCCGTGACGGACGCAGTCGTAGTCGGGAGCCTGCTCATCTGTTTGCTGAGGCACGCCGACCGGGTAAAGGCCGCGTGCCTCGCCCAGCTCGTCAACGTGATTGCGCCGATCATGACCGAGCCTGGTGGCCCGGTTTGGCGGCAGACCACCTTCTTCCCGTTCGCCATCACTGCGCGCCTGGCCCAAGGCACGGTGCTAAGGCTCGCTGTCGAGAGCCCGAGCTACGAGACGTCGGAGTATGGAAGTGTGCCGCTCGTCGACGCCGTCGCGACCATCGACAACGACAGCGGCGAGGTCGCCGTGTTCCTGGTGCATCGGAGCCAGAACGCGGCGACAACCGTGTCCATCGACGTCGGCTCGCTGGGGCGGATCCGCCTCGCGGAGAGCCTTACGCTGGCAGACGACGACCCGACGGCCACGAACACCCTCGAGCACCAAGAGCGCGTCGCCCCGGCACCGAACCGGTCGGTCCGCATCGAGGACGGCTTGCTGACAGTCGAGCTGCCCGCGATCTCCTGGACCGCGCTCCAGCTGATCAAAGAGCCTTAGGGGACTTGGACCGCAGCCTTCAATCTGAGGTCCGCGGACGAGACGCCAAGTTGGATTTTGTACGTCCCGGCTTGCATCCCGCGTAATCGGGAGTCGTCGTAGTAGATGGCGAGGTCGTCGAAAGGAATTTCCATGCCAACCTCGCTGACCTCCCGTGGATCTAGCCGCACCACCTGGAACGCCTTTAGCTGGGCCGGCGGCTCGCCAGCCTCAGGCGGAAAAGTGACGTACAACAGCGGAACTGCCTTCCCGCGTCGCGAACCGATGTTCCTGACAGTGAAGGTCACGCCAATGAGCGCGTCCGTTGCCTGAGCATGCAAATCAGCAAAATCGAACGACGTGTAGCCAAGGCCGTGGCCGAACGGGAACGCCGGCT
>JBKOUS010000178.1:0-17221 GCA_046723505.1 Actinomycetota bacterium
GCACCGGCGAGTCGGTGATGCAGGCCCTACAGTCCACAAGACCCGGCGGAATGGTGGGCTGGGTTGGCGCCCCGCATGGGGTAGAAGTCTCGCTGGCTGGGCGTACGCGGCGGCCCGGCGCCCGTACGGAACTATCTGCCGGACCTGTTGGATCGAGTCTGGAACGGTCGGATGGAGCCGGGCAAGGCATTCGACCTCGAACTGCCGCTCGACCAGGTCGCCAAGGCCTATCGGGCTATGGACGAACGACGCGCCATCAAAGTGCTGCTCCGACCCTGACGCGTGAAACACCTCGAATCAGATCCAGAACAAGGAACAACAACTATGGACTACGCGCGCCTAGGCAACTCCGGTTTGAGAGTCAGCCGGATTGCGCTCGGTTGCATGAGCTTCGGCGATACCTCACGGGGCTTCAACGAATGGTCTTTGGGAGAGGAGGACGCGGGACCCTTCTTCAAGCAAGCCGTCGAGCTTGGCGTTACCTTCTGGGACACCGCCAACGTCTACCAGCTGGGCAGCTCAGAGGAAATCGTCGGTCGAGCCATCAAGGAGTACAGCCGACGGGAGGACATCGTCTTGGCGACGAAGGTGCACTTTCCGATGCACGAGGGTCCTGGCGGATCCGGCCTTTCTCGTAAGGCGATCCTGGAGCAGATCGATGTCTCTCTGACCCGGCTGGGTACCGACTACGTCGACCTCTATCAGATTCACCGCTTTGATCCAAACACGCCAATCGAGGAGACGATGGAAGCTCTTCACGATGTCGTCAAGGCTGGCAAGGCACGCTACCTCGGCGCCTCGTCGATGTACGCCTGGCAGTTCGCCAAGATGCAACACGTCGCCGAGCTGCACGGCTGGACGAAGTTCGTCTCCATGCAAGACCTGTACAACTTGATGCAACGCGAGGAAGAGCGCGAAATGTTCGGCCTGCTCGCCGACCAGGGCGTTGGAAGCATCCCGTGGAGTCCGCTGGCAAAGGGACGGCTCGCTCGACCGTGGGGGGAACACACGCAGCGCTCGGACCATGACCCCGTCGGTCAACGATTCTTCGGCGAGGGCGACCGAGCGATCGTGGACGCGGTCCAAAGGATCGCGGAAGCTCGCGGCGTTCCGATGGCCCGGGTCGCGCTGGCCTGGGTGTTGAGGAACCCGGTCGTCACCGCCCCCATCGTGGGAGCGACCAAGCCACATCACCTCGCAGACGCCGCGACCGCGATCGACATTCACCTCACCGACGACGAGATCCATGCTCTCGAGGAGCCCTACACCCCTCGTGAACCAGCCGGCTTCTGAGGCCGTCGTGCCCTCGGCACGACAAGGAGATTGTCAATGGCTATCAGCGAACGGGCGCAGCAGAATCACGAGGAATTGTTCCCGGGCCACGTCTCGAATCTGGAGGTCAGCGATCCCGAACTGATCGAGTACTTCGACAACTTTGCGTTCGACGAGGTGCTGCGTCACGGAGACCTGGACACCAGGACACGGCTCATGGTGCAGCTCGCATCCATGATCGCCTGTCAGGCGCTCAGCGAATACCGAGTCATGCTGGGAGGGGCCTTAACTGTCGGTGTCAGTCCCGTCGAGGTGAAGGAGATCGTCTACCACGCAGTGCCCTACGTGGGCATGGCCAAGGTCTTCGACTTCATCCACGCCACCAACATCGTGCTCACCGAACGCGGCGTGGAGTTGCCGCTGCCGGCGCAGTCCACGACCACACCCGAGGACCGAATGGAGAAAGGCCTCACGGTCCAGAAGAAGATCGTCGGCGCCGAGGCCGTCGAGGCAATGTACGCCGCGGCACCAGAGGACCAGATGCACATCCAGTACTACTTGTCCGGGAATTGCTTCGGGGACCACTTCACCCGGACCGGCATCGACCTACGTACCCGCGAACTGCTCACGTTGTCGATGCTGATCGCGCTCGGCGGCTGCGAGCCTCAAGTGAAGGGGCACGTGTCGGCAAACCTCAACATCGGTAACGATAGGGCGCGCCTCATCGATGTCGTCACCCAGCTGCTGCCGTACATCGGCTATCCGCGCACCCTCAACGGGCTGCGCATGATCGACGAGGTCACGATGGCGTGAAGCCCCAGCGGTTCTGTCAACGGTCAATAGTTTGGAGCCGAGAGGAAGAGAGTCATGATCACTCGTCCCACAAGCGTGCTGGTCGTCGGCGCGACCGGGAGCATTGGACGTCTTGTTGTCGAGGAGTCGATCCGGGAGGGTTACCCGACACGTGCCCTGGTGCGGGACCCGGACAAGGCCCGGCGGCTGCCAGCAGAAGCTGACATTGTCATCGGTGATGTTACGCGACCCGACACGTTGTCGGCTGCCGTTGCCGGGACCGACGCCGTCGTGTTCACCCTCGGCTCAGGCGGCGCTGGAAAGATCGGGGCTGAGACTGTCGACTATGGCGGTGTGCGCAACGTCCTGATCGCTCTTGGCGCGCAGCCGGCGCGCATCGCCCTGATGACGTCGATCGGTGTCACCAATCGGACCGGCGCATACAACCGGGCCACCGAGGCGCACGACTGGAAGCGCCGCTCCGAGCGGCTGGTCCGGGCCAGTGGGCATCCGTACACGATCGTGCGACCCGGATGGTTCGACTACAACCAGCCCGATGAACTCCGACTCGTCTTATTGCAGGGCGACACCCGCCAGGCCGGCGACCCCAGCGACGGCGCGGTGGCGCGGCGCCAGATCGCTCAGGTCCTGGTACGAAGCCTCGGTTCAGACGCAGCCGTCCGCAAGACCTTTGAGCTCGTCGCAGAGCGTGGGCCGGCGCCGGAGGACTTCGACAGCCTGTTTACTCCCTTACAGGCGGACCCGCCGGGATCTGTGGACGGCGCGCACGATGTCAAGAACATGCCACTGACGGACGAGCCGCAGCAGGTACGGGATGACCTGCGCGAGCTGCACGATCGGCAGCCATAGCGGACGACAAGCGACGACTTGTACCCGTGGACGGATTCACTCCGCCCGAGGCAAGGGTTGCCGCCATCACGGCCAGGTCCCGAGCGGTGACCCTCAGGCAACTTTGCCTGGTGGACAGGTCGACCGTCTCCTCCGAATCGGTTGCTAGCGCTGCCGTAGCTGCGCAGAAGGGGACCGATGGCGCGACAAATTGCATTCGTCGCCGAGGCTGATACGAAGGTCTCCTCATCGATCGACAGTTGACCGCCCGCGAAGCTTGACAACCCCTCCTGGAGGAAGGAAGGTTCCCCGTGGAGACGTACGGCGCCAGGGTACGGCTGGACCTCAACCAGCTGCTACTGCTCGTCGCCTCCGCTGCGAATGGCGTCATTGACTGAGGCCGCCGACCACGCTTGCAGGCGCGCATCCAGACCCTCCAGCTTCTCTTCATTCGAGCGAGGTGTTCGTATCGGCCAGCTGGGTTTTCACCGGCGGAGCGTTGCACGGGCAGCCGGTGCTGTAGACACTGCGCGACTACCTGCAACATGTGACAGCGCTGCTCGAGGAAGCGGAACGGAAGCTGGCGTCGTAGGGCGGTCCTCGCCTCAGGATTTGACCGTTCTTTCCTACTGAACAATCGTTATCCTCAGGGGTATCACCGGTCGCGTCCTCGTCGGTTTTTCGGCTCACTCGTCCTGAGCCATCGAAGACTCCTGCTCCGTCAAGGGCGGAGGGTCGTCGTGGGACACCCGACCCGCCTCAGTGCTCGGGATTCCGTACTCGATCTAGAGGTGCCTGCGGTCGCTCGCGTCCTCGTCGCCGATGCCTGGTGACCCCGCGGTCGTCGAGACCACCCTTGGCATCGCCGATGATTGCTCGATCAGCTGGTCGGCGACTACCTCGAAGGGCTCGATGTCTTGCTGCGCGCGCGCGAGAACGACGGCGCCCTCTGCGCTTGCGACAAGGAAGGTAACGAAGCGCTCTCCGGCGGAGCGGAGAACGCCGACCTCCTCGTAGAGGTGGACGAGGTGCCGTTGAGAGGTCCGGAAGATCTCCCCGGCACGGTCCAGCAGCGGACCCGCGGATGCGGACACGGTGACGGCGAGGATTGGGCACCCCGACTCGAGTTTGGAACGGAGAAGGATGCGGCGCCACAGCTCGAGGTACCCGGCTGTGATCTCCTCCGCCGATGTGCCGCGGAACCGCTCGACAAACCGGTCGTGCCGCTGCCCGGTTAGGTCAAGCGCCGCGAGGATCAGTTGTTCCTTCCCGCCGGGGAAGTGGTGGTAGACGGATCCGCGTGGCGCCCCGGTGTGCTCGAGCACTTTCAAAAGCGATGCCCCATGTACGCCCCGGGTCGCCAGGAGCTGGATCGCGCCCTCGATCATCGTGGCGCGGGTCTCGTTTCCCATGAGCCCCTCCCTGCCTCTAAGCATTATGACATTGATCATAATGTCGCTCGGTGGGATCGTGGTGACGCCGGATGCACACCAACCCACTACCAACGGAGGAGTCCCATGCCGATGATCGACGTCACTGCGACCGAGGGCATCTTCGACGATCCGCATGCACTTGCCCAGGCGGTCGCCGCGGCTGTCATGGGCATCGAGCAGGTCCCGGACATCCCAATGTTTCGGCAGAACACCGCAGGATTCGTGCACGAGATCCCTGCCGGCATGCTGGCCGACGTGGATGGCAGCGACGCGCACGTCCGGGTGCAGGTGCTCACCAACGCCGGCGCTCTCGACCGGGACAAGCAGCTCGCGGTGGTAGCGGAGCTCACCCGGCTCGTTGCCGAGGCTGCGGGTGACCCAGACATTGCCGACCGGACGTGGGTGCTCCTCACCGAGGCACCGGACGGTGGTTGGGGCCTGCATGGCCACGCCCACACCAACAGCGAGCTCGTCGCGGCGGCACGGGCCGAAATCGCCGAACGCTCCCCCGCCCGAGACGGGTAGCGCCTGCCGCCGGCGCGCCCGTCTGCACCGATAGCCACCAGGACAGGCCGTCGAGCGGGCCCTTCCGAGGTTCAACCAGCGTCAGCAACTCCCTGACTGCAGCCTCATCAACCTCTTTCATTAGGCGCAATGGTCGGAGGATCCGGACGCTGAGGGATCGAGATCGACCTCCAAGTCTGCGAGCACACGCACACCGATGATCTCAGCTAGCGGGAACTCACCGCCTACTGGACGTCTTAGTCGGCCATCGCCTCGGCGACCGACCTGGGCGCCCGCACCTGGGCGAACTGGATGTTGCCGGCGGGCATCATCCACGTCATGACGTCAACCGCCAAGCGGCCGGCCCGCACGGCCGGATCGGTTTCGGCATGCTCTCGGGCGGTGGCCGCGTCCACCGACCATATGGATAATCCACGGAAGCGCTCGTCGTCCTGCTCCGTCAGCGGTCCGCGAGCCAAGATCAGCCCGCGATCCTGGAGATCAGCGCCGTGCGCCAGGTGTCGGTCCTGAAGCTCGGCCGCCTGTTGGTCCGTCATCATGGGAGCATCCGGTCGCAGCGTCAACAGAGTCACGGTGTAGCGGTCGAATTGCACACGCCGAAACCTACCCGGCTAGGGCCCTTTCGGAGTCACCGTGCCGGGCCCAGACTGCGACCGGATCTGATCTTCACCGTGACCGGCCAGCTCAGCACGCATGCTAACCGGCCAGAGATTGAAAGAAGATGAGGACCGAGCGAAGGACTATGGCAAGGCCGCCAGCTACGGCACGGACGGCGTTCGCGGCAGCCTCAGGGTAGGCAATCAAATAGAACAGCGCGAAGCCCACGACCAAGAAGACGATGAACGCCTTGATCCACCTCATGCCGGTCGTCCTTCCGGGCTTAAAAGACTATTCGAACACCCTGCCGCGTGTACAGGGATAAGCCGTGGTTCCTGTTGCCGCCGCGTGCGTACGCGTTCTTGTTCAGCCTGAACGGACCGCTTGCGTTCCCGGAGTCCTGGCCTCGTGGATCCTGGCCGATACACCCGCGACCAACGTCATGGGCTCGAGCCCACCTCCGGCGCTGTCAGTTTTTGAGACACCAAGCTTCGTATTGGCGATGGCTGGCCGCTCGGTAAGAAGAAGAGCTCACTCTGTCGGATCGAGTGGTCGAAGCTTGCCGGGCTGGACGTTCTTGTTGTTGTGGAACACGTTCTCGGGGTCGTATTTGGCTTTCACCTCGGCGAGGCGCCGGTACGTGTCGTCGCCGTAGGCCTCGCGGACGCGGCTCGAGTCGTCGTCGGAGTCGAGGAAGTTCACGTAGACGCCGGCACCGTGGGGTTGGAGGACAGCCAGGAATTTTCGTGCCCACGCGGTCTCCGCCGCCCCAACGGTGTCGTCCTGCTGGGGAAGCCACGCGGCGTCGATGCTCATGTTGTGCTCGACGTCGAGGCTGGGGTAGGCCGTGGCGTCCCAGGGAGCTCGGGCAACTGCGCCACCCATGTGGAAGATCGCTGCGTACGACCTTGGCGATGTTGCGTTGTAGGCGTGCTCGGCGATGATGTCAATGACCTCGTCGGATAAGTAGGTGAGGTTCGTGGCCTTCCAGTAGTAGTGCCAGCCACGGGGAACGGTGTCGTCGATGCTGCTTTGATGGTCGACGTACAGGGTCGGTTCAACAAGGTCCACGAGCGGGGTCCCGAACTCGCGGAGCGCACGGATGGCAGGCTCCCCGTCCTCGACGGGTCCGGCGTAGCAGCTGGCCACGGCGATGGCCGGCCGGAACTGCAGCTCCTCGCTGACACCTGGCAGCGGCGGGATCGTGCCCAGCCGAATGACATTGCCGAGCTCGTCCGGCGCGTCGGTGACGAATTCACGGTGGAAGCGGAGGACGTCGGTGGTGTCCTCGGCCGCCCAGAACACCGGTCCGGCAATGACGGTGGGGCCGACGGGGTGCAACGTGAACCGGAACACAGTGACGACGCCGAAGTTCCCGCCGCCGCCCCGCAGCGCCCAGAACAGGTCGGGGTGATCGTTGGCCGATGCCCGGATGATGTCGCCCTCGGCGGTGACCACCTCGGCCTCCACCAGGTTGTCGACGGTGAGCCCGTGTTTGCGCATGAGCCAGCCGATGCCGCCGCCCAGGCTGAGGCCGCCGACGCCGGTGTGGCTCACGATGCCGCCCGTGGTGGCCAGACCGTGTGCCTGTGTCTCGTGGTCGACGTCACCCCAGAGGGCCCCGCCCTGGACGCGGGCCATACGCTCGACAGGATCGACGGTGACGGCGCGCATCGCCGAGAGGTCGATCACGATTCCGTCGTCGCACACCGCGGTGCCGGCCACGTTGTGGCCTCCGCCTCGTACGGCGATCTCGAGGTCGCGATCGCGGGCGAAGCGCACCGCTGCGGCCACGTCGGCGGTGCCGCTGCAGCGGGCGATCAGTCGAGGGAACCGATCGACGGTGCCGTTCCACACGGCGCGCGCGTCGTCGTATCCATCGTGGTCGGATGCGATCACGTCGCCCCGGAACCCGGGGATCTGCATCGTGGTGAGTGCTGTCATCGCTCCTCCTCTGGTCGATGGGCTCATCGCAACATTGGCGGGGCACTGAGGAGAAGTCAGCTTTCTGGACTTCGAAGTAAAGAATCTGGACTTCACGGCGGTCGAGAGGCGCGCGACACTGCGATCATGAGGACCTACGGTCAGTACTGCCCGATCGCCCGTGGCGCGGAGCTCTTCGCCGAGCGATGGACGCCGCTGATCATCCGCAATCTGCATCTAGGCTGCGAGACCTTCGGCGAGATCCTCGAGGGTGCGCCCGGGCTCTCCCGTACCCTGCTCACGCAGCGGCTCAAGCAGCTAGAACGCCTCGGCGTTGTCGAGTCGGCACCGAAGGCTCAGGGGCGCGGTCACCGCTACCAACTCACGAGCTCGGGCCACGATCTGTTCAAGGTCTGCGAAACTCTCGGCGAGTGGGGCGCTCGTTGGCTCGAGATCGCCCCCGAGAATCTCGATCCGTTCGTGGCGCTGTGGTCGATGTGTAACGCGCTCCGCCAGGACCGACTCCCAGACCAGCGCGTCGTCATTCGGTTCGACTTCACGGGTTTCCGGCCCCACGAGCGGTACTGGCTGCTCATCGAGCACCGCGAGACCGAGATCTGCAAGACCTACCCTGGTCTCGACGAAGACCTGTACATCACTGCGGACGCGGAAGCCTTCGTCAAGTGGCATGCCGGCCAGCTCACCTGGACCGAGGCCTCCCGCGACTGCCGCATCCAACTCGACGGTCCGTCCTGGCTGGTCCGAGCATTCCCGACCTGGAACGGTCGCAGCATGTTCGCCCACATCAAGCCCGTCCCGAGCGGCGCCACCGGGACATTGACGTCGTCATAGCCGAAGGTGTCGACCTGGATGTCGCCGTAGTAACTCCCTTCTGCTAGACCAGCAAGCTGTTTGGTTTGGCGTGCCTCTGGAGAGGAAGATGAATGCAGGCTGATGGGGGCGGCTGATCGGGAGCAGCGACCAAGAAGTCGAGCCAAGGCGGTCTCCGTCCGCAGCTGAAATAACCTGCGAATGTACTCAAAAGCGCTGCCTGACTAGGTGGAGAACTGGAGAGTTGGTGAGTGGGAGCGCGATGGACCGGGGCTACGTCGATTGGTTGCAGCAGGAGTCGATGCTGGCCCGCGGCGCTGCGGTTGTGTCCCAGCTCGCTGGCTCGGGCGGCATGTCGCAGAGACCATTCGCCCACTCAGATCCCCGGGCTGCAATCGAGAAGGCATCCGTATGGTTCACGGCGTACCCCATTTCGATGATTACGAGGCCCGGTGAGTCGTTCCTCCGCACCTTGGCAGGCGAGGACCTATGGCGTGTGTTCGAGGCTATCGGGGTCAACGCAGTGCACACGGGACCGGTCAAACGGGCCGGGGGCATCACTGGCTGGGATGTGACCCCCAGTGTGGACGGGCATTTCGACCGGATCAGCACTCGGATCGATGAGACGTTCGGCACTGAGGTGGAATTTCAGTTGATGTGTCAGGTGGCAGCCGCGCACGGAGGCACCATTATCGATGACATCGTTCCCGGCCACACGGGCAAGGGTGCAGATTTTCGTCTCGCAGAGATGAAGGTTGGTGACTACCCCGGCATCTACCACATGGTGGAGATCCCGCCCGAGGAATGGCATCTCTTGCCGCCGGTCCCAGCTGGAAAAGACTCGGTCAACCTCGATCTGGAGACCGAGGACCGACTCGAGAAGGCCGGTTACATTATCGGCAAGATGCAGCGGGTCATCTTCCACGAGCCCGGCATCAAAGACACGAATTGGAGCGCCACTGCGACCGTCACTGGTGTGGATGGGGTGGACCGTCGCTGGGTGTATTTGCACTACTTCAAGGATGGTCAGCCATCGATCAACTGGCTGGACCCCACGAGCGCCGGAATGCGGCTGGTCATGGGTGACGCATTGCACGCGCTGCGTGACCTTGGGGCTGGTGCGCTGAGGCTGGATGCCAACGGCTTCCTCGGTGTGGAGAAGAGCGGCGAGGGCGGCGCCGCGTGGTCAGAAGGACATCCCATCTCGGAGGCCGCCAACCAGATGATCGCGAGCATGGTGCGCAAGGCCGGCGGCTTCAGCTTCCAGGAGCTGAACCTGGCCATCGACGACATCAAGAACACCAGCGAGCGCGGGGCTGATCTTTCTTACGACTTCGTCAACCGCCCCGCGTACCACCATGCCTTGGCCACCGGCGACACTGAGTTCTTGCGGCTCACACTTAACACCGCATTGCGGCATGGGCTGCAACCAATCTCGCTAGTGCATGCTCTGCAGAACCACGACGAGCTGACTTACGAGTTGGTGCATTTCGCCGCAACACACCGGGATGAAGTCTTCCAACTCGGCGGCACAGAAGTGACCGGTGCGGAGTTGGCAATCAGAATTCGTGCCGAGCTCATCGAGCGGCTTACCGGCGACGCGGCTCCATACAACGACATCTTCACGACCAATGGCATAGCCTCCACTACTGCGACGATCGTCCTCGCCTCACTGGGTGTCACCGACATATCCGAGCTCAACAAGGAGATCGTCGAGGAAGTCAAACAAGCACACCTGCTGCTGGCGATGTTCAACGCGTTGCAACCTGGTGTATTTGCTTTTTCCGGCTGGGACCTCTGCGGGATGCTGACGCTCGAGCGATCCCAGGTTGCACAGCTCCTCGAATCTGGTGACACCCGCTGGATCCATCGCGCAGCCTACGACCTGATGGACTATCAGCCTGGGGCAAGCGAGTCATCCTCCAACATGCCCCGTGGTCGCAGCTTGTACGGACCACTACATGAGCAACTGAAGAATAGAACTTCGTTCGTTTCGCGGCTCCGCAATATTCTAGCGATCCGCCGGAGCTACGGCATTGCCACAAGCACGCAGGTTGATGTACCGGCCGTGTCCAATAGGGCACTGCTCGTGATGGTTCATCGGCTTTACAGCGGACTCATTCACGTTGCCGCCCTGAATTTCTCTAACCATCCAATATCTGACCGGGTCGTCTCCGAATATCTTTCACCCGGCGCCGCGGTAATAGACATGTTCACTAATAAAAGGCTCGGCCTGGTCGATCAGAGCCGCAGCTTCCCCGTTGGTTTGAACCCGCATCAAGGCATGTCGCTTCTCATCGTCGCGGGCATGCCCAAGGCCGACCGCTCTGCAACCGCTGCCGTCCGGGAGCGGTCATCTGAACGAGTCCGCGGTCAGGCCGCTGAACCATCACGAGCAGAGCAGTCGACCTCATCAGGCCCGACGACGAGCACGCGCACCAGCACAAGCTCGTCGCGCTGATCGAGGAGATCGAACGGCCTTCGGCGGCAGCACACCGGAGAATATTGAGCTCAAAACAGCCATGCGCACATTCCTAGACAAGCACCGCCGCGCTCCCTGACTACACAATCCGGGGGTTGGCTCACGGAATGGGGATCTGCGGCCGGAATCGCGAGCACTCGGCGTAAAGATAGCCAAGAGGTTGCCGAACCCGGGGTGGCACGGTAGGCGTCTCCGGTTGAGGCAGACCATCTGGACTTTGGCCGCGATGATCCAGACATAATCAGGCAAACGGTCTCGCCTTGTCCTGATCTTGGCCGGTCACAAAGAGTCCGAATAGTACCGAGTCCACTATGAAGCCGGTGTTGGTTGAGGCACCGTACATTCGTCAGCGGCCTGTCGTTATTCGGCGCGGGGATTGTATCGGGATCTGAATGTGGTCCAGGCGAATACCGCGGTGTTGAGCACGACGAGTGCCAACAAGCTGGGCGCGATCACCTCGGACCCGAAGGGGCCGATGACCAGTCCGATCAGCGCTGGCAGGGTTGCTGATCCGGCAGCAGATGCTGCACTTTGGAGACCAATGGCTCGGTCTGTCCAGGCGGCTCCGACACGCTCCGGTGTGGTGAGCGTTAATAGTGGGAACATCGGTGCCGCGCACAGCCCCAGCAGCACGATGCCACCGATGGAGGCTAATCCGGGCATAAGCAACAGGGTTGCACCAACGCCCATCCCGGCCAGGCATGCCACCAGCACCGGGCGCGGACCGGTCCGTGTGGCCACCGGCCCCAGGACGACACGTCCAAAGAGCAGCGCGATCCAGTATCCCGACACTGCCGCGGCGGCGATACCTGAAGGGACAGCGCGCGCGTCTGTGAGGAACAGGTACGCCCAGAGCGCTGTGCCCGACTCCACCCCGGTCTGGAGCGCAAACACCGATACCCCGGACCAGACCGCGGCCGGAAGGCGCAGCGCGGCTTTCCAACGTGATCCTGGCTGTCTGGACAACCGCGGCTGCGGCTGTTGCACCGTTTGCCACAGGTGCCGGGTCAGCGCGAACACCACCGTCAGGACTGCCTGCAGCGCGGCGACCAAGGCGAACGCCCATCGCCACGAGAGACCGGCCGCCGCCGTAGCCACGAACAGCAGCGGCCCAGCTGCTGCACCTAAGCCGTAAACGGCATGTAGCCAGGTAATTTGTCGAGCGTTGCAGTGTCGAGCCGCGAAAGCGTTGAGAGCGGCGTCGATCGCCCCGGAGCCTGCGGCCAGGACGACAGCAGCGACGATGAACACCCAAAACGCAGGCGCCAAGGACTGTGCCGATAGGGCCAGTGCGTACAAGCCGGTGCTGCCGGCCAGGATGCGGCCGAGCCCGATCCTGCTCAGCAGCACACCTGTTGAGGCGCTGGAAAGCATCGAACTGACGACCGCAAACGGCAGCACCAATCCCAGCGCTCCGACGGGCTGTCCGAAGCTGAGACTCATCGAGGGCCAGGCCACTCCGAGCAAGCCGTCGGGCAGGGAAATACCAAGAAAGGCAAGGTAGGCAAGCAAAAGCAGAGGCAATAACGACTCCGAGCGCAGGAGTGCCGAACGGGCGCTACCTCGTTAACGATCCGGGGTAGCACGCGACGACACGTTGTCGAATGACCGTGTCAGCGCGTGCCGGTACGGCCGGGTCGCACCTCACACTCCCTCGCTGCTGCTCGACCTCTGAAAGCCTTCCAACCGACGTTACACCGCCGAGCGAGCCCAATTCGGCTCAGCGCTGCTCGCACAGTATGACTGCGACTTCGGCTCCAGTGATGCCTGGGCGGCGATCATCACACGACTCCCCGACCCCAGCCGGGAGCCATGCGATCCCTACCGCCGGACGTTTCGTGCGTGACACGTTCCGCGGGGAACGCGTCACGGTAGTCCGTCGGCCTGCCATTCAGACCGGGCACCTGTCATGAGTCCCCCGTCGACGGGGAGTGTGTGTCCGGTGATCCAGCCAGCATCGCTGGAAGCAAGGAAGGCGACCGCGGCAGCGACGTCCTCGGGTTCCCCGACGCGTCCCAAGGGATAGAGGTGGCGGAAGCGATCGGCTCCGCCCTCTTGTCCCTCCCAGTTTCGGGTTCTGATGGTGGCTGGCGCGGCAGTGTTCACTCGGATGCCATCGGCAGCCAGACTGGCCGCAAGGTTGATGGTGAGGGCGCCGATTCCCGCTTTTGCGGACGAGTAGGGTTCGCTGCCTAGAGCTGCGAGGGCGTTGACCGAACTGACGTTGACGATCGCAGGACTTTTGGTGCTGCGCCGCAGGTGAGGAATCGCTGCCCGACAGCATCGAACCACACCGAGAAGGTTGAGCTCGATCATCGCGACCCATACCTCGTCGGTCGTCTCATCGAATGTGCCGTGGTACGTGTCGCCGCCGGCCACGTTGATCAGGACGTCGATTCCACCGAGTCTGGAAGCTGCATCGGCGAAGGCTCGCTCGACTGAGGACACATCGGTCACATCCATCCAGACAGCCATATGGCGGCGGTCCCTGTCAGCAAGACCCGTAGCCACCTGTTGGGCTGCGGTCTGATCAAGGTCGGCAACCGCAATGTGGGCGCCTTCCTCGGCCAACCGGGCGGCACAGGCCCGGCCGATACCGTGTGCCCCACCGGTGACTATCACCGCAGCGCCGGCGAAGCGTCCAAGCTCTCGTTGCCCCATGTGTGGAGCCTGCCACCTTGCTATGCAGTGCCTCCAGCAGCGCACTCGCCGAGTCGGGCGTGAAACAGATCATGTTCACCACCACCTCGGCCTCGGGTGCAGCGACGCGCTTCCGAACCTCCCGGCCGACCGGTCCACCGGGATCAGCTGGACCTCGGACCACGCCTCGTCACCCATTCCCCCGCTACAGCTGGCCGAGTCCTGCGCCAATCAGCATCGAGCCGATGACCACGAACACGACACTCATGATCGTGTCGTTGTTCTGGACCAGCCAATTCCGGGCCCGACCGAGCGGTCCAACCATTCGATCTCGATCCACCACGAACGCCGCGATCGGCACGATCACTGTGAGACAGGCGATCACGGTGTAGCACAGTGCGAGGCTGAAAGTCGCGGCCCGCGGCAACCCTGCTCCACCGATGGTTAGTCCGGCGCCGATTGTGAGAGCGAGCTCCTTCGGGTTCGCGACCGGTAACAGAAAGCCGAGTCCCGCCGCTCCAGTCGGCGACATGCCTTCCACCGACGCCATCCACATGGGCAGCCGGACATCCTCGGTCGTCTTGGGTCGCCGCAGCCACTTCACAACTGCGAAGCCCAGCAATGCGACTCCGAGAGCCATCCTGAGGCTCGCCGACACCAAGGATGAACCCGACTCAATTGTGATCACCTCCGTCAGGAAAGAGACCAGAACCGCGACCACTGCCACGCCCAGCAGCCGGCCGAGACCATAAATCACACCGCGGGCCGTGCCTGAGGGAGACAGCAAGATCAACAGCGCGACAATGATCGGAGACGGACTCAACAGCAGGCCCACGGCGAACGGCAGAGTGTCACCGAGGACCTCGATCACCAGCCGATCGTCGCATATCAAGGAGGCGGGTCAACCGGCGCCATCCCGGTATGGGTGATGGCGTTCGACGTCGCCGGCGACCGGATCACGCACGTCTGGGCAGTACGGAACCCCGAGAAGCTCCGGCCTTGGATGAGGGCTGAGGCGCGTTTCCGTACCATCGGGTCCGCTGCCGGCTCACCGTCGGAGACGGTCAGCTTCCGCGCCGGTTCACACTCAAACACGGCGCGCCAGTGAAGCATTGAGCCCCTACCTCCGCGCGCGGAGGTTTTCACCCGCCCGGGGTGATGGTGGACATCGCAGTGCTCTCTAACGTGGCGTCAAAGGGGAGGCTGCAATGACGACAACGACGAATCCTCAGGTGCCATCGGCGTTCACCAATGATGACTTCGCTGCGCGAATGAGTCGGGTGGTGAGCTCCGCCGTGGAGCTGGGACTCGCTGGAGTCATCGTGACGCCCGGCCCGGATCTGGTCTGGCTCACCGGGTACCGTCCCACGGCGATCACCGAGCGGCTGACGATGCTGGTGCTTTCACCGGAGAAAGAGCCGACCCTTCTTGTCCCTATTCTCGAACGGCCAGACGCCGAGGCAGCCGAGGGCGCGGGCAGCGTGTCGCTGGTGGACTGGGAAGACGGCACCGACCCCTATGAGGTCGCCGGACCCTTGCTGCGGCCAGACGGCGAGTTCGGTATCTCCGATTCTGCCTGGGCCATGCATTTGCTCGGCCTGCAGCGAGTGCTACCGAAGTCGAGTTACCGCGCGGTCACGGAGAGTCTGCCGATGATGCGTGCGGTCAAGGACAACAACGAGCTGATGCGGCTCGCAGCAGCTGGGGCGGCGGCCGACTCGACTTACGGCGAGATCGTGCAGAGGCGTTTCGCTGGTCGGCTGGAGACCGAGGTTGCGGCTGATCTTGCCGATCTGTTGCGAGAGTTTGGACACGAGCAGGTCGACTTCACAGTCGTCGGGTCTGGTCCCAATGGTGCCAACCCACATCATGAGGCGGGGGATCGGGTGATCGAGCCTGGTGATGCGGTTGTCCTGGACTTCGGAGGTCTCCGGTACGGCTACGGGTCGGACACCACACGTACGGTCTGCGTTGGGGAACCGAGCTCGGAGATTCGCGAAGTGCACGAGGTAGTGCGTCTGGCACAGCAGGCGGGTGTCGACGCGGTGCGTCCGGGTGTGAGTTGTCAGGAGATCGACCGAGCCGCCAGGAGTGTCATCAGGGACGCAGGCTATGGCGAGCAGTTCATTCATCGCACCGGTCACGGAATCGGAGTAACCACTCACGAGCCGCCGTACATGGTCGAGGGTGAAGAGCAACAACTCGTGCCGGGCATGTGCTTCTCGGTCGAACCGGGGATCTACCTCGCTGGCAGGTTCGGCGTGCGCATCGAGGACATCGTCACGGTCACCGCAGAGGGCGGCCAGCGCCTGAACAACACCGACCATGGATTGCGGATCGTCGAGTAAATCAGTCGATGGGCCACATCCACCGACGGCTTCATAGAGTCTGCAGGTGAGAGTCGGGTTGCGGATCGGGATGCGGATCGATCAGGTCTTGGTGACGAAGGTCCTCCAGGACTCGAGACCAAAGGCCGTGGCTGCGCGTGTCGCCTTTGGAGCATCATGCGCTGCGCCGACATCATTTACTCGAAGGTTCACCCAATCGGGGTGACGTGTGTCCGTGACGGCGGCGAAATGATTTATGCGTATCGGTTTCAGCTCTTGAGTAGAGAGTGTGATGAGCCAATGCCGTGCCGACTGTGGCAACTGGTTGCCGGAGATGACTTTCAGGAAGGTTGCGGCCCGAGTTCGACCGCGTGCGCGTTCCGACAGAAAAGGATGCCATGACAGCGATGGATGTTCCGGCAGAAGGGGCTTCTGACAAGGCTGCCGAGAAGGAGGTTGCCCGCCGCAAAGCGGTGACCTATATCTCCTGGATAGCTCTCGCCTTGATGACGACGTCGTCGGTGGCGAGCCTGCGGCCATCACCAACAATGGCCGTCTACGGTCTGGCCTGCATCTTCTTGTATGTCGTCCCGGCCATCATTTTCCTGCTACCTACATCCTTTGTGTCTGCCGAGTTGGCTTCCGGCTATGAGGGCGGCGTGTACAACTGGGTGGCTCGCGGGATCTCCAAGCCGATGGGCTTCCTGGCTGTCTGGTGCCAGTTCGCCATGACTATCTTTTACTACCCGACGCTGCTCGGGTTCGTGGCGAGCACCCTGGCCTACGTGATCAACCCTGAACTTGCCTCCAGTGGTGTGTGGACCGCGATCGTCATCGTGGTCGTGTACTGGAGCGGGGTCTGGGTCTCTTCGCGGGGAACCAAAGGCGTCGCCGGCCTGGCCAGCGGTGGCCTGATCATCGGGACCCTTATCCCTGGTGCGGTGCTGGTCATCCTCGGGGTTGTCTTCCTCGGCCAGGGCAACCCGTCGGCCGCTCCCATGACTGTAAGCAACCTGCTGCCGGAATGGGCCGGGCTGGCGAGCCTGGTGCTGATTGTCAACAACTTCTTGTCCTACTCGGGCATGGAGATGAACGCGGTGCATGTCTCATCGCTAAAGGACCCAAGCAAAGAGTTCCCAAAGACGATCTTTCTCGCTTCGGTACTGGTGATGTTGATCTTCATTCTGCCGGCGCTGGCGATCAGCTGGGTCGTGCCGGCCGAGCAGCTCTCGCTCACCGCCGGGATCATGCAGGCCTTCGAGGCGATCTTCGCGAACTTCGGTATTCAGTGGCTGACCCCGATCTTCGGCCTCATGATAGTGACCGCCTCGCTGGGCGGTATGTTGACCTGGCTGGCCGGTCCGTCAAAAGGTTTGCTGCTGATCTCGCGGCAGGAGGGGTACCTGCCACCGTTCCTGCAGAAGATGAACAAGAACGGGGTTCAGCAGAACATCTTGGTCACCCAAGGTGTGATCACGACCCTGATCGGATTGGGATACGCTCTGGTCCCGACCGTCTCGAGCGCGTACTGGATCTTCTCGGTGATCACC
>JBKOUS010000024.1:0-12747 GCA_046723505.1 Actinomycetota bacterium
CCTGCTCGTTGCCATGGGCAATGGCATGGTCGCCGTTGCTGAGCAGACAGTGCCAAGCGGGCTTGCGGCTCTCCTTATCGCATCGGTGCCCTTGCTGATGGTCGTGCTGCGGTTGACCCGGCGCGATATGCCGAGGCCGCTGGTGTGGCTTGGTGTGATTGTCGGTTTCATCGGGGTGGCGTTCTTGGGCCTGCAGGGCGGCGGTATGGCCGACGTCGAGCGCTGGGGCGTCCTCCTCACGCTGTTGGCCGCGACCTGCTGGGGGATCGGCTCGTTCTAGTCACGGTCTTGGGGAGTGCCGACCGATTCCCTGGTGGCAACGGTGTATCAGTGGCGCTGGGCGGAATCCTCGCCGTCGCGATGGGGCTGGCACGAGGCGAACGCGTACCGCTCCAGGTCGGGGTGCTACCAGCATCGACCTGGGTTGCGTTCGGTTATCTCGTCGTCGTCGGATCGATGGTCGCCTACACGGCCTACGCGTGGCTACTGCAGAACGCACCGATCTCTCTGACGTCGACATACGCCTACGTCAACCCGGCAGTGGCGGTGTTGTTAGGGGCGGTGATTTTGTCTGAGCCTGTTACAGGTGTCGTACTCATTGGTGGTGGGCTGGCGATCTTGGGCGTCGCTCTTGTTGTGACCGCGGAGCCGCCGCGTACGGCCGCGCCGAAGCCGGCCGTCACGCCAGCTCCTTACTCAGCAGCTGCGGCAGACCGAGCCTGAACGCAGGTTCGTCGAATGGGTCGGATGCGCGGCATCATTGAGGAGCCGACAGGCCTCCGATACATTCCATCGCTGCACCGCGGGAATCGACCACTGGGAGCAGGGCCCCAGTCCTAGGCCTCCGCAATCCGCCGGGGGCGAAGCTGTTCGGGCCGAACCCCACGAGCACGACCGGAGCCCTGCTGCGCCTGCGGCGGCGAGCAGATAGGCGCCGGCCAGTGGTGAAGCCGCGCTGACCAGTGAACACGCTGCCGATTTCGCCGCTTAAGAGACGGAGGTTTGAGATTACAGCTGGTTCGGGCGTGATCATTCGGCGGCCGAGTGTCGCGGAGTCATTGCGAATCCTGCTGGGGGAAGCAGACTGCGACGGAGCTCTGGGTGTGGTGGAGATGGCCCTCTCCCCTGGCGTCTCCGGGCCGCCGTTGCACCTGCATCCCACCCACGCGGAGGCCTTCTACGTGCTCGCCGGTCAACTGTCCTTGCAAGTTGGCGAGGAGGTCGTTACCGGTGGTCCTGGCACATGGGCATGCGCGCCCAAGGACGTACCCCACACGCTGGGGAATTTTGGAACCGACGAAGGGCGACTCCTTTGCATCTTTGCACCCGGTGGTTTCGAGCGACGCTTCGAGCGGATGCTTGCCAAGCAGCACGGTGACGCAGTGCTGGCTGAACTGTCGGAGGCCGAGCGGGCAACGCGGCTCATCGGGCCACCGCTCGTCTCCGCGGCTCAGCCTTCCCGACCAAATGCGCCCGATTTTGGCGGTGGTGCCTCATGACGCGGGACGAGGCCGAGCCTGGCGCCGTATGGGTAGGACCATTTTGGGACGGTGTCGAGGGGCGCGCATATTCCGCCGCATAGACGATCCGAGAACGCAGAGCAAATAGCTCATATCTGACATAGTGGTAATTTTCGTGCGTGCGGATCGGGGTCGTTGCGGAGCGGACGGGCGTCAGCGCGCGGATGATCCGCTACCACGAGGAGCACGGAAATCCCAGCCGACAACGTACGGCAGACCGGCACCGAAGCTTCGACGAACAAGATGTGCACTGGCTGCTGAACCTGGTCAGCCGGGCGGCTGAGAGGGGTCACACCGCGAAGGGCTTGCGGCGCTGTCGGCAGCTGGTGTCTTGAGCTCGCTGCGGGCCTGCGGTGCCGTCCCGGGTCAATCGCACCATCGCCCGCAACTCACCTGTCGCCGTCGCCGCACACGAGCGGATATCCGACCTTCAGCTCGGCTGGAGCCCGCATGTGCCAGGCATCGGTGACCAGCTCGCGGAGCCGCGTGATGTCGATGGCCTCCAGCCGGACCATCACCAGCGGCGACCAGTCGTAGGCGGAGGTAGTAAAGAACACCTCCGGCTCGCTCAGCAGCAACGCCTGCTTCTCCGCTTCGTCGCCCACATACAGGACGGCGATGTCGGTGCGGATGACCCGCCGCTGACCCGGAACGTACTCGGGGTATGACCACACGAACCCACGGTTACCCACACGGAAGTCGAAACCGTCGCTGTCAATCTCCACCGTATGCGGAAGGCTCATCGCGATCCGCCGGACATCGTCGGCATCAACCACGCCAACCACCGTCGCGCATCGCTCTGGTCACCCAGATAATGCTAGGACGTCCACCGATGGGCCAACGGCGCCGTACGCGAGCGGAACGACTTGAGACCGACCATCGGTTAGACCCCAGCCCGACAGCATCGACCGGCTAACGGCACGCGCATACAGCTGTGGTCGCAAAGGAGTTACGGCTGAAAAGGTGACACGCTGTGCTCATGCTCGGCAGCCGCCGCGAGCTGGTCGGCGCGAGTATTTGCACCGCGCAGAGCGAGGGGCAATAACACGTCAGCACGGGGTTGCGCTCGCCGCTAGGCCCACTGGCGACCGCAATCAAGCGTTCGGTGCTGATGCAAGAGATTAGGCAGCGCTCCTTCGCGTCGGGGATTAGCTCGCCGTCCAGTCGGTGAAGCCGCCGTCACCAATTTCGTCGAGACCACGCTCCGTTTCGACCATGATCTTGAATGCCGCCGTCCGGTAGTAGCCGATCGCCTGAGTGCGGTGATCCTCAATCAGTGTCGCTTCGCCCAGTGCCGGGCAAACTTCGTCGTCCAGCCGCTCGCGCATCGGTTCGCTGTCGACGACGGTCCAGACAAGCCGCGCTCGCGCGGAGCCGGCGGCGTCGGCCAAGACCTGCCACCAGAAGTCGAGATGGCTAATCAGCAGCGCAGCTTCCGTGTGCGCAGCGTCGTGATCGCGGGCACTCGAGACCAGGGCGAACATCGAGAAGTGCGCCGAGGCCCGCCGATCCCGGAACCGCTGGGCTCGGACCACCCGATGACAGGCGGCGAGGTGCACGGGGTCGGTAGCCCGATTCGCAACAGTCCGCCGCCTCCGGGCCGCCTCTAGCGCCAAAACGTTCGTCGGATCGCTCACCACCTCGCTCGTGCATACGGTGGAGACGATCCGGTTCTGGTCTACGGGGCGATCGCGCGGCAGCTTCCGAGCGGGTGATGGGCGACAACGCCAGGCCGACGAATGCCGTGTTGCGCAACCGCTGCCAGATCCGATACTCGGCCTCGGCCAGGCGCGCCGGATCTGTCGCGGCCTGGCTGAACAACCGATCGGCCTTCCATCGTTGCAACAGCCCGGCCGCCTCCACCGTGCCCGCCCGGGTGCGTGCAAACCCCTGCCGAGCCTGGCCGCAAGTCGCCAGGTGATCGCCGCCGACTTCCAAGGACACGGGCGCACCAACGACATCGACCGACAGTTCTCCGCCTCATACCGCCGACTCTGTACGACGAGCTTGAGACCGCATAATCCGGTCTGGGCGGCTCCGGAGCCGGCGGCGTTGCCTGCGCCGCCTTCCCATGCTTTGACAATTCCGGGCGAGCCCTGCCCGGTCGGCGAGAGGTCGCTGCGCGCCTTCTCCGTCGATTGACTCGGTCGGCTGACTACGCCGGCGGTCTAGGCGGTACGTGTGGTGGTCGAGCTGTTCGCCGGAGCCTCTTCCGAAGTAGTGCCACTGCGGGAAGTTGAAGTCGGCGGTCAGGGAGCGGGGGAGGAGCAGCGCCGCCTGCAGGAATGCCACCAGGTCGGGCACCGCGTAGATGTTCACGTCGTGACCCCAGCGCTCGAGCTGGTCGAAGAGCCGGCGGGTGTGGGGCGTCCCCCACGCGATCGAGAACCGGTTGAGGCCCCAGCCGCGCAGCAGGTCAAGCAGCTCCTTCGCACGCCCCGGGGCGCTGAACACGAGCGGCGCGAGGAAGTCGATCGGACATTGCCGGATCGCTGTGGGGTAGTTCGCCGCCAGCTCCCGGAACCCGGATTCGCCGAGCGACTCGATCGTGGCGTTGAACCACAGTCGGTCCTCGGGCACCCGGCCGTGGATGAGCTCGAGGGCGGCGTACAGCACATCGTGGTCCGGTTGCTTGAGATCGAGCTTGAGTCCCCGGTCGTACTCGCCGAACGCATCCACCAGCTCAGGGAGGCGCAGCAGCCGCTCCTCGGCGCGCCACGGCGTGTCCTCGAACGAGTCGTGACGGAGCACCAGCCGCCCGAGCGGGTCGACGCGCAGGTCACACTCCCCCCACGTCACCCGTGACGCGAGGAACTGGCGGAGGTTCCACTCGTCGTTAACGCCATGCCACACCATCTGCACGTGTCGGGGGACCTCGCTCTCCGACACGAGGGCGGTGATGTCGTAGGCCTCACCCGACACCATGCGCGGTACCGGCATGCGCGCCGACTCATACAGCGTGCCCGCATGCAGGAACAGGACCTCGCCCGCCGCGTCTGCCTCGGCCATCGCCCAGATGTTGCCGGGCTCGTTGTCGACGACCGCGAAGACCCGGTAGCCCGCGTCACGGAACGCGGTGAGCGCCGCCACCTTCGTCGGCGCGACGCCCTCTTCCCATGCGCGCGGGTTCATATGCATCAGCTCCGAGGAGAACTCGACCCGGTACTCTGCGCCCAGCGCGTTGAGCGACTGCAGCGTCTGCGCCCGGAGGTGCTCAGGGCGCCCGGTGTTGAGTGCGACCGACGTGTCGGGCTGGAGCTGGAACCACCGGATCACGTCAAGCACGCCCTGGTACGGGCGATGGGCGGCAAGGACGGCCTCGGGCTGCCAGCGCTGCTCGAGGTACCAGCGGTACGCCCGCTCGGCGACGGGGCCAGGAAGTGCCATGTCCCGCAGCAACCGGTCGACCTGGTTCTCGTGGACGGTCACGTCGGCGGCGGTGAGACCGTGGAACCAGTCGGAGCCGTGGGCCCGGTCGAACGACAGCAGCACGTGACGGACCATGTGCCGCATGTCCAGTATCGTGCCGTCGATGTCGAAGACGATCAGCAACTGATCCTCGGGATACTCGCTGCGGAAGTGGCCGTAGTGGGCGGCGAGCCGCCGCATCCAGTCGCTCACTGATCGAACGATACGGATCCCGGGTGAACGAACAGTTACCGCGAGTCAGCGCGCAGAAGAAGCTGCACGTTCACCACCGCTTGTCGTAGCGATTCCGGAAGAACACCGCCACGCCCTTGGAGAGGACGTGATTCCAGTGCATCCAAGCCCCATCCGCGGCCACCACCGAGGGGCCGCCAAGGGAGCAGCGCCGCCGACCATGAAGGGCATGCTGTGACCAGTTCCAACTCCCTGCCCTCACCGACACCTTTGTTTTAGAACGGTGCCCTTCTCGCCAACGTGTTCGTGGTCAATGGGGTCGGTCATCTGATCGTGAAACGGAAGGGTATGGAGTTGAGCGCGAGCCCAGTCGATGATCTCGGCCCGGCAGGCACACGTGGTCGTTGGTTGCCCGTCCACCGCCCAAGTGAACGGGACAATGTCCCAGGAGTCACCGGAGAGCTGCCCCAGGATGCTGGGTGTCGCGCTCCACCCACCGGTTGTCGTCACCGCCACCTGGCTGGTCACAGATGAACCAGCGCACCTTGACGTCCTCTGCTGCGGCGTCCTCGTTGGGCGGAAGCCCGACGCCTTCAGCGACCGGGCCAGCCGCTGCGGTGCATCTTCGCCGCCGAGCGAGCCAAGCCAGCCGGCGTACCCGCTCACGAGTCGGCGAGCAGCCGGAAGCGGTCGCCCGGCCGCGCTGCAATTTGCTGCAGGGAGAGCGCGCACCCGGGCGGCGGCGGCCAGCTCGAACACCAGCGGCATGCCGTCCAGCGCCCGGCCGATCCGCAGCACCGGGCGGATCAACCCCCTGCGAGTAGCGCTGGCACTGGCCCCGGATTGGCTCATTCAGCTCCTTGTCCCAGAACGCGGTCCAGCCCGACCCAGAACCGTGCCAGAGGGGTCCAGAGCCTATGGACTTGGAGCGCTGCGCCGAGAACTTCAGCGGCTCTCCCACGCAAGGGAAGGCACTCGCAACCACCAACTCAATACCGCTCCATTCAATATGGGCCGGCTAGTAGCTGCCGGAGCCATCTGCGAGCAAGAGGCCACTGCTGCGCTCATCGAACAAGGCCAGCGCATCGGGCTTGAACCGACCGAGTGTGAACGAACGGTAGCCAGCGGGATCAGCGCAGGCATGGAGCAACCGAGGAGAATCGCGATCGGTTAGCCCATCACTTCGCCTTGTGATCTGGCTGTACATCCTGAGCCCGGCCCTGGCGGCCGCGGCGCAGCGGCCAACGTGCCAAACGATCGCCGTGCCTCGCGAGTCATCGCCACCAGTTGGCCGCTTGCAGAAGAATCTGAAGGCTGGCTCAAGGCCGAGTTCGGGCTGTATGCCGACCACGAGCTCGAGCCAACTGCGAGCTTGGCCAGATGAGGTTTGCTCGCGATTCCCCCAAGGACTGCCGCTCGCCGATCAAGGTTCCGGTTCTGCGCGGTGTCCACGATCGTGGCGGGCGCCACCAGCCGTATGAGCGGCCGGGATGTCGACCTCCAACGAGGTGATGGGTTCGTCGGGCCGCGCTTCACGAGCGGCCCGCAGCATTGCCGCTATCTGGTCGACCAGCTCGGATCGAGATGCAACCGCTGCGGTGAGCGGCAGCGGCACTGTCCGGGAGCCACCTGTCGTGGTCACTCTTATCATGAGCTGATCGCCCTTGATGCCGACAAGCTGGGCGTCGGTTGGTTGTTCGTCGCCGATAAAGTGGCGTGTCAGGAACATCACTGTGTCGCGATGACGCTGGTTGAGATGTGCCAGGAACGGGCCAGGTGACCAATCGCGCCGTTCGGCCGAGTGTTCAGCCACCGGAGGGCCGTTCCGATGGCACCGCGAGCGCCGTCCACACTAGATGATCTACCAGCCGGGTCTGCGCCGCCTGCGACGTGAGGTCGCTAGCGGCGTCGAGTGCGTGGATGCTGAACGAGGCGAGCTCGCTCGGTGGCACATCGTTTCGAACGCTGCCGCTTGCAGCTGCGTCAGTGATTAGACGGGCGATTAAGTCCAGTAACTGACGCCTCAGTTGGGCCACCGTCTCAGTGCGGTGTAGCGCGGCTGCCAGTTCGTCGCCACTGTGCCGCCTGCGCTCTTGACAGATCTGCGCGTACCTCACCAACACCGTCCGCAGCCGCATGTCCGGGCTCTGAGGGGCGTTACCGATCTCGGCCAGCTGCGCAAGGTGACTCGCGACATGACGCTCATGCCAGACGGCCAATATCGACTCGACGTCGGGAAAGTATTTGTAGAGCGTCGCCCGGCCGATGCCGGTCTCTTCGGCGATCTGCGACATGGTGACCGACAACAAGCCGTGGCTGATGGCCAGCCGACCGGCCGTCTCTACGATCGCGTCACGCACCTCTCGGCGATGCGTCTCGATCGTCTCAGTCCACAACCTCGGCACATGTCTACAATACATTTCGGCGCATCCGATACGCTATGCCTTATTCATGACATATTGTCTTTAAAAATGCTGTCGAGGAGCTCGTAATGAACGACGTCGAGTCCGGAGCCGAACAAGAACCACAGAAAGGGTCCGCGCGCCGTCTGGCTGACATTCCTCGCTGGGTCAAGGTCTTCGTCGTGGTGGCCGCGACGGTCCTTTTGCTCATGCTCGTCGCCATGCTCATCACAGGCGGCCAGCACGGACCCGGTCGGCACCAGTCCGCATCATCCATAAGCGAAAGAACGGCTGCTAGCGCTGCTGCTACCGACGCCGATCTCGGAGGCGCTTGCTGATGCAAATGGTCCCCCGAATCCGCAAGGCCGCCCTAGCACTGCACATCTGCAGCTCGGTGGGCTGGATCGGGTCCGCCATCGCATACTTGGCGCTCGCCGTGGCCGCCCAGGTAAGCCAACAGGCGTCGACGGTCTACAGCGCCTGGATGGGGATGGAGCTCATTGGCTGGGCCGTCATCGTCCCGCTCGGATGCCTCGCCTTTCTAACCGGCTTGCTGATGGCGATCGGCACCTCCTGGGGATTGGTACGGCACTATTGGGTGCTCATCGCCTTCGTCCTGACCACTCTGGCCCTTGGTGTGTTGCTCCTGCACATGCCTACTGTCAGCCAGACCGCTGAGCTCGCGCGGACGCTGACCGAGGCCGAGGCGGTGACTCTAGGAGGAGACATCGTCCATCCAGGCGTTGGCATCGGCATCCTGGTCGTCGTCGCGGTTCTGAACATCTATAAACCGCGCGGCCAGACCGGCCTAACACAGCACTACCGCGCTGGCCAGGCGCGATGAGGTAAAAGGTCGCACCATTCATTGCCGGATATGCGTCGCATGTTGCGGTTCTCGGCTCATCCGTACGGCACTTGCGGCAGCTCAACGGGAATTGGAAGCGACAGGGACCCAAACTCGGCGCCGAGCCCGGCGCTGGGACGACCTGCCTATCGAGCCCGATCAGTCGAGTGACCCGCTGCGTGGGTGGAGTCGAGCAAGCTCGTCGCTGGAAGTACTCGTCGTCATCAATCTCCCCGCGGGCATAGCGTTGGGCCAACAGCTCGATCGCCGCGGGTGCGGCTGCGTTGCCAGTTTCCTCCCGGGTCGGCGTGTTAACGCCATACAGCAAATCATTCTCGAGAGCCGCCGCCACCGGACATCTGTGCGCTGCTAGCCGAGAAGGCGGGCGAGCAAACCCGGGTTATCGCCGAGCGCCTCCTTTGCGAAGCCCTCGACCCTTGGCCGAAGCATGTCGCGGTCAACTGTGGACCAGTCGATCCCACCGAGGGGAGGGCGCGGGTCGTATTCGATCGCGAGTTGCACCAGTCGGGACATCTCGTCGCTCGCCAACCTGCTGGCAAGGCGCAGGGCGGTGTCGATGCCTGCGGACACGCCGGCTCCTGTCAGGTATCGGCCATCCTCGACCCAGCGTTCTGCGACGTACCTCGCTCCCAGCCGGTCAAGGAATCCACGGTATGCCCAGTGAGTGGTGGCGGGGCGACCTTGCAGGAGGCCGGCTCCTGCGAGCAGCAGGGAGCCTGTGCACACAGAGGCCACGACTTCGGCGTTGCGGTCTGCCTCTCGCAAATAGTCGAGGAGTACCGGATTCGCCAGTTGGCGAAGCGTGGGGGCCCCGCCACCTGGAACGAGGATGACATCCGGCGCGGGGACGTCGTCGAGGGTGTTTGAAGCGGCAATGCGTGCCGGGGTGTCAGTCGGGAAGGCATCGAGCCGTTCGGCCACTACGACTACCCGGTGCCGGTCCGGCGATCCCAAGGCTTCTTCCACAGCCTCCAGCCCACTCATGACTTGGAGTGGCCCGATCAAGTCAAGTGGCGTGAGTCCCGGATACAACACGAAGGCGACAGTTTTGTTGCTCACCAGATCACCTCCGGCTCTGGCTGCAGCACCTCGAAGCTGAACATCATGCCACTCTCGATGTGTTCGGCGATGTGGCAGTGAGCCATCCAGCGTCCGGGACTGCTGACATCGAACAAGATGTTGACGACCTCACCGGTCCGAACCAGAACGGTGTCCTTCCAAACGAGGTTGGATTCAGGCACCCCGCCCCGGTCGAGTACGAGGAAGCGACCCGCGCCATGAATATGGAAGGGATGCTGCATCCGATGGTCGGATCCGGCTGAGTTGTCGAGCCGAATCTTCACCCGATCCCCCACTCGGAACCGCCAGAAGATGTCGTGATTGACCGCCCCGGTGTCAGTGTCGATGAGCTTCCACACCATGTTGGTTGGGCTCGACATCAGATTCATCTCGGGCATCGTGTCATCCCATTCGATCCCGTTCCTGACCTCACGCTGCTGGGCGGACGTAGGGTTCCCGTCGAGTCCCTGATGATCACTCGCCGGCATCGCGCTGTCATCGTGCTCCGCCTCTATCGGGCTCGCATCGGACATGTGGGCGTCATGTGCGTGCATTCCACCCTTCCCCACGCGGTGCATCTCCTGGCCGTGCATCTCCTGGCCGTGCATCTCCTCGCCATGCATCGCCTCGCCGTGCATCTCGTGCCCATGCATTTACATGTCGCCCATCCCCATTCCGCGCATGTCCATCTCTCCGACAATTTGCAGGGTTTTGTCGGGGCGGCGATGGAGATGCTCACTCAGGCCCGCTCGTTCCCTGGTGAGCTCGGGGTCGGTACGCAGTTTGATGAAGTTTTCTCTAAGCGGCGGGGAGGCGGCGCCGGGGTGTACGGCGAAGGTGGCAAGTTGCGCTGTGTGTTGGGGTGTTCGGTTCTGGAGGATCGCGCTGCCTGGCTGGTCGAATAGAGCATCGACGATGGCGCGCTCTGACGGGGAGATGATTACAGAATTCACCATCTCTTCTCGCTCGTAGCGGCCGCTGTCACCTCCGACAAGTTTCAGCTTTGCGCCGTCCACGGCGATGTTGAAGGGCCGCGTGTTCGCGGTGTTGGTCAAGTAGAGCCGTACGACTTCGCCCAGCGTGACATTGAAGGTGGGAGAGGTCTGGCCGTTGACGAGGAGGACATTTCCGAAGCGTCCCATCATGGTGTGTGTTGGGCCGGATGGGTGGAAGACAGGGATGCGGCCGTCTTCTAGGAGAAGGTCGTCAAGTGTCAGCATGATGTCGCGATTGACCGGGGGCCAGTAGTCGGGGTCCGCGGGCTCCACGAGGATTTGGCCGTACAAGCCCAGCTCTTGGCCGTAGTCCTCCCTGATATGGGGGTGGTACCAGTACAAGCCGGGGTCAGGGAATTGCAGCCGATAGGTGCAGGTCCCGCCAGCGGAAATCGGTTCCTGCGTTTCGTAGGGGACACCGTCGAAGCGGTTCTCAAGCCGAAGGCCATGCCAGTGCACCGTTTGGGGGAGGCCGGCATCGTTAGTGACCTGCACGCTCACCGTTGTGCCCTGTTTGACCTTGACGGCCGGCCCTGGGATCGAATCGTTGTAGGCCAACATCCGTACCCGATCGCTACCGATGCTGTTTCGGACCGGTCCGATACGCATCTCTAATAGGTCTCCATCGTCAAGATCAACAAGCGCCGGCGGCAGTGCGTCGGGAAGACCCTCGACATCTTGGGGATAGACGTCAGTCATGTCAGAAGAATCGAACTCCTGAGCCATGCTCTCCTCCTTGGTACATCGAACGGGATGGGAGTTGAAAAGTGGGAGTCTCGCACCGACCGTCGGCATATCGGTGTTCAGCAGCGCAATCACAGGTTCACCGTCGCTCAGCGAGCTTTTTGACTGCCGGTCATGCTGTTTCCTCTCCAACGTCAGCAAGGGCTTCCATTTGTTGTTTAGCCCGGGCGTATTCAGCCGACTGACTGGTTGGATTGATCAAAGTCATGGCGTGGCGGAGCAATGCGCTTGC
The DNA here is from genome assembly GCA_046723505.1 of Actinomycetota bacterium. Taxonomy (GTDB): domain Bacteria; phylum Actinomycetota; class Actinomycetes; order Propionibacteriales; family Propionibacteriaceae; genus Microlunatus. Next base: position 11,418 of record JBKOUS010000024.1, read on the forward strand.
AAGGTTTGATCGCCCTGCTCGCCGGTAGGGGTCTGCAATGCTGAGCGCGTACGTACCACCCATCATGGTTAAGCCCATCTCGCTAAGCCGTCTGATGACGTCCTGGAAAAGGGCCTCACCTTCGGCGTCCCGACCGCTGGAAATTGCGAGCAGTGCCAACGCCTGGTCAGCGTGAGCCAACTGGTGGTGATCGTGCAACTGCTCCAGCAGGGACCGATTTTCCTGAAGTGCCCGGGCAGCCTCCTCAGTTTCCCCGCGCAAGAGGTGAAGGTGGCCGAGTGCGAGCAGGTTTTCAGCCTGTCCAGCCCGATCTCCTAACTCGACGGCAAATTCGTGGCTTGCGGTATACAAGTCCTCCGCGCGATCCAAATCCAAATTGTTGAGCGCCTCATCGCCGCGAAGGTTGAGGACGTGGGCCCTTCCCCAGCGGTCCGGCCCCGACTCGAGAAGCGCTGCAGATTCCTCCAGAAGCGAGGTAAAGGCTGGTGATTTCCGATTCATCGCAATATGGGTGAGGACGAGCAAGGCTGTGGTGACTCCCCAACGGTGGTCCTGCGCCCGGAAGATTTCCAACGCCCGCTGGCCGTAAGCCTCCGCGGCGTCGAGTTCTCGTTCTGAGATGGCCACAAGACTCAGCACCAAAAGCGAGAGGCCCTCGCCGTCGGTGCCGCTGCCGTCTAGGGTCGATAGGCTGCTTTGGGCATGGCTCTTGGCCGCATCGGTCTCTTCCCGCCTCCAATGAAACAGTGCCGCCCAGGCTCCACCCTCTGCTCGAAACTTCGGGTCTGCGCCCTCAATAGCAAGACTCTGCCCAAGCCACCGGCCGGCTTCGTCCCAATGGCCGCGGAGGTACCAGAACCACGCCGCGCCCACGGCGATCCTCAGACTGGTCATTGCGTCGCCGCTGGCGATGGCCGACTCCAAAGCCGCCGAGATGTTGGCGCGATCCGTCTCCAATGACTCCAGCCACCGCACCTGCTCCGCGCCCCCGCGCAGCTGGGCCGCTGCTGTTTCGACCAGCGAACGGCACCAGTCCCGATGCGCCGCTTCAATCAGATCCGCTTCGCCGGCCTCCAGCAAACGTTCACGCCCGTATTGGCGGATTGTCTCCAATAGCCCGAAGCGGTTCTCCTCCACGCCTTCCATGACCACAACCAATGACTTGTCGACCAGCCGCCCAAGCAGGTCCAGAACGTCTTCGGCTTCAACCCGAGACTCAGAACAAACGGCCATGGCGGCATCGACGGTCCAGCTGCCAGCGAAGACTGCCAGGCGTCGGAGCAGCGCACGCTCCTCCTCCTCCAGGAGGTCATAACTCCAGTCGATCGCG